>JBBREZ010000040.1:0-22861 GCA_038225095.1 Caldilineales bacterium
TGCCATCATTGGTGAGGCTGCTGGGCATATTCCTAGTGAAATTACCTCACGCTATACAGAAGTGCCATGGGCGGTGATGCGTTCCATGCGTAACTGGATAGTCCATGTCTATTTTTCAGTTGAGCCAAAAATTCTTTGGGACACTATCCAGGATGACCTACCACCATTAGTCAAACCGTTACGGGGACTCTTGGCTGAGAAGGACAGTTGACGGTGGAGCGTTCCCTATTCAAAAAAGCAAAAGTTTACCCTTATGGCTGAAACATTACGTCTTTTTGTCAGCGCGACCAATGATCTAGAAGCCGAGCGCGCCGTGATTGGGCGCGCCGTGGCGCAACTGCCAGTGCAAATTGGCATCGAAATTCGTCGCACCCCAGTGCGCGGGGCGGATTATGAAACGATTCATGAATTGATCGCTAATGTGGATCGCGTCTATTTTCTAATGGGCCAGGATATTACCGCACCCGCCGGCGCCGAATGGTTTTTGGCTTGGCAGTTGGAACGCTCCGTTTTACCCTTGCGTCGTCTCCATCGTCCCACGCCGGCCGCCACTGATTTTATGCGCATAGCGCCAATCCGCTGGCTGCCTTTCCAGACCGGCGAGGATGTGGCGCGTATGGTTACATTAGATTTAGTCCGCATTTTGCAACACCCGCAAAATCGTTACGGGTTGAGCCTGACCGAGATGGAATTGCTCAACACCTACGGTCAACGCGTTAACAATGCTAGCAGCGCAGTTACCAGACCGTTAGCGGCCGGTGGCGCAGAGGGTGGCGGTGTATTGTTAGATTTTGGTCACCGCGAGCCGCTGGATGGTGTGGGTTTAAACGAAAGATAAAAATTACGGATCCTCACCCCCCAGCAGGGTCTCCTGAATCAAAGGGTCGAGTTCAGGCGAGGGGGAGTCGGAGTAAAGCCACGCGCTGGTCTCCCCTCTTCTGAAACAGCTCTTCCGTTCAGGAGAGCGGGAGCCCCCTGGGCGCGGGGGTGAGGCGCCCTCGTTATAATAAACACTAAACACTGCTCTGAAAACTGCCTGTACTACCCCAGGAGATTTTCGGCGCTACTTTATAAGGAATCATTTTTATGGCTATCAAATTTACGGCAATCAAAAATCGGCTCATTTATACAGCGGCCGCTTTTATCTTCGAGCGTCCAGCGCGCAAGCAAACATTCGCCGAATTAATCACTAAACTTGAACAATCCGGTCAGGCGATTGCGTCGCAAGCCGCCGTCGCGGCTGATACGCCAGCCAACCGCGAGCTATTGCGTCACATTTCCGGGATCGAACGCTGGGGACAGCGCCGTTTGCGCGTTTTCCTCGGCAAGACCTTCATCCAAGATGACTATGAGGGTTATCAGCCGGCAGCCAATCTCAATTTTGCGCAACAGCATGAATTTTTTCAGAAGACGCGCCAGGCGACAATGGAATTAGCCAAGCAACTTGCCAGTGCAAAACTCAGCGAAACGGCCACTGTGCGCCACAACTTTTTTGGCCCTTTGAGTGTGCGCGCTTGGCTCCGCTACCTGGAAAGCCACGCAAACCGCGAACGCAAACAGATTAAATGAGAGAAGTAGGGAGTAGGGATATGCGAACGTTCTGTTGTTTAATCCCGTATCCCTACTCCCTTCTAATCTTTCCCCCCTCCATTTGCCATCTACCTTACGCCACATGCTATAATCCTACAATGGAAGTTACACAAAGTCAGTCGGCCCGTACAGGTTTCTGGGCCGTTTTGTTGCTCAGCGTCATCGCTTGGGCGCCCGCCACATTTCCTGGTTATTGGCAAAGCTTAGATGGATTTGTTCCGGTCTTTAACGCAACGCGCGTGATCCCGATCGCCAATATCGCTACGGCTTCTGATCTGTGGCGCGGGATCGGTAGCGGTGCCTTTTTGTTGATCCGCCCGCTTATGGTGCTGGGCTTAGATCGTGTAGCTGCGGTGCGTGTCACTTTTGCGCTCTGTTTGCTGCTGGGTGGGCTGGGCATCTACAGTTGGTTGCGTCCTCGGCTTGGTGATCGCAGCGCTGGGTTGGCGGGCGTGGTCTACATGCTCCTGCCCCCTTTTCTGGCCACCGTCTACGTGCGCGGTAGCCTGAGCGATGCCTTGATTTTGGGCTTATTGCCGCTCGCCTTAGCCGGTATTGCTATTCATGCGCAGAGTCGCTCGCTCAGCGCTGCGATTGTTGTCGTGATTAAGCTGCAGTGGATGTGGCGAACGCAGGCTGGGCTGGCGGTATTCGCTACCCTCTTTTTGCTGCTTTATACAGTCTGGGTTGAACGGCAGCGCCTGACAACTTTGGTCGTCTTACTCAGTGGTGCGGCTGGACTAACCAGCTTGATTTCGCTGTGGGCTGTCAATGCGCCTTCTCCTGTGAATTTTCGCGATCATTTTGTGTTTCTGTTTCAGTTGTTTGCCAGCCAGTGGCAAGTCGCGCCCAGTGTGCCCGGCTGGCAGGACGCATACCCCTTTCAACTTGGTTTTGCGGCGCTGACCTTTAGCGTGCTAACCTTCTGGCTGTGGCAAATGGCGGCGCGCAACGGGCAGGATAGCTGGCTGCAACCAGCATGGATCGGGCGGCTGCTCATTTTTAGCTTTACCGGCGTTGTGATTTTGGTGGCACTGAGCTTGAGCATGAGCGAACCGCTGTGGCGCTTAAGTCATGCCGAACGTCTGCTCACCTATCCTTGGCAGATATTATTGCTGGCCAGCCCGCTCTTGGCTGTAACGGCTGGTAGTCTGCCGGTTTTATATCGTGATTTCAACAGCAATATCTACTGGCCTGTCCTGCTCACGCTCATTGTCCTGAGCAGTTATACTTATCTCTCCACTAATTTTACGCAAGTTAAACCACCGGATATGCCCATTGCCGTGATTGGTTCTAACAACAATTTCGTGTTGCTAGCGGCGAATCTAAGCGAAAGTGGGCAACCGCGTACGGCCACCTTGGCCGTAACCTGGCAGGTCTTACATCCAGTTGAATTTGACGACAATGTATTTTTTCAAGCCTTGGCTGGCGATGACACAGCAGCGACGGTCGTTGCTCAATTAGATCGTCAACCGTGCAATGGCAAGTGTCCAGCGACTAGTTGGCAGCCCGGTGAAATCTTGACCGACACCTACCAGCTTGATCTGAAGACCGTGCCCCCCACCCAAAAATTGCGCTATTATTTTGGTTATTATGACTGGCGCAATGGGACGCGCTTGCCAGTTGATGATGGCATTGATGATAAGTTGGTGCTGCATGGCCGGTGAACCAGGGCGAGCGCCAAAGATTCTATCCAAATCTCCATCGCCTGACAACCTGCCGCCGATTCCGCTCTGGCGTGATGGACTCTTTTGGCTGACGTTGGCGCTGACTAGTTTTGCGGTGGCGCCGTTTATGTTGCCCGGCTATTTTTGGGGCGCTAACGATGCCCGCCATCATGTCTATTTCCTCTTTGAGTTTGACCGTGTCGTGCAAGATGGCATTTGGTGGCCGCGCTGGAGCCCCGATTTTGCCTTTGGCTATGGCTATCCCTTTTTTAATATCTACGGTGGGTTTAGTCACTTTGTAGCAGAATTATTATTGCATTTTCTCCATTTTAGCTACACCGGCGCAATTGAGACCGTCTTCGGCCTCAGCATTGTGGGCAGTGCGGCGGCGATGTATGTCTATGTGCGCTCCTGGTTGGGGCGACCGTCTGCTGTGATCGCTGCGTTGGCCTATGTCTATATTCCCTATCATTTGCTCAATCTCTATGTGCGGGCCAACCTGTCGGAGAGCATGGCTTTTGTCTGGCTGCCACTTTGTCTCTGGACGGTGCGGCAGGCGATCATACAGCCTTCGTATCGTTGGGTGTTGGGCGCCGCGCTCAGCTATACTGGGCTGATGTTGACGAGTAATCTGATCATTGTCCTCTTTACACCCTTACTGGGCTTTTATGTAGTCATCCTTGTTTTTGTCTATGCAACGCCAGAAGCTACTCCCAATCGAAGGCGCATGCTGGGGCGACGAATCTGGCTGTGGGTGCGGTGCGCCTTTGTGCCCGGCCTGGGTTTAGTGGCGGGCATGGGTTTGAGCGCGATTTTCTGGTTGCCCGTGCTCTTCGAATACAAGGATGTGCGTGTTGACCAGTGGTTCGACGTTCGTTATGATTTTCATGGTCATTTTGTCTATTTCTTTCAACTTTTCAGCCCACGGTGGGGGTTTGGCACGAGCATTGTCGGTCCCAACGATCCGATTGGGTTTCAGGTTGGGATCGTGCCAATCGTGTTTGCTGGGCTTGGCGTCGGGATGGTATGGAGAGGCGCCGGGCGGTTGCGCTGGGAAATTGCCTGCCTGCTCTTGGCGACGGTGGTGGCAACCTTTGTGGGCCTCACCTGGGCCGCGCCCTTGTGGGATCTGCCGCTGCTTAAGAGTATTTTACGCACGGCTCAATTTCCCTGGCGTTGGTTTAGCATCACGGCGCTCTGTGTCAGCATCCTGGCCGGCTTGATTGCGCACCGCCAAGCGCGCTTGACTGACCAGCTTAATTTGCCCTTGCTGGCCATGATCGGCCTGATTTTGCTGGGCAGCTATCCATATATACGCGTGGAAATTCGCGCACCAGCCGAAGGCCCCGTGAGCTTGGCCAGCTTGATGCGCTTTCAACAATCGTCCGATGAAATGACCGGTAGCACGCGCTGGACCAAAGAAATTCCTAAATGGAGCCCGCTTGCCGATGTCTACATTCGTGAGGACGAAGCTGGCGGACCGGTAAAACCGGTAACAACCACCGTCGATTACGCTAATCAAACGTACCCGCTAGATTATAAAACCTTTGCTGTAAACTCGGTGGCGCACAACACGGTGATGGAGGAAGTCTATTTCTATAACCAGCGTAAAACCGAGCAACGGATCGTTTTTAACCAATTTTACTACCCCGGCTGGCATGCCTATCTACTCGATGGAAAACAGGGCAAACCGACGCGCCAACTGAGCGTCATCCCCGAAGCAACGGGCACGCTTGGCCGCATGACGGTCCCTGTGCCCCAAGGCGACGGTTATCTATTATTGCGCTTTGAAGACACGCCGCCGCGCCTAATTGGCAAATACATTTCATTCGCCACGGCTGCCCTGCTGCTGCTTGGCGCACTTTGGTCAGTTCGTAGCCAATTAATGCAGATACCAGCCCGCTTGTCTACCCGCTAATACCATTTCCCTTCAAAATCCCACGCAATACGGCTAATTATTGATATTAGCAACCTCATATTTGTACGCATTCTGGTATATTGTATACAATAAGCTCGCGCTTAGTAAAGGAGGTAGAGAAAGTCACCTAACAACAGAATAATGATCTTGTTCGGCACCTATTGTTGACGCTGTGTCCGTTCGTGGTTCCCCCACCAACCCAAACCCAGACAACTCAGGAGAATGAAACATGTCTATTTCGGTTATCCAGCCCGTTGCAGGATTGCGGAGACCGATGATCTGTGAAGACGAAGTGAACAATCTCATGCACCAGTATGGGACGCCCCTTCGTCGCACTTTTACCATTCAAGCCGATGAGTATATTCGATCTTACCGGTGGCAGGCTGATATTGACCGCCGCGCCGAGGTCGTCTTTGCCATTCAGGATCCAACCGGTAAACTATGGTTACATGCGAAACCCCATTACCCAAGCCATATTGCCCGCCTACCATCCGGCGGTATTGATTGGGATGAAACAATCGAGCATGCGCTCTTTCGCGAGGTAGAGGAAGAGACCAGACTTTGTGTAGAGATCAAGCGCTTTATGGGCTTGATCGAATATCGCTTTCAACACAATGGCTCGACAGTCAAGTTTGCTAGCTATATTTTTCATCTGTTTTGTGGCAACGCGATGCCGACCCTTCCGCCTTGCGGCGAGATTTCAGCGTTTCGGGCTGTATTGCCCAGTCAACTATCGCAGATCACAGTTGATATGCGTAATTTGCTGGGTGATCGGCGCGGTTGGGGTCAATGGCGTGCACTTGCGCATGATTTAGTGTATGATGTGCTGATGAAATGAAACCTGGGTTGGGAAGGATGCTAGCAAGCCGTCAAATAGTGCTTCCCAACTCAGTGATGAGTAAAGTGATGGTTTTATAACCATTGCGATTTTTTATAATTTAATTTAATGATGACGCTGACCCCTCCCGCGCTCAGAGGGCTCCCGCTCCCCGCCCAGCAGAGGAGGGGTCAGCTTTCTACAATAGTAGGGAGTTTTTATGCTCGTTCCCCTTTCGTGGCTCAAAGAATATGTGGAGCTGAACCTATCTACGGCGGATCTGGTCGAGCGCTTGACGCTGGCTGGGCTGGAAATCGCCTCGATTGAACGCGTTGGTGACTGGTGGGACGCAGCAACGCTCTTGGTGGGCCAGGTGACGGCTGTACTGCCCCATCCGGACGCCGATCGTCTGGTGTTGGTTGATGTCAATTATGGCGGCGCAGAACCCCAGCGCGTAGTCACGGGGGCGCCCAATTTGTCTGCTTTCAAAGGCGTGACCACATTGCCCACGCTTAAGGTCGCCTTTGCGCGCGAAGGGGCTGTCCTACTCGATGCGTATAGTGATCAGCAACCGCGCCCCAAAAAGAAATTAAAAGCTTCCAAGATTCGTGGCATACCCTCGGCCGGGATGGTTTGTTCGGAGCGTGAATTGGGGTTGAGCGAGGAACATGAGGGCATTATTATCCTGCCCGAAGACGCCCCCGTTGGCAAAGCCCTGCGTGATTATCTGGGCGATGAAGTGTTGATCGTTGAACTCACGCCAGACATGGCGCGCTGTTTGAGCATGATCGGCATTGCGCGCGAGGTGTCTGCCCTCAGCGACGCGACCTTGCACCTGCCCACCGACGAATGGTCGCCCCAGGGCAATCACCAAGCCAGCGATTATGTTGATGTGCGCATTGACGATCCACAACTGTGCAACCGTTATACGGGCGTCGTGATCACCGACGTAAAAGTGGGCCCGTCACCCAAGTGGATGCAGGAACGGTTGACCAAAGCCGGCATGCGCCCGATCAACAATATTGTCGATATCACCAACTATGTGATGTTGGAATGGGGCCAGCCTTTACACGCCTTCGACTATAGTATTTTGCAACAACGCGCCAGCGGTGTAGGACAGGCGAAACCAACCATCATCGTGCGTCGGGCGCAGGCGAGTGAGAAATTCACCACATTGGACAATGTGCAGCGTGAACTTGATGATAAGATGCTCATGATCGCCGATCGCGCCGGTTCGATTGCGCTGGCTGGTGTGATGGGTGGTTTGGAAAGCGAAGTCAGCGACCAGACGCATACGGTGTTGCTGGAATCTGCCACCTTTGAGGGCATCAACAATCGGCGCACGAGCCAGAAGCTCAAATTAAACAGCGAAGCCAGCTTCCGCTTCGCGCGCGGTGTGCCGGCCGAGCTTAACCCGTTGGCCGCCCGCCGCGCCGCCGAATTGATGCGGCTGTATGCGCATGGCCGCATTGTGCCGGGCCTGGTGGATGCCTACCCGGCGCCCCAGCCCACGCGCCTTATTTATACCACGATCAGCGATCAGCGCCGCTTGTTAGGAGTGGCAGTGGAGCTAGAAGAAGTCGCGGACGCTCTGCGCAAGCTTGATTTCCAGGTGAAACAGGTGGATGTGATCGCTGCGGATGCTGCACCGCCGTCAACGTTTGCCCTGCATCGTCTGCCCAATGAACCGCTGCTCGAATGTATCGCCCCCTGGCACCGGTTGGATGTCGCCATTCCGGCTGATCTAACCGAAGAAGTGGCGCGCATCATCGGCTATGAACAGGTGGGCACCAATTTGATCGACGATGTGATGCCCACGCAGCGGCGTAATGATAGCTTTGAAACCGAAGAGCATGTGCGCGACATTTTGGTCAACCTGGGGTTGCAAGAGACGATCAACCATCCGTTGACCACGCCGGAAAATCATGTAAAGTTGCAACTTGATCCGACCACCGACTACGTTGCTCTGGCTAACCCTGGCACACCAGAGCGGCGCGCCTTACGCCGTTCCTTGTTGGTGAGCGCCATGGAAAACCTGGCGCGCAATTTGCGTTACACCAACCGGCTTGCCACCTTCGAAGTGGGCCGCGTCTATTTGCCAGAGCAAGGTGACGGGGTGTTACCCAAGGAAGAACATCGCGTAAGCATTGTCCTGACCGGCGGGCGTCGCCCGTCCACAGGGCTTTATCCCGACACGAGCGGCAGCGAAGAGCTGGATTTCTTCGACCTCAAAGGCGTGGTAGAGACATGGCTAGTTCGCCTCGGCTTTAGCGCAACCCAGATCGAATATCGCGCCAAGCCCGACACCGGCACCTTTGGCCCGCGCTGTGCAGAAGTCGTTTTAGAAGGCAAAAGCCTGGGCCTGATCGGCGAA
The DNA here is from genome assembly GCA_038225095.1 of Caldilineales bacterium. Classification (GTDB taxonomy): domain Bacteria; phylum Chloroflexota; class Anaerolineae; order Caldilineales; family Caldilineaceae; genus JAPLGZ01. The sequence goes on from JBBREZ010000040.1 coordinate 8,367, forward strand.
ATTCATCCCCAGGTGCGGGCGGCCTATCATTTGCCGGCGGTGCGCATTAATGCCGCCGAATTAAATTTAGAGCCGCTGGTGAAGCCACACTGGCGCCTGCAGCCGATGCAACCGCTCAGTAGCTATCCGCCCATGGTTGAGGATTTGGCGTTTGAAGTGGCCGAAGAAGTGACCTCACAACAAGTGTACAATGCGATCCGTCAGATTGGTGGCGCGCTGGTCACCGACAGCGAACTTTTCGACATCTATCGGGGCGAGCCGCTACCGGTTGGGTTCAAGTCGCTGGCCTATCGACTAACCTATCAAAGCCCAGAGCGCAATCTACAAGAAAAAGAAGTGGAGCAGTTGCGCAAGCGCATTATCAGCGCCGTGGAAAAGGCGACGGGTGGGAAGTTGCGTAGTTGACAGAGAATTTACAAAATAGTGCATAGATCAACACGAGTTTTGTGTTGATCTATGCACTATACTATTTTAACAAAGTCATCCTAGGCGTAGAGCGTTCCTTCATCTCGAAAGGGCGACGATCTCGCTTGCTACTTATTCCATTGGCGAAGGAGACCGTGGTCATGCACACAGGGCTTAAGGTGCCTTTAGACAGTCCTGACTATGGGTGGTATACTAAACAACTACCAATGCTATTCCCATTCAGCCACCACTATGCATTGCATAGTGGTGGCTGAACGAGCCTTGCACGCTTTATTATTTGCGGTGATGTATGCCTACACCTAGACCCAGCCGTGGTCGCCCCATTTCAGATCAAACCTATGCGTCTGCTGTGCCTGCCCCAGCCGATGAGGGTAAGCCAGCTGACCTGTGTGCCCCCAGTGATGCCCCGTTGGGGCATCTCACCAAGCCGCCATCCACCAACCTTTTGCTACCGCGCAGCCCCCTCATTGGACGCGAGCATGAGGTAGCCGCTGTCCAAGATCGCCTGCTCCAAGAGCAGGTCAGTCTGCTCACGCTTACCGGCCCGGGTGGGGTTGGGAAGACGCGTCTAGCCTTGCAGGTCGCCTCCAACTTGCTTGATCATTTTATCGATGGTGTCTCCTTTGTCTCGCTCGCTTCCATCCGTGAGCCGAATCTGGTGCTCACAGCGATTGCCCAGATATTGGGCGTGCGTGAATCGGCCGGGCGAGCATTGCAGGAGAGTCTGCAAGACTACCTACGTGATAAGCAACTGTTGCTCGTGTTGGACAATTTTGAGCAAGTGGTGACGGCTGCACCGTTGGTAGGTGCATTGTTGATTGCATGTCGTCGGCTCAAGGTATTGGTGACTAGCCGGGCCACGCTCCACCTATATGGCGAACAGGAATTCCCAGTGCCACCGCTGGCGCTGCCTGATGGGAAACGGCTCGCAATCCTCGAAAAAACGCCAGAGTCCAACGTAACTCAATCTGCCGCGATAGAATTGTTCTGCCAGCGGGCCAGCGCGGTCAAACCCGATTTTGTCCTCATACCCGACAACGCTGCCGATGTAGCCAGGATTTGTATCAGTCTAGATGGGCTGCCGCTCGCTATCGAATTGGCCGCAGCCAGACTCAAGTTGTTCTCGCCGCTCGCGTTGCTGGCCCGTTTGCAACAACGGCTGACGCTACTCACGGGTGGGCCCCACGACCTGCCGGCGCGCCAACGCACGCTGCGCGATGAGATTGCCTGGAGCTATGACCTATTGACAGCAGATGAGCAGACACTCTTTCGCCGCCTGGCGGTCTTTGTGGGTGGCTTTACGCTGGAAGCTGCGCAGGCTGTGGGCAACGTGAATAAGGATCTGGCCGTCGATGTGCTCGATGGCGTCGCAACGCTGGTGAATCAAAACCTGTTGAAACAGATGGAGCCAAGTGGTGGCGAGCCCCGCTTCAGCATGTTGGAGACGATTCATGAGTATGGGCTGGAGCAATTGGCAGCCAGTGACGAAGCGGAGGCGATCCGCCGCTACCATGCGATCTTCTTCCTGGCGCTGGCCGAGACCACTGAACCAGAATTGCTTGGACCGTATCGTGAACGGGTATTGGTGCGTTTGGAAGCAGAACTCGATAACTTGCGTTCTGCTTTGGTTTGGAGCGAGAGTGACCTGAACAGGACCGAGATAGGCTTGCGGTTGGCTGGGGCACTCACCTGGTTTGCCCATTTTAGCAATCGTTTTAGTGAGGCACGCGGCTGGCTGGTGACCAGTCTTCAACGCACTACTGAGCCGACCGCCGCGCGGGCTAAAGCACTTTGGGGTGCGGGGCTGATGGCGATCATCCAAGGTGATTTTCTCAGCGCACGCACCGCACTCGAGACAAGCAAGACGCTTTGGTGCAACATCGGTGATCAGCGTGGGCTTGCCATTGCTTTACGGGAGTTGTGTCTGGTGCAGAATGCCCAACGTCAGTTTGTAGCTACGCAACAGTACGGCGGGGAGAGCGTTGCCTTGCTCCGAGCGGTGGATAGCCAGTGGCATTTGGCGCTGGCCCTCGACAATCTAGGGATTGCCGTCGCCAATCAGGGGGATCAGATGAGAGCACGCCTGTTGTTCCAGGAGGAACTTGCCCTCTTCCGGGTAGTGGACGATGCGTGGGGACTCTCTGGAGCCATGATCAGCCTGGGCTTTATCGCGAGCCAACAGGGCGACTATAGCACAGCTTGCCCTCTCTTAGAAGAGTCTTTGACGATCCGGCGTACCTTGGCAGACAAGTGGATGATTACCAATTCGCTGAATCTGTTGGGCGAAGTTCGCCAGCAGCAAGGAGAGCTCGAACATGCGAGCAATCTTTACCACGAATGTCTGGTGCTGGCAAACGAAATCGGTGACAAGGCGTGCGTAGCCCACATCCTCCACCATTTGGGGACACTAGCCCAGTCTCAAACCCAGCATGAACGGGCAGTGCGCCTGTTTGCGGTCGCCGCTGCACTGCGTGAGGTGGTTGGTGGCTTTACCTTTCATACGCTTGTCGATCCTGTTGAACAGGAACGTTCGATTGCAGCCATGCGCACCCTTATAGGTGAAGAAATCTTCGCCACTACGTGGGTGCAAGGCCAAGCACTCACACTGGAGCAGGCCATTGCGTATGCATTAACACCGCCCTCAACACCGGAAGCTGTAACTGCGGCAGATCCGACCAAATCAGTCGAGTCACCGCTACTCACCTTCCCTGCCGGCCTAACTGCCCGCGAAGTCGAAGTGCTGCGGCTGGTTGTCCAGGGGCTACCCTATGCTGAGATCGCTGACAAGCTGGTCATCAGCCGGCGCACGGTCAATGCGCATGTAACGTCGATCTTTAGCAAGCTAGGCGTTACAACGCGTGCCGCGGCCACGCGCTTTGCTATCGACTACCACCTCGTGTAAATTCACGATGTAGCCTAAATATCAAACGGAGCAGAGGGTGGGCAATTGCTCACCCTCTGCTCCGTTTAGTGGGATCAACCATCAGGAAAAACGGTGCGGATAGACAGCGGATGAAACCTATACCTATTTCGTCGTAGGTATCCGGTCAGATACAAATAGGTATCGAAATAGGTATCCATACCGATGCAGCAGCGCCGTCAATGGCATAAACTAATCCAAGTTCCAGTGGTCGGCATTTGACTTGAATGCTCACTCCTCAGTCTTTTGGCGACCGACGGATCGGTACCGTGCTTCATACGCCTTACTTGTTTAACACCGTTCAAAATTTAAAGAGGATACAATCATGAAAAACAAATTCTTCTACCTGGCTGTGCTTGTTGCGTTCGTATACTTCAGTGGAAGTGCTCGTGCTCGACCGCTAGATGCGGCATCCACGGATACCCACGCGGGGGATGGTTTCACCAACGCCAGCTTTCAGGGCAACTATGCCCTCACCGGGTTCACTGGTGCGAACGTGGGAGCAATCGCAGGTGTTTGCCATTTCGATGGCAAAGGTCATTATAATTGCATCTTCACGGGGAACTTCCCCGGAGAAAATGCAACGCGTCAGGTCGTTCCAAACATCTACAACCAGGGCGAATATACTGTAAATCCGGACGGGACGGGTACAATTCATGAATACGAAACGGTCAACGGCGTCACGAACGAATACGACGACAATATTGTCATCCTCCACGCCGAAGCCGTAGGGTCATACATCGTAGCAACTGAAATTTTTGGCCTAGTCGGCCAGAGCGATCCTACTGGTGTGCTTTACACGAGTCACTTTGATCGGCTGCCGGATATGGGTATGGTGCCGATACCCACGCCGAAGCCAACGGCTCATAAATAGCACTTGTACCCCAGGCGCGTTCTTTACCCATATAGAATAAGCACAACGGTTTAAGCACAACCGACCTAGTCGGCCCCCAGCTAGGTCGGTTGTCTTACTGAGTCAGGTGGGTCACGTAGTGGGAATGAACGAACATTGATCCATCGATCTTGTCCGCCCGTGATCTACCTAGTTGCCAGCCGTTTGCAAATAGGTATCAGGATAGGTGCATGTACCGATGCGCCGCCACTGCCGATTCGGTGCCGATCCACAAAAAGTGTGAGGGCGACGCGTGCCAGTGGTCTGAACGCTCAATTAGTATAAGAAACATTATGACCAAAGGAGAATAACGATGAATCTTGAATTACAGGGTAAAGGCGCGATTGTCACTGGTGGCAGCACAGGCATTGGCCGTGCGGTGGCGCTTAGTCTTGCCCAAGAAGGGGTGAATGTTGCCATCTGTGCCCGAGGCGAAGCAGCGCTGCGCGCAACGGAAGCCGAACTCCAAAAACAGGGTGTTCACGTAGTGGCTGCCATCTGCGATGTGAGCGAGCCGCAGGCACTCGCAGTGTTTCTGGAAACCGCTCACGCCAAATTGGGCCGCGTGGATATCCTAGTGAACAACGCCTCGGCGTTTGACCTGACCGATACGGATGAAAGTTGGCAAGCCAGTTGGCAGTATAGGGCAAATCTGTAAGGAGAATTGGCTGAAGACGTTCCGAAGTATCATTTTATTCTCTCTTTTCGTGTGCGCAGGTGGCCTCATGAGGGTTAGCCAGGTTCAGACGGAGAATCCTGTCATAAGCTCAATGCCAAGGGGAGTAGACAAGATCTGGGCGGCGTGACTATCGCCACTATTACTAGGAGCCGACTGTTATAGGAAACCACCGGGAAATTTGCAATTATCGATGGTGTTGTTTTACCCTTTTCCAGCGCAGCAACCGTGAAGTCCACCACCAATAAGGCTACCCTGACGGTGGGTTCACTAGGCAGTTCAGCGTCGCTGGTCCTAGCACTAATGCAACCCGCAAGCTTGCTGGTGCGACCGGTACCCTTGCGTTCGCCGGGGTCAAGCATTTTAGGACTTACGCGCCCAAGAGGCATCCGAAAGGCGCAAAGCACGCAAAGTTAATGCAGTTACCCTTTAAGTGAAGCGGCTTTTTCTTTGCGCCTTCGCGTGAGATTCGCTCTAGTTTGCTTAAGTCCTACATTTATCAGACGATAGCTTCCAAATCCGCTGCCGGCACCGGGAATTTATGACTCAGTTAAACTTGGCTATCAGAGGCAAAGAGCTTACCAATGGCTTCATTACCCACGGCTTGGCTAGTCAAGTGGTCAAACCGATAGCCAGTGGGGAGACCGCATGCTTATCGCGACCCATCATGGCACTCAGTCAGCAGATCGAGCTGCTGGCTTTACGCGGCTATTATCAGGCCTTCAGCGCCAGGACCCTGTCGAAGTGGTCAATGCGCTAACACTTGACCAGATCGATGAAATCCCTGATGCAACTGACCGGCTTCGGCAAATCTTCGCAGAGGGCATTGTCCTGCCAACCCGTAGCTAAGATCGACTCCCCTATCCCGGCTGGAGTCGGGGAGAGCTGTCCTCCCCAGATTGATTCTCTTAATAGCTTAACATGTAGTCTAGTTTTTGGGGTCAATTATAAAACTGGCGTTACTTAAGGTTCCATGGCCAGCAGGCGATCCATCCAACGTTTGCGCCAGAACAGCCACAAACCCGCGGCCCACACAAGTAAGCCAAGCAAAATCGCACCCCATGTGGGCAGAAAGGGCGGCATTAGACCAAAGTAGTTGGATATTGGTGGGATATATAAACCCACAAGCAGTAAGACAATTAAACCGATCACCAGCCAAGTGGGCCGCTTGTCGGGGCTGACCTCACGCCAACTGGCGAGCCAACTTACGGGCGGCTCCAAAAATAAGATGAGGATCAGCGCGCTGAGCGAGAGAAAGACTGAAAGCGTGGTCTGGGCCACAATGCGCGAAGCTGTGAGGCCAAATTGTTGCGCACTTTGGTAGGTGAGACCAGTCGTATGCTCAAAAACCGTAATCACAGCCGGTGGGATGACCGTATTTTCTAGGAAAGCACTGATCCGAAAATAGACAAACGTGTAAATGGTGACGCCGATCAACATGCTCCATAAGGCAACCGGCAGCACAAAGCGCACCATCGAAGCCAGCAATGGCTCATGCTTGGCGTTGGGGCGAGCCCATAACGTTAAAAAGAAAGCGGGCAGACCCACGGTAATCGCCGTAATGCCCGCCTGCGCTGGCTCAAACGGGAAGTCCAGGCCCACCATCAACGCCCCGATGATCACAAAGGCATACGTGAACGAGCGTGTGATCAGCAGATAAGTGGCATTGGTCAGACCGTTGATAATGCGCTTGCCTTCGGTCAAGGCGGGCGCTAGCGCCGCATACGAATCGTTGAGCAGCACCATGTCGGCCACATTGCGCGCCGCCGAGCTGCCACTCTGCATGGCAATGCCCAACTTGGCCTTTTTTAGCGCCAGAATGTCGTTGACGCCATCGCCGATCATCGCCACATAATGCTTGCGTTTGAGCAGGGCATCGATTAATTGCGCCTTCTGCTCTGGTGTGATTCGCCCAAAGATCGTAGCTTCCTCGGCCGCCTGTTCAAATTCAGCGGCGCTCATCAGCGCCAGTTCTGGCCCCGATACCAGCTTGGCATCGTCCATCCCTATTTGTTTCGCCAGCGCGGCCACTGTGTGGGGGTTGTCGCCCGAAATAATCTTTAAGCGTACACCAAGCTCAGTAAATTCAGCGAGCATTTTGCGGGCATAGGGGCGTAGTTCATCGCTCAGGCCGATCAAGCCTAACGGTTGCAAAGGCGGCAATGTAGGTGCGTGGTTCGCATCGTGCAAAATTGTCACGCTGGGGTTGTAGGCAAAGAGCAGGACGCGCAACCCCTGATTGGCTAAGTCTTGCGTCTGTTGCTGTAACTCGGGCAGATTCGCTTCCGCCACCAGATACGGCTGTAGCATTTCTAAGGCGCCTAGCACGAAGACGCCACGACCCCTTGTACTACTATGCGCCTCGTTGTCAGCCTGTTCAAAGGCTAGCGCACTCCACTTGCGCGTCGAGGCAAAGCGCACCTCATCCACTGGCTTGTGTTGGCAACCTTGCACCCCTTGGCTAATCGCGATGGTGGTCGTGTTCGGCACCGATGCACTGTGCGCAAAATCACCCAAGCACTGCTTTAGTTCGGCCTCGGTTAATTCGCCGACCGGTTGCACCGTTTGCAAATGAAACGTATTCGTGGTCAGCGTCCCCGTTTTATCCATACACAGGACATCGACATAATAAAGTGATTCAACGGCATTCGTATGTTGGACGATCGCGCCGGCTTTGGCAATCTTGATCGCGCCAAGAGCGTAGGCTAGGTTGATCGTCAGAAAGAAACCATAGGGGATCAAGCCGATTATCACCGCCGATGCGGCCACATTCTGGAGGAAGCTTAGATCGTGGATAAAACTGGCGCTCACGAAGATCAGCGTCATAAATACCGTCAACACCGTTAACAGGCGGATGATCAAAGTTACCTGCTGCTGAAGCGGCGTCGAGACTTGGGTGAAGGTGCGCGCGACCTGAATCAGTTTGTTGGCAAAACTGTCGGCGCCGACGGCTTCGGCGCAGTACGTTAGATCGCCGTTGACGCAAAGGCTGCCAGAAAAAATCCGGTCACCTTGCTGTTTGTGTACCAAGTCACTCTCGCCGGTCAGGAGCGACTCATCGATTTCGCCATCCCCATCGCCCACCACCACACCGTCGGCCATCGCTTGGTCACCGGCGCGCAGATGAATGGTGTCACCCCGCACCAGTTGGGCGGCGTCGATAATTTGTTCGCGATGATTGCGGATCACGCGCGCTTCGGGGCGGGCGAATAGGGTAATTTTGTCCAGTTGGCGTTTGGCGCTAATTTCCTGAAAAGCGTTGACAACGGTGCCCACGATGCCCGTGCTGACCGTGATAAAGGCGTCGTTATAACGGCCAAAGACCAGCAAAATGATGCCGACCGAAAAGAGAATAATGTTGAAAAAACTAAACAGATTGCTGTTTAGGATATCCCAGTAGGAGCGACCAGTCTCCGTCTGCTTAGCGGTCTTTGCGTTGCTTTTAACGAAGTTGCGGATGGCGGTCATATTTGGCCCCGGACCAGCATGATGCTCTCATAGATGAGTCCAATCAACGTCATTCCAATTAACCGGACGGGCACGTCATGGCGTGCCCCTATGCTTGTATAACTTTGATTGGCTGGCTCGATTAGCTTTGTGATTGGGTCAAAGGAATTGTTAACACTGGCTGGGCGTGCATGATAACGTTGTCTGCTTCGCGAACATAATTGTACCAGTCAAGGTAGCGTTGGATCGTATTGGCGCGAGTATGGGTCGCTATTTTGACCAGACTGGCTGTGCCCATCTCCACCCACCGTGTGCGATTGTTCAGCCACGTTGTGATGCAGGCCGCCGCATCGTCGCTATTTTTAGGCGTAAATAGATAGCCATTGACATCTGGTGTGACCAACTCCGGCAGTGCGCAGGCATTGGCCGCCAGCACCGGCAATCCACTGGCCATGGCTTCGAGCGTCGCAATGCTTTGCAATTCGGCATGACCAGGCATCACAAAGGCATCAGCGCTATTCAGCAATAACGGCAAATCTTCAGCCGGCACGAAACCAGTAAAGACCACCCGTTCGCCCAATGTGCGTTCCTCGCAAAGCGCTTTGAGTGCATGGACATCTCTGCCTGTGCCGGCAATCGCAAACTGCACATCGTTGCGCCTGAGGGTTGCCAGCGCGTTAATGATCGTATCCAGACATTTTTCGGAATCAACCCGACCCACGTAGAGCAACAGTGTTTTATCCTTGTGTAAGCCATACTTTTGACGCATGGCTGTGCGATCTACTTCCGGGCGCGGGCGGAAATTCCACCGATCTACCCCACAAGAAATCGCTTGCACCGGCACGTCCAACCCCGCTCTTTTTAAGATGCGCACGCCCGTTTCGGTGGGCGTGGTAACACCGTCTAAGCGGTTATAGACATCCAACATGTTTGACCACATCCAATTTTGCATAGGATTGCGCAGCAGCGCAGGCAGCTTGATATTGTCGATCAGATTGGCTGGCAAAAAGTGATTGGTGCCAATGTGTTTGACCGGGCGTCGCCGGATCATGCGTAAAACGCTGCGGCTCAAAAAATAGTGATCTTGAATATGGACAACATCTGGTTCAAAAGCGGCGCCGGTTTGGGCGACAAGTCGTTCGCTGAACGCCGTAAAGTTAGCATTGTATTTCAGATTCAACGCCGGCACAGTCTGAAGTTCTACGCCATGTTGCTGGGTGCGATAGGCATGGCCTGTCTCTGAAGGGGCTATCACCATGACCTCATGGCCTGCTTCAGCCAACCCTTCCGCCAGGTTAATGGTGAAGACCGCTTGGCCATTGTTGTGTAGATAATAAGCCTGACCGGCAAGTAAGATTTTCATGACCTTGATCCCGATTGATACGAAGTTGATTTAGCTTGCTTGGCAGCGTTTTGCTGGGCGTTTCCATAGTAGCAGAGAATTGTTAAGGATTTGTGTGGAAATGATAAAAAACCGGAGAAAATTCGCTCGATTTAATTAAATTTATCAGGGTTGCTTACTATTTAACCCAATGGTTGATCACACACGGCTCAATAAGCTTCTCAGTTGAAGCTGTTCAATTTAGGCGTACTAATTCTTTAGCCTATTATTCGCTATCATCGCTTCGATCTATGTTAGCCCTGTACCATTTGCGAGATATAGGCAGATATAGTTTGGGCCGCGAGTGGAGATATGTTTGAGGAATTTGCTTAACTCGCTTAAGGATGGTAGACCTCTGAAATTTGGCGACACAGTAAAAAGGCAGGGAGAATAACCGTGTTTGGTTATTCTCCCTGCCTTTTTATTTTCGTATCGACGATTTATAATCTGCCACTCAGGCCTGGACTGGTGGTGCTGCGGCTGGCGGCATCTGAATTGGGATTGCTTCGCCAACCAAGTCACGTCGAATGGCTTCATATTCTTCGCGGTTGATCTCGCCTTTGGCATAACGCGTTTGCAAAATTTCTAATGGCGTTTGTGTGCTGCTAACGGCGCTATTACTTGCCTGTACGGCTGACATAGCACGGCGGGTAAAGGCAGTGATGGGATTTCTGGGGCTTGACCAGTGGCGCACAATCCACAATACGAGCAGGACGATAATCGCCGTCCACACGGCTGTAAACAGACCACCCATCAATCCACCGAGGAAGAAGCCCCCAGGGTGCCCACCACGCATCATATCCCCTCCGGGTCCACCTTCAAACGGTTTATTTAACAAAATTAACATTGCCGATTGCATTTTACGTCTCCTTACCTATTCACGCTTGATTATTGATTGTTCTAAACTGGCTGTATGTCTATTTGCGGTGTTATGCGCACCATGACTTTAAGGATAGCAGCGAGATATGGAGAATTAATGAAGACGGTATTTAGAATTAATGGAGACAATATGCAGAATTAATGGAAGCTTATAGAGAAAACAGCTTAAAGATAGACAAACGAGGAGGTCGCATTCTCTAATGCGACCCTGGCGGCATTAGAGAATGCTGCCTCCGCCTTGTATGAAGTTTAAATGTTTTCTCTTACTAGCCAGTGGCTAAGGGTAGGGTAAACCAGAAGCGGCTGCCTTGCGTTAGTACGCTTTCTACCCCAATCTCACCGCCCATAGTTTGGATCAAGGTTTTGGCAATCGTGAGCCCCAACCCGGTGCCGCCACTGCGGCGGGCGCGTGATTGATCGGCGCGATAAAAGCGTTCAAAGACATACGGCAAATTATCGCTAGGGATGCCTTCCCCCGTGTCGCTAACGCTAAACTCGACCGCGCCCGGTTTGGTGGTTGCATCGGCCGCCAGCGTGATGCGACCACTAGCGGGTGTATGGCGCAACGCATTGGTGAGGAGGTTCTGGAGCACTTGCGCCATCCGGTCGGCGTCAGCACACACCGCCGGCAATTGGTTAGGAACTTGTACCACTAAGGTGACATTTTGTGCATCCGCCGCCAATGCAAATTTTCCAGCAACGCCGGCGAGCAAGGCGGGTCCATCGACTGGCCGCACATTTAAGGGTAACTGACGCGCTTCGGCCAGCGTCAACTCGCGCAAATCATCGACGAGGCGCGCCAGCAGACGCGTTTCATCATAAAGGGTGCCGATCTCTTTCATTTCCAGCGGGTAGACGCCGTCCAGAATGGCATGCAGGTTACTCTGGATCACGGCTAACGGTGTCCGCAGTTCGTGCGCGATATCGGCCATCATGTTGCGGCGCTGGGTTTCGGCGCGTTGCAATTCATCGGCCATATCATTGAACGCGTGTGCCACTTCGGCCACCTCTATAATCGCGGTGGTTCCCTGGATGGGGACGCGTTGATTCCAATCATGTGCGGCGAAGGCGCGCGCCGTTTTAGCCAATACCGACAAAGGCGTGGCCAGCATCCGGCTCATAAACAACCCAAGCACGATGCCTAATATACTGGCAATCAGCGCGGCTACCACAAGTGACGTGCGCAGCCGCGCGAGAAAATTTAGCTCCGGCGCATCGAGCATCGATGCCTCTGGCGTCGCCAGCATCACATAACCGACCGTGTTACCGTCCATTACAATGGGTTGCGCATTTTGCTGTTCACTGGCGCTTAGGTGCTCACCAAGTCGCGCGTGCCGGTCATTGTAAATAATTTGGCCCTTTGCATTGGCTAACACGAGCGGCGGGTGGCGAAAGACGGGTGGCCGATGCTCATGGGGCGGGGCAGGCGGCGGCGCGTCCAGCCAACTGGCGACATTATCCCAGGATTCACTTTGTTGATAATAGACGCCCAGCGCATCGGCCAGGCCACGGCGCGGCCAAATATCGGGGCGCGTCAGATACAGGCGAAATTGATTGCCCACGCTCCAACTGGTCAAGCTGGCGACCGTGGCGACCGTTACTAAGATGACCAGCACAAATGCCAGGGTGAGACGGACAGAAAGTCGATTCATGGTGTGGGTTCACCATCTCCTCGGAAGCGATAGCCGACGCCGAACACAGTTTCAATATAGAGCGGGTTGGCAAGGTCCGCTTCAACTTTCTTGCGTAAATTTTTGATATGGCTGTCCACAGTGCGTTCCAGCCCCTCGTAGTCATAGCCCAGGGCGGCTTCGATCAACGCGCGGCGCGTAAAGACACGATTGGGATTTTCCATCAAAGCTTGTAACAAAGCAAACTCGGTTGGCGTCATCTCAAGCAGCCGACCGTCTAGACTTACGGTCCGTTGCTGGGTGTCTAGGCGCAAGCCACGACTTTGCAGCACATAGGATGGCCGCGCGCCACCGCGCGTGCGGCGTAAAATGGCGCGCACCCGCGCCACGACTTCGCGCAGATTGAACGGTTTGGTCACATAATCATCGGCACCCAGTTCCAAGCCAACAATCTTATCGGTATCATCGACGCGGGCGGTTAACATGAGAATGGGAATAGAGGCCAGATGTTCATCACTGCGCATCTGGCGCGTCACATCCCAACCACTCTGCCCAGGCAACATCAAGTCGAGCACGACACAATCGGGGCGTTCCTGGCGGATCAAATGTAATGCCTCATCACCAGTGTAGGCACTGAGCACCGTCATCCCTTCCTGGGTTAGATAGGTTTGGAGTACACGAACGATCTGTTTGTCGTCATCTACAACAAGAATACGGGCAGCCATGCAATAAATTCTCCTTGGTGCTAATCTTATACAAGGGAGAGCCAGGCGCACTGGCTCTCCCTTGATTCCTTCTATTTTAACAATAGATAGTCAATAGGTAACTACTCAGCCCCTGTGTGTAGACAGGTAGACAGGTAAACACGTAGACAGGTAAACACGTAGACAGGGAGCAGACCCTGTCTACGTGTTTACCTAACGTAACGCTCCACCTGCGTAGTTACGTCAATAGTTTCATTGCACTATCTTATTGTGGATGCAACCATTCGTTCATGGCGATCAAGCTGATTGAAACGGCTCTGCGATGGCGTTACTATCGCTTGATTGGTCAGTGCCGTCCGGCGATTGCGGAGTCTGTGGTTCCGCTTGATTCGAGCCGCGTCCGCCGAAGTGATGGCCGCCAGGTCCTCTATCGCCAGCGTCGTGCTTTGTGCTGAGCATGGTCGGCAGATCGGTCTTGAGCTTGGCAATTCGCGCATCGGCCTGTTGCTGGGTAATGCGCCCATCAACGACCGCTTGCTTCAATGCGGTCGTTTGCTCGGCTACAATGGCATCAACGACAATGTTCAGCGCAACCCCTTTTTCCGTAGCGACATCAGCGACGGTCTTGCCGCTCTTAAGCGCTGTAACAAGATCGCTTTCACTAATCCCCAACGTTTTGGCAATCAGGGCTGGAGTGCCAAACATCCCAAAGCCACCACTGCGCGGGCCGAAGCCTTCGGGCCGTGTGGGGAGTTTTGTGCTGAGCATAGTCGGCAGATTGGTCTTAAGCTTAGCAAGCTGATCATCAGCCTGTTGCTGCGTGATGCGGCCATCGGTCACCGCTTGCTTCAATGCTGTTGTGCGTTCAGCTACAACGGCATCAACGACGGTTGTCAGGGCAACCCCTTTTTCTGTTGCCACATCGGCGACGGTCTTACCACCCTTGAGCGCCGTCATGAGATCACTTTCACTAATCCCCAAGGCTTTTGCAATTGTCGCTGGGGCGCCAAATGGCCCAAAGCCACCACCGCGCGGACCACCAACCGGCCGCTCAGGCATTTTTGTGCTGAGCATGGTCGGCAGATCGGTCTTGAGTTTAGCAATTCGCGCATCGGCCTGTTGCTGCGTGATGCGACCATCGGTCACTGCTTGCTTCAATACTGTTGTTTGCTCGGCCACAACAGCATCAACGACAGTGCTCAACGCAACCCTTTTTTCCGTTGCCACGTCAGCGACGGTCTTACCACTTTTGATTGCCGTCATGAGATCACTTTCGCTGATGCCTAACGCTTTGGCAATCGTCGCCAGCGAGCCAGCCCGCTGTCCAAATTCACCGCCGCCATGCGGGCCACCGGCCCATACAATTGGCGCTACACGAGGGCCACCCAAATTATACCAGGCAGCTTGTGCTTGCACGTGCGCCACTGCGCCAAAACTCAGCCCAGCGACCATCGCTAGCGCTCCTACACTTACACCGAAACGTACCCATCTATTTTTCATAAACTTTTCCCTTATTGAAGTAGTGAAACTACTTTACTA
>JBBREZ010000041.1:0-22605 GCA_038225095.1 Caldilineales bacterium
CAGCAACTAGGACAATTGTCCTAGTGACCTTGTTGACGCGCATCCGAAAAAATTACTGCACCATCCTAGCGCGGCAAAGCGGCATAGTACGACCGCAACCGGTTTGCAGCCTTACCGTAGTTATTTTTGGATGCGCCTTGATCAATCGCTAATGGATCTCAAACAATTCGGAGAACAGCTACGTGCCCTGCGTAAAGAGGCGCAATGGAGTCAAGAACAATTAATCGAAATGCTCGATCAACTGGCCCGCGCTGGCCCGCTGACCGAGTATCGCGTCATCGACGGCACCTTGCTCTCGCGGTGGGAACACGCGCGTACACAAAAGGGGCGCCAGTGGAAACCAACCCGCACCTATATTTTGTCCCTCATCCGCCTCTTTGCTCCGCAGCTTGATCTAACGCGTGCCCAACAGTGGGCTGACCAGGCCGGTTATCAAATCAACCCAGTCGAATTGCAAGCATGGTTCACGTTGCCAATCGCCACGCCTCAGCGGGAGGAGGCGCCGGCGCAGCAAGACCGTACCGTGCTCACACAACCGAACGGTGACAAAGCGGAGAGTTTGTCCGCTTTGCCCCATACCTTGCCCGCTGCCCTCACCTCATTCGTTGGGCGGGAAGCAGAAATTGCCCGCTTAACCGACTATTTAGCCACCCCAACCACGCGTTTGATCACGCTGGTCGGTGAAGGTGGGGTGGGCAAGACCCGGCTGGCGCTTCAGGTTGCCCACACGCTAGTCAACGAACGGATCGGCCCCTTTGCCGATGGCGTCTATTTTGTGTCGTTGGTCGGTGTCAGCACGGCCAGCTTTGTGCTCAGCGCGCTGGCCAATAGTTTGGGTTTCGAGCTTGCCGGCATCGATGAACCATTCTATACCGATTGGATCTGTTATCGTGGCTTAACCGCAGCCCAAGATCAACGGGCTGTGCCCCTCTTGCAAAGTGTCTATCGGCGACTAGAAATGTACGCCAGTCACATCGGCGATGATAAGCTGCGCCACTCCTTTTTTGAAAATGTGGCCGTACATCGCGATTTGCGCACAGCCTACTTACAGCAGCGCGTCGCACAGCGGTTGTCGCGTGACCTACCCGCAAGCGGGCAAATGACTGACTTTACGAGGTAATTATGTTGGTCAAACAAGCCAAAGCTGTCGCACGCTAATGGGTGCGCGCAGAGGGCAGTAAAATACCCGGCTTTTACGGCGCCTTCTACCACGGTTCGACAAATTGGCTCCCCGATCATGCCATGCTTGCGCTAAGGATCGAGGATTTAATAAGACCAGGAAGTTCATTGAGAAAACTCCTCTCATGTTCTGGGTTTAATAAAATCCGCGTTCCTAAGCTCCGATCTGGATGTCATGGTCGTGCTTGACGATGCTAATCCACCGGTCAAGCTTGGCAAGTTCATCTATCAGGACGTGCTGCTCGAAATCTCCTATCTGGCGCGTGATCAGTTGCAGTCACCCGAGCAGATCTTGGGCAATTACAACATGGCCGGTAGTTTTAGGCGACCCAGCATCATTGCCGATCCATCCGGCGAGTTGACTCAACTTCAGGCGGCGGTGGCCAAAGATTATGCCAAAAGGCTATGGGTCTACAAACGTTGCGAACACGCCAGAAACAATATCTTGCGCAATCTCCAATCGTTGAACGCGGCCGATCTCTTTCACGATCAGGTGACCGCCTGGTTATTCGCGACGGGGGTGACGACGCATGTGCTGTTCGTGGCTGGGCTGAAGAACCCAACCGTGCGGCGGCGCTATGTGGCGGTGCGCGAACTCCTGATCGATTATGATCACTTGGATTTTTACCCCACGCTCCTAGATCTGTTGGGTTGTACTGAGATGGGCCGGACGCGGGTGGAACATCATCTGGCCGCGCTCACCGCGGTCTTCGATGTTGCCAAAACGGTGATCAAAACGCCGTTCTTTTTCGTTTCCGATTTGAGCGAGCTTGCCCGCCCGATCGCAATTGACGGCAGTTGGGAGATTATCAAACACGGCGATTATCGCGCGGCGATCTTCTGGATCGTGGCTACGTATTCCCGGTGTCAGAAAGTGCTATACCAGGATGCGTCCGTGGCGATGCAGGAGCAGTTTGACCCCGGCTATCGAGCACTGCTTGCTGATCTTGGCATCACATCGTCGACGGATCTACAGCGGCGCGGCGAACAGATTAGGGATAGCCTGCCCCAAGTTTGGGCAGTGTCGGAAGCGATTATGGCGGCTAATCCCGATATCGAAGCGTAGGCACGTCTGTTGTGCCGGAACAGGCGTTAATGCGTAACATATCATTTTGTCTGTCCGAGATCACTACTTTACTGACCCACACAGTGCCCGCCAATCGAGCGCCTGACCCCAGAAGGGAAAGAGGGTCTCGAAAAGCACCTGCTTTTGTTCTACACTACCCGCATAAGTATCCACCCCTTCAAACAATACTTTGGCCCGGTAGCCGCGATGATAGAGTTCCTGTAGGGTGGCGAGGACGCAGATTTCGAGCATCAAGCCGACGATGACGATCTCTGCTTTTTGCGTAGGCGGTCCGATCACCGCGCTCAGCCACTCGCTGAAGGCATGGGGGGCGGGGTAGGGCGCGCCCGGTTGCGCCACGACCTCGCCGCCGCAGTCTCTTTACCGACTGGCAAAAGGCGCGTGAACCAAATTTGGTTGAAGCGCCGCCTTGGCGCCTAGTTTCTTCGAGGCGATCCTCGCCCCAAGCGATCGCCATCCGCTGGCCCGCCTCTCTGCCGATCCTTGCACGGCGCAGATGGGCATTCCCGGCCCTTGGCATGAACGCTTGCCCCACTTCCGCATCGATCACACGCCCGCCAGCGGTGATGAGTTGCAGACCGAATATTTCGTTGCCGCGCCAGCACGCCGTTGCCGCCTTGCGCACGGTGGAACGCTTACAACCACAGTTGGAGCCGAGCCTCCTGATTTCCGAGGTGCGCACCATCGCTGTGGACACGCTCTGGATGAGTCCCAGCTACCATCAAGCCTGTATCGGCATTCACTTTTCCTGGAAAAAGGACTGGCCGGCCGTCCAGAAGCTGCTCCCACTGATCGAAGAGCAACTGGCGCCTTTTAATGCCCGCCCACACTGGGGCAAGCTGTTTACGATGCCACCCGCCCGCGTGCAGGCGCTCTATCCGAAGCTGCCAGACTTCCAAAATCTGCTGCGTACATATGATCCGCAGGGCAAATTCCGCAATGCATTCCTGGATACGTACATCTTTGGCGCAGACTGAATTTGGCATCCGTTCATCAAAATGAGACCGGCGCATCCCGTTGCAACGGACGAGAATTACCGGTATATCGGCTTGCGCAGTGCGAAAGCGCCGGTCTCATTCTGGTCAATGTCTTTCTCGGTCAATCTTGCTTGCTTCACTACAGGCCCAATCTCGTATTACATTCAAATCAACCAATCTTCACCGTGCGCGTGATCTGCCCATTGCTCTCCCAAAAGGTCTGCTTGTCGGCGATCAACGGGTCGCTCATCGTCGGCTGGAGGTTGCCGGCCGTGTCGGTTGCTCGCGCGGTGATCGTGTGTTCACCCGCTTTCGGGGTAGGCCAGTCAAGCGTCCAGAACTTCCAGGCATAGTCGCCTTTCTGGGTGGCGTCGAGCTTGGCCTTTTGCCAAATGCCAGCGTCGATCTTCACCTCCACCTGCTTGATCGGTGCGCCCCAGGCCGCCCCCTGAATCGTCACCTTGCCGTCCTTGCGCACGACGCGCACCGGGGCCGATTTGAGCAATGCTCGCCCCACCGACGTTTCTGTCCAAACCGTTTCGCCGTTGTGTTCTTCCTTGCGAATGGTGACATAGTCGCGCGCCATAAACTTGTTCATGAGGCGGGTGGCGCGCACCTCAATCCGTTTGAGCCACTTGACATTGGCGATGCCATACCAGCCTGGTGCAATCAGGCGCAGAGGAAAGCCGTTTGGTTGCGGCAGCGATGCGCCATTCATCTCATAGCAAAGCAGGTTGTTGGGGTTCATGGCGTCTTGAATCGACATGCTGCGGGCGAAATTCTGCTTCATTGGAATCTCACGTACTGTCTCCTCACCTTCATCACTGCCCCAGAAGACCACTTCGATCCCTTTGTCAAGCACGCCCGCTTCCTTCAACAGCGCAGATAACGAGGTTCCGCCCCAGTTGGCGTTGCCAATCCCACCCCAAAAGAAGGGAAGACCGTGGTTGCCTGAACATTCCACGGTAAAGGACACTTCTGCTTTTTTGCGCGCTTTGAGCTGATCCAACTTCAGCGTCAACGGTTTCTTCACCAGGCCGGTGACCTCCAAGTGCCACTGCTTGGCGTCGATCTGCGGCCGGTTGTAGTGGGCGATGCTGAAGAACTTGTCGTTGGGCGTGATCCATGAATCGACATCTTCCCAAACCAACTGGTTGGCGATCACCTGCGGCACTGGGTTTTCTGCCATTTGGTCAAGCCAGGGGAGCACCGCTTCACCGGCACGCAGGGGCGCCGCATGGGCGGTGAAGTGAGCGTTAAGCAGTGCCAATCCGGCCAGGGTAGCGCCGCCAGCGGCTAATAGATCGCGGCGTGAGAGGGTGGGGTTTTCCATGAGATTCTCCTTGTTTGAAATAAGGTTTGACTCAGCTGCTCATCTCGCAGCGGTGGGTGTGTTACTAATGCACATAGCCTTCAGCGAACATATAAATGGACACAAAATTGTCGCGAACTAAGCCACAGTTGGTACTTCGATGGCACTGCACAAAACGGTTTTGGGTTCCTCGATAGGCACAGGTTTTTTACCATCTCATTACGCCGTCGGATTACAATCGCTTCGATTGCCTGTGTAGGCAGGCGAGACGATTGCGATCTGACTAGTATCCTAAATGCTACTTCTGTGCCAGAAACGCCTGGGCCGCCGCCAACTCAGGACGCTCGCCATCGGGCTGGGCGCCCAGCCCGACCCGTTGTGCGTAGGCGTTACGGGGCAGCCACGCTATTGGCCGCTAACTTATATTGGTAGAGCAAGGTGGGGCCGGGCGGCGCCTTGTCGGTGCTGATGCCCGCCTTCGTCGTTGTCAGTTTCGCCCCTTTGGGTAACAGAGCAGCCACGGCCACAGGGGCTAAGCTCTTCCCCGCGTTGCCGATCTCAAGAAAGATGCCAGGTTCCTCAATGAAACTCTCGCCCGCTTTGTATTTCTTCTCAACGCCTTGCGCATCACGCACCGTGAGTTCACCATCCAGCACTATCGCCAGCAACATCCCACCATGCGTATGCGATGGCGTCCACGCCCCCGGCGCAAAATCCAAGACGAGTTGCAGCAGATCAAATTCACCAAGGGGTTTCGTGATCGCCTGCTTATGTTGATAGACTACGGTGGGGCCGGGCGGCGCTTTGTCGGTGCTGATGCCCGCCTTCGTCGTTGTCAGTTTCGCGCCTTTGGGCAATAGGGCAACATTGGCCACCGAGGCCAGGCTCTGCCCCGCATTGCCGATCTCAAGGAAGACACCGGGCTGCTCAATGAAACTCTCGCCCGCTTTATAGATCTGCTCGGTGCCTTTCTCATCGCGCACTGTGAGCTCACCATTGCGCACCGTCACCAGCAACATGCCACCATGCGTATGCGATGGCGTCCATGTCCCGGCGGGAAAGTCAACAATCAATTGCACCAGTTCAAATTCACCGGCCAGTTCAGCGACCGGACCGGGCGCGGCAGCGGCCGGTGGTGCGGCCGGCGCCGGCGGTGTGATGACAAGATTACAGCCCGCCAAGAGGCAGAGCAGCAAACCAATCACCAAGTAGCGTGGGACAAACTGCAAGTAGTTCATAACGATCTCCTGATTGAAAGGTATGGGGTTGGATGAATATATTGATATGTGTTTTGGCGCTTTGGAAAAACCGTAACTGCAAAAACCTGATCATGCCTCGTGAATGTCCACCTCCTCTTTTTGGGAATTAATCATCGCCTGTTTGCACCTTCGCCAGCAGATAGGCCACCAGCAGCGTCCACTCGCGAAAATAGCGCGTCTCACCACTCAAGATATGCTTGACTTGCATACGCGCTTCCTGCTGGCCGTTGCCCATTTCTTCGATCCATAAGCGGACTGTGAACAGATGGGCCTGGGGATGCAGTTGGAATAATTCATGGACGTCCATCAGACGGGTAGCCAGCACAGCCGATGAGGAACCCGATTATGCGCAGATGTTCTGCTCTGTATCATACAGACTCCTCTACTTCTGCCAACTCAAACAGCAAGCTTGAGGCCAGCATAGCATGGGCAGTGATCTCAAAACGATCTCAAAAGCGATCTTTGCGGATCAGATAAGGTAGAAATGCGTGGGAAAACATCTGCAATGGATTGTCGCGCGTAGCTACAGTGTCAAACGAGGAAAATGAGGGATAATTCAGGCAACCAGCGCCGGCCAGGGTTAGCTCAGGCGAATCGATGCGGCCAATCAACGCCAACCAATCAATCGTAGGGGTCAGGCATGCCTGACCCCATGTGTATCAAGGTAAACAAATAACTGTATTATCGGGAAAAATTGTTGGGTAAAATTGTATTTAAACAAGGTATGTTACCGGTGCCTTGCTCGATTTACCTGATTTAGCCGGGCAAATCGCAGGTCGATCCTGTAAAAACCGCACCCACTGGCCTTTCACCCGGCCTAGTGGGTGCCAAAAAGTGCATGTAGCCTTGGTTGATCACACGAAATTCCTTCCCTTGATACACATGGGGCGAGGCATGCCTCGCCCCTACGCATGGCTGACTTTACTTTGCTTGATCTATCAGGATAACGCCGCCAACAGTGCTTGCGCTTCTTGCAGGTCAAGCGTAGTAAAACCTTCCGTAAACCAAGCATAGATGTCTGCTAATCGCTCACGAGCTTCGGTTTGCCGGCCCTGCTTTTGCCATAAACGCGCCAGGCTCACCGTCGCGCGCAGTTCTAACGATTTGGCATTCTGTTGGCGGGCGATCTGGATAGCCTGCCCGTAGCACACCTCCACCGCCTGTTTATCAGCGCCTTGTGCCATCAGGAGTTCACCCTGCAGCCGGTGCAGTTCTGCGTTCCAGTAAACCATCCCGGTGCGTTGTACAAGCGCCAATGTTTCGTCGATCAGGACTAGACCTTCGTCCACTCGCCCGACACGCCCGTATGCTTCTGCCAACGCCGCTCGCAACATAGGTGTGAAAACATGGACTTCAACCAGGCTCTGCTGCATGAGGGCAATCCCCTCAGTAATGCGTTCCTGTTTGGCTAACGCCCAGCCGTTGAGTGGCCAGACTAACAGGGCAGGAATGCTCCACTGTGTTGCGATAGCAATGGCTACTTCGTTATGTGCCAAAGCAACCTTCCAATCTTGGCGCAATGCATGATGCACGCCCGAACAGGCGCTAGCTAGGGCACGGTTGAAGGGATCGACTACCTGTTGGCCACGCGCGAACACTTCCTGGCTGCGTTGGAGCCCGCTATCGATGTAACCAAGAAACCATAAACAATGGCTAAGTGGTCCTAAGTTGTTGATGACGGGGTCTTGGCCGCCAAAGATGTGGCTAAGAGAGTCGTGTTGTTGTGGATCATAATAGCTGATCGCTTGTTCTAAGTGTGCTTTGGCAAGGGGAAACTCGCCCAGGTAATACAAATCTTCCCCCAACTTGGCGTGAGCGGCCACGAGAAGCATCGGGTCTTCCCTGTCTTGCGCCAGCCTCAGACACTGCCCGGCCAGATCTCGGGCAGCCTGTACGTTTCCGCGTGCTCCATACGACAACGCCAATCCCCATAGCGCGATAAAGAGCCGGGCAGTGTCTCCCACCTGGCGGCACAGCGCTTGCGCCTGGTGGTAGACCCGCGCCACCTCTAGCGCTATGTAGTCCCTGGCGGCGATCAAAGCTGGCCCTAGGGCGAACAACACATCGAGTTCCTGTTGGATGCACTCAGAACTGACGGGCAAGATTTTGAGCAAATCCAGCGCTTTGGTCCAGTGGTTGATCGCCTCTTCGTTGGCGTAAAGCCGGTACGCCACGTCGCCTGCCCGCCGGTGATACAGGATCGCCTGTTCCAGCAACGCGGCATGTTCATAATGCGCGGCCAGTTGACCGCTGACCGGGTCCAAGTTTGCTGCGTGAACGCTTTCCAGCGCCTGCGCAACACGACGATGTAAGATGCGACGCTGCGCCGGGCTAATCTCGGCGTAGGCGATCTCGCGGATCCGGTCATGGCTGAAGTCGTAGGCAACGACGCCTTGCTCACGCACAAGGCGTCGTTGCCACAGTTCGTCTAGCCCGCGCACTAGCACGTCTTCGGCTACGCCGCTGGCCTGGGCCAACACGGCGAACGTAAAGAAGCGACCGATCACCGCGGCCAAGTTCACCAATTCGCGGGCGGGCGCGGAGAGTTGGGCGAGGCGAGCCTGGATCACCGCCTGGACTTTAGTGGGCAGTGTTGGGCGATGAGCAATGCACGCATCGTTAACAGCATCGCCCGGCTCGGCGCACCAATCGTCCGGTTTGGCGCGCACCATCTCAACCACAAAGAGCGGATTGCCTTCGGTTTCACGATAGATACACTGCGCGGTTTCGGCATTCAGTTCGTGGTCGGCCACTTGGGCGGCTAGCAAAGCCGTTTCCTGCGCATCCAGCGGCCCAAGCGTGATCTCCGTCAACCAGTCCGTGCGGCGCAGGTTGAGCAGCAAGGCCGTCAACGGGTGATCACGCTCCACTTCTTCTGGGCGCACTGTGCCGATCACCAACAGCCGCGCTTGGGGATCGGCACGCAGCAGGTAATACAGCCATTCAAGCGTTTCAGGATCACACCATTGTAAATCGTCAATCACCAACAGGAGGGGTGTGGCTGCGGCCAGAAAGGTACGCGCCAGCGCCTCCGATAGGCGTTGGCGCTGCCAGCGTTCGATCAACGGTTCAGGCCGCGGCAGGTCTGGCTGCTCGACGAGCAGCTCTGGACGCAACCGCGCAATTTCTGTCAGCCAGACTGGATCCAGGTGTGCCAACACTTGATGGAGGAGATCCGTGCGCAGCCACTCGATCACAGGCGCATAGGCCAGTCCCCCTGCCGCTGCATACGCACGCGTATGGGCGGTATGAATTCCTTGTTGGCTGGCCCAGAGGAGCATCTCTTCAGCCAGGCGGCTCTTGCCGATGCCCGCTTCGCCAGCCACGAGCACAAAATGGACACGACCCTGGACTGCACTGCGCCAGGCCGTTTGTAACCGCCGCCACTCCGCTTGCCGCCCGGTCAACCGCGCGCCAGCCGCCGTGAACGAGCGCACAACCGGCAATGCTGGCGCGCCATCCAGGTTCAGCAGGCGTTCATACGCAATCTGGGTGTCATGATTGGGGGTAACGTCAAGCTCGCGTGCTAACACCGTGGCACAGGTATGATAGACGCGCAGCGCACTCGCTCGGTCGCCATTGAGCACATGCAAGCGCATCAGGCCGCGGTACGTTGGCTCGTGCAACGGATCGTGCCGCAACAGACAGCGGCCATAGTCGATGGCGGCGGCGTAGGCGCGTTGTTCTTCGCACAACTGAATCAGCCGTTCTAGCGCCTTGAGCAGTTGTTCCTGCAACTGTTCGCGTAGGGGCAGAATCCAGTCATCATAACAATCGGGCAGCAGATCACCCTGATAGCACGCAACTGCTGCCGCCAGCGCCGTACGCAGCGCTACCGTGTGTGTCGTTTGTTCCGCGGCACGCGCTAATGCCAGTTGGTGCTCAAACTCCACCACATCAGCGATAAACGGTGCATCTGCACGCCATTGGATTGTTTTGGATGTAAGCTGCAAAAAACGGTCAGCTTCGGGTAAAGCCTGGTGGAGATAGTGTAACCGTTGGCGCAGGTTGGCGCGGGCTTGTGCTTCGCTCGAATCCGGCCAGAAGAGAAAGGCAATCTGTTGGCGCGATTGGGGGGCGTGCCGATGCAGCACCAGATAGGCCAGCAACGAATGGACGCGTGCAAAGTTAACACCCACCATAGGGATATCACCGTACACGAGGCTAAATTCACCCAATAGCCGGATGTGAAGCAGTGGGATCGTCATAAACGGCTCCAAGATCAGGGTATACTTATCGCCAAAAGGGCTTGTCGGTGCAGAATGATTAACGATAGTCTATCAACAGAATCTTTTCAAGTCAACTAGCGAGTTATGGATGTATCAAAAATCGGTTGACAATCGGGCCAGCCTACCGTATACTGCACCTTCCTTTTGGTTGGCGGCGCACAGTTCTTCGTGTTGCGTAGCCCGCGCGCCGACTAACGTTTGAGCAGAGGAGCAGTTTATTTCATGGCGTTACTAAAATTACTCAATCTCGCCCTCGCCTTTCTACTCGAACTTTGTATGCTGGCCGCGCTTGGTTATTGGGGCTTCAGCACGTATCAAAGTTGGCCCAGCCAGCTTGGCTTTGGCCTGGGCGCGCCCATCCTGGCCGCCGTCATCTGGGGCATGTTCCTTGTCCCGAAAGCGGCTAAGCCAGTTTCCAACCCACTTAAGTTTATTTTGGAAGTACTTGTCTTCGGTTGCGCCGTCGCCGCGTTGATTGCCGCCAATCGGCCAAACTTGGCGTGGGCGTTTGCGCTCCTTGTGGTGCTCAACAAGCTTCTCCTGTATGTTTGGCATCAATCAGAGGGGTCGTTCAACATCGAAAGATAAAGTTTACTGCTCGAATGTTTAGTTCGTGTAGCCGTGTAAGGCGTGTGGTATGCAAATAGACAAAATCGTAGGCACCCAGGGGGTTCCCGTGCTTGCTGCGCCTTCGTGTGGACAGCAGGATAGATCATGGCACAATCCTTAAACAAAATTGATGTGTATCTTGAGATCGGCAAGAAACGCACGTTTGCGGGCGCGGTTGATTGGCCGGGTTGGTGCCGCAGCGGGCGCGATGAAAACGCCGCATTGCAAGCCCTGGTCGGCTATGGGGCACGTTATGCGCATGTACTGCGTACGACCCGGCTTGGGTTTTACGCGCCGGTTGATGCGATGGCCTTCACTGTCGTCGAGCGACTTGAAGGCAATATGACCACCGATTTTGGCGCGCCCGACATCGCCCCCGCCAGCGACGCACGACCAATCGATGACGCCTGGTTGCAGCGTTTCCATACCCTGTTGCGGGCGGTCTGGCAGGCGTTCGATACATCCGTCGCCATGGCGACGGATAGGGAATTGCGCACAGGACCGCGTGGCGGTGGCCGTGACCTCGAAAAAATTACGCAGCACGTGCTGGGCGCCGAGGCAAGTTATCTTGCCCGGTTGGCCTGGAAGCATAAAAAGAATGAAGCGGCTGACTTGGGTGTGGAATTCAGTCGAACCCGCCAAGCTGTCTTAGACGCGCTAGCCGCAGCGGCGCAGGGTGAACTGCCGGCGCGTGGGCCACGCGGTGGCGTTATCTGGTTGCCGCGCTATTTTGTGCGCCGCGTGGCCTGGCATGTCCTCGATCACGCCTGGGAAATTGAGGACCGCAGCCAAACGTAGAGGTCAGGCATGCTTGACCTCTACAAATAATTTGTCCATAACGAAGTTTTACGAAAGGATGACAGACGATGACAAAATTTAGCGTGTATCGCCGTCCATTGGGATTAATGTTGTTGCTGTTGACGATCACCATGCTTTTGACTGCTTGCATCACCGACCGGTTTCGGCCTACGTTTACGCGGGCTGGCATCATGCGTGATACTATATATTCCGTCGAAGAACGTGGTCTGGGGGCCGTCATGGTGTGGGTGACGCACAGCGAGCGCGAGGGTTATTGTTTTACGGACAAAGCGCTGGCCGACCGCGCGCGCAGCCTGATCCGTGAGCACAATGGCGAGGTGCTGATCGGCTATCGTGCATCAGGCGTGCTTGATTCCCTGAACCCCTGTGCGCGGGTGGAGAGTGACCCGCAATATACGGTCTATCTAGGCGAATCGTTGACAACTGTGCCAGCCCGATGACTTCGTGTAGACATCTAAAGCTTTTTATAAGAAATTCTGCTGGAAATCTTATGACTCCTATCCCATCAAATTGCTGAGGTAAAATCATGTCTAGTCATCAGATAAAAATCATCGCCATCTCGGGCAGCCTGCAAGCCGGTTCTGCCAATACGGCACTTTTACGCGCTGCCAGTGTGCGAACGCCGCCGGGCGTGGAATTAACGATCTATGCTGGATTGGCCGACCTCCCGCACTTCAACCCAGACCTGGATGGCGATAACGCACCCGCGACTGTCACAGGCTTTCGTGCCCAACTGCGCGCCGCCGATGCTGTCCTGATCTCGACGCCCGAATATGTCTTCGCCATGCCGGGTTCCTTGAAGAACGCCCTTGACTGGGTGGTCGGCTCAGGCGAATTTGTCAATAAACCGGTTGCCCTTTTGAGCGCTTCGCCACTCGCCACCGGTGGGAACAAGGCTTTGGAGGCGCTCGACCAGGTTATCCGCGTCATGTCGGCCCAGATAACGGGCTCGCTCAGCGTGCCTTTCGTGCGCAAGAAGTTTGACGAACAAGGTGAGCTTGCCGATCCCCAGACTATTCAAGCGCTTGAGACGTTGGTCAATGAACTCGTCCGGCAGGTGATTCTCAATCAATCAGAATAGATAAGTGGATTTAATTGTTGATAAAAAAATGACCAGCTCAAGGGATGAGCTGGCCGTTTGATAGTGGAACACAACTTACCCTTCAACTACATCGGCATCCCGCAGCACGTAGCTTGCATAGCGGTAATCACGGATTAGGGACACTTGCGCGTCTTCCCACACCAGCAGGATGAAATAGACCGGCGGCAATGATGGTTGGCGCGGGTCGTAAACCAAGATGGCGGGGCGCTCTTCCACGCGGCCGAGGGCGAAACGCCAATCGTCCGCCTGCGCGTACCGATGAAAATATTGGCCGACCTCGGCGACACCGCGAAGATTCAGACGATTGATGAGGTTCAGGCGCACCTCGTCGGCCAGCATGGCGCGCACCGCGTCAAATGTTTGGGCGTGAGCTTGAGAAATACGGATAGGGCGATGGCGACGAGTTCCTGTTCATCAAGCGGTGGATCGGGTTCCGCGAGCAGCGCGTTTTCATCAAGGTGTTCCAAGGGCTGACGGTGCGCGCGGCGGAGGTAGTCAATTGCTTTGTTGTGCGCAATGCGGAACAGCCATCCCCGGATGTTCGTGACGGAGGTAGCTGGGAGTGACGCGTAAGCTTTGGCTAATGCGTCTTGCACAACATCCTCGCTATCCACGGCGGAGCCAATCATGCGGGCACAATAGCGGTGTAATTCTGGCCGGATGTCGTTCACGATCGCTTCAAACTCTGTATGTGTGCTCGCACCGGCTGGTGAAAGCAAGGGTGTTGTCATCGGTGTTGACCCCTTTACCGGAACGACTGCGGTTTACTCCAACACGGTTTACTCCAACACGGTTTACTCCAACACGGTCAGCCCCTGACTGCTGATGCCGAAGGCAATGCCGTTGCCATAGGCTTGATCGGTGAGCAAGTCCACTACCCCCTGGCCGACGAACTCCGGCGTGAGTGGCAGACCGAAACGCTCAAGGAATGTCTGTTCGCTGATCCCCTGGCGCGTGGCGTAAGCGGCGGCGGCGGTGTGACCAAGCGCCGTGGTGCCAATGATCTGCTTGGGCAGCAGCGTAACAAAGCGGATGCCGAGTTGTAGGGCGTCCGCTTCCTGCTGGAAGTAGTGGGCAAGGAACCATTGCATCCGCTTCGCACCCGCGTACCCGCCCGAAAGCGCTGACCCGCCAATCGATGCCTGGCTCGAGATGATCACCACCACACTGCCCGGCGCCAGCGGTAGCAGCAGCGCCTCCTTGCCAAAGGCGAAGGTCATATGCACATCGGTTTCCCAGGTGCGCGTAAATTCCGCCCACGATTGTTGGTGGACCGGCGCCATCGCGGGCGTTGCGCCCGCGCTCAACACAAGAATCTGCGGGCGTGTGGTGCGCAGGGTCTCGCTTGCGGTGCGCGGGTCGGTGACATCCGCAACCAGGGTGTGGACGCCAGCAACCGCTTGCTTGAGCTGCGCGAGCCGCTCGGCGTCACGTGCTAGCGCCCACACCGATGCACCCTCAGCCGCAAGTGCGCCGACAATGCCCTGGCCAATCCCCCGACTTCCGCCGATAACGACCGCAGTTTTTCCATCCAATTGTCTCATAATATCTCCAAAACAGCTAAGTATCTGATCGTAACTACACAACATGTAGGTCTACTATATACGACGCTAGGAATCGACAAAGGATTCAGTTTTTCCCACTCAGATGGTAAGAAATCGAACTAGATCTGGTATAATTGATCTAGCCATGAGCGCGGGACAAACTATAATCTCAGGACTTACGCACGCAAAGCCGCAAAGGTAATCCAGTGCCCCTTGTTTTTCTTTGCGTCCTTTGCGGCTTTCGCGCCCTAGGGGCACCCGCCACCGGGTGCGATTCGCTCTAGTTTGCGTAAGTCCTAAATCTAACAAGGGGCTTGTTCTTCCAGCCCCACTCGGCGTCTGACGATCCAAGATGCGACTTTCCATTCAATGCCGTTAGGCTGGGCGAGGCATCTTCAGCGCACTGAAATCATGCTGGCTCATTGAGCAACATCTGGCTGCATGAGGGTAGCTGCAAAAATTAATCGGTCTGTCACGCGTAAACGACAGCTTCAAATTTAGCCGGACAAGGAGATCCTGATGAAAATTTTGGTGCTGGGCAGCGGTCTGATGGGACCGGCGGCGGCTTTCAATGCGCTGGCTGATCCACAAGTGACGCAAGTGACGATGGCCGATATGAACCAAGCGCAGTTGGATACGGCGCGTACAGAATTGGCGAACAAGCCGGGCTTTGAGAAATTGATCACCACGCAACTCGATCTGAGTGATCTGGCCGCCGCCAGCCAGTTGATGGCGCAACATGACGCGATCGTAGCGGCCTTGCCCAGTACGATTAGTAGCACCGGCCTGCGGGCCGCGATGGCGGCGCAGCGACCGTGGGTGGATCTAACCTGGCCGCCGCAAGATCAGGTGCCAGATTTGCGGAGTCAAGTTGCGGCCGCGGGCATCCTCGTGATCCCTGGCTGTGGCGTGGAACCAGGCTTAACCGAGATCTGGGCGCGCCATTTGGCCGGAAAGTTGGATCGGGTAGACGAGTTGCACATTCTGTGCGGTGGCATTCCGACCAACCCCAGCGGCCCGCTCGGCTATAAGATCGTTTTTGGCGGGCGACGCTTGCCGCTGCGCCCGTATCCAGCCGGGGTGGTGGAAAATGGTCAATACACCACGGTGCCGCGCTACTCGGGTGTGGAGCCGGTTACTTTTGAAGGCGTTGGTGAATGCGAGGCGTGGCATGAAGGGTTTATGCCCTGGCTGCTTGAATTGGATGCGCTGAAAGACCTGAAAACTGGCACGCAAAAGACGGTGCGCTGGCCGGGTTATGCGGCCAAAGTGACCGTTCTCAACGACATGGGTTTATTAAGCGATGAACTGATTGACGTGGACGGCGTGAAAATTGCGCCGAAGAAGCTGCTGGACACGTTGCTCTATCCGCATGTGCAAATGCAAGGCGCCGATCGCGATATCACAACGTTCCGAGTAACCGTGATCGGTGAACAAGCAGGACGGCGCGCGAGTTACAAAGTGGAGATGGTGGATCGCTATGACGAGACGCTTGGCTTCACGTCGATGGCGCGCGTGACGGCCTTCACCGGCGCGATCGTGGCGCGCATGGCGGCCAGAGGCGAGTTGCCGGTGACAGGGCTGCTCACGCCGGAGAAGCTAATGACAGGGGCGCAGTTTGATCGGCTAATCAGCGAATTGGCGACGGAGAATATACATTTTACGATGCGTGAAATAGAGGTATGATCATCTTCCGACTGCTCTCCGTTAGCGGAGAGCAGTCGGAAGATAGAGTTACGCCCAGTGACTCAGTCCCATTTCGTACGAGTCAATCAGCGCCGGATGCGTAGGCCGCGCGCGCACGCCCAGCGCCAACCGGCCACTGTCGGTTGGCGTCAATTCACCTTGAAAGAGCAGCGCGCCATTATCCGTGCCATTGGCCTGCATAGGCGTCACCTGCGGATCAATCAATTCCCCCTTTGCATCCTGGCGGCCAGTGACGATTTCAACGGCCACACTGGCTTCGGGCATGCCATTCAACCAGAGGCGCGCATCCACCTGTAACGCATCACCCACCGTCATTTGCAGATCGCCGCGCGTCTTGGCTTCGATGTGCAAGGATGACCAGCGTTGGCTGATCTGCGCCTTCCAGACGGCCAACTCACGCGCCAGCTTACATTGCTCAGCGCTATACTGCCGCCCATGGCTGGCGGCCGGCAGATAGTAGCAAACGGTATACTCTTTTACCATGCGCGTCATGCTGTAGGCGGGGGCGCAGGTGCGAACTACATTCTTCATCTTTTCCAGCCAACCCAATGGCAAGCCATCGGTGTTTCGTTCATAAAAGAGTGGGATGATTTCTTCTTCCAATGTGGTGTACAAACTGATGGCGTCGGCGTCATCCTGGGTTGCTTCATCTTTGTATTCGCGCGCATCGCCAATCGCCCAGCCATTCGTGCCATCGTAGCCTTCCACCCACCAACCGTCCAACACACTAAAGCTGGGGCTGCCGTTGAGCGCGGCTTTTTCACCGCTGGTGCCACTGGCTTCATGCGGGCGGCGCGGGGTGTTTAACCAGACATCCACCCCAGCCACCAGCTGACGGGCGACGTTCATGTCGTAATTTTCGACGAAAACAATTTTGCCTTCGTATTCAGGGCGCTGGCTGTATTGGTAGATCTGTTGAATCAGCGCCTTGCCGGGGTCATCGGCAGGGTGGGCCTTGCCGCTAAAGACAATCTGCACGGGCCGATCGGGATTGTTCAAGAGGCGCTTCAGGCGTTCCTGATCGCGGAAGAGCAAGGTCGCGCGCTTGTAGGTGGCAAACCGGCGTGCGAAGCCCAAGGTAAGCGCATTGGGATCGAGCAGATGGCCCGCAATGGTGAGCCGGCGCGTGCCTTCGCCGTGGCGCACATATTGTTGGCTGACCCGTTCGCGCACAAATTTTACCATCGCGTCCTTGCACTGCTGGTGTGTCGTCCACAATTCAGCGGCGGGCACGGATTCAATTGGCGCCCAAGTGGCCGGATCATCGACGTGCTCGCGCCAATCATTGGGCAAATAGCGCGTGTAGAGTTGTTTGAGTTCAGGGGCCAGCCACGTCTTCGTATGCACACCGTTGGTAATGTGACCAATCGGCACCTGCATCACCGGGATGTCCGGCCAGAGGAATTGCCACATGGCGCGACTGACATCGCCGTGCAATTTACTGACGCCGTTGTGATAAACGCTGAGGCGGATCGCCAGCACCGTCATGCTATACTGGGCGCCCCAGGCCAAATCTTGCCGCGCAAAATTGATAAAGCGGTCGCGGTCAATGCCCAGTTGGCCCCAATATTGCCAGAAATACTTTTCAATCATTTCAAAGGCAAAGGAATCGTTACCCGCGGGCACAGGCGTGTGGGTGGTAAACAAACTGTTGGCGCGCACCACTTCAATCGCTTCATTGAAGTTCAGCCCAGCCCCTTGCACGAGCTCACGCACGCGCTCCAGACCCAGAAAGGCGCTATGGCCTTCGTTCATGTGCCAGACGGCTGGTTCATAGCCCAGCGCACGGACGGCGCGCACACCGCCAATCCCCAACACAATTTCCTGGCTGATGCGCATTTCGCGGTCGCCGCCATAGAGCCGTGCGCTCAACTCGCGATCTTGCGGGGCGTTGCGCGGCACGTCGGTGTCCATCAGATAAATCGGAATGCGCCCGACCTGAATGCGCCAAATTTTCGCATAGACAGTGCGACCCGGCAGATCGACATTAATTAAAATCTCATTACCACTCTTATCCAATGCCGGGGTGGCCGGCACCTCAGCAAAATCGATCTTTTCGTATTCGGCCTGTTGCACGCCGTCCGGGTCAATCCGCTGGGTGAAATAACCCTGTGGATAGAGAAAGCCGACGCCAATAAAAGGCAGATTCAAATCGCTTGCCTCTTTGCAATGGTCACCGCTGAGCACGCCCAGACCACCGCTATAGATCGGCAATGCTTCGTGCAGGCCAAATTCGGCGCTAAAGTAGGCGATCACTCGGGTTTGCCGGTCAATTTCGTTTTGGGTTGTACGGGCATAGGTTTGGTCAAACCAGGTGGTGTTTTGCGGATTCGTGTAAGCGTCAAACTGCACGAGCACGTCGGCATATGCGTGCAGATAAGCGGGGTCAATGGCCGCCTGATCCAGCTTCTCTTGATCGACCGTGCGCAAAAATTTGACGGGATTGTGATGGGTCGCTTCCCAGCGTTTGGCATCAATCCGGCCATAAAGATCTTGGGCGGCGGATTCCCAGCTCCACCACAAGTTATAGGCCAATTCGTGCAGCCGGGCGATGGGCGCGGGAATTTTAGGAAAAACAGATACTTTGCCGATTAGGTTCATAGACAGTCGGACTCCTTGCCAAGCGGGCCAGATGGCGGATGGAAAGACAGATAATTGCGTAATGCCACGCAAGGAGGCAAGCGGTTGCACGCCTCACGTGCGCTTATTTTACCTGATTGCAGGCAAATCGTCCAGACCTGTGAATTATTTTCGCAGGATTGCGCACAGATAAAGCCTGTTCACGAAGCGTACGAATTATCACCAAGTGTGTTCGTATTGATTCGGTTCACTCGTGACCACACTTTTGCCCCTGGCTCGGTACTTTTGCCCCTGGCTCGGTTTAGATTAGGCTAAGCGGCGCAATTGTTTGGTGGTCAGAATGACCACCGCCGACAAAGCCAGCGAGGCGACGGCGCTGGCTGTGATGGCTGTACTCAGCCCCAAGCGTTCGGAAAGCGAGCCGATCAGCAGATTGCCAAACGGGGTAAAACCGTAAAAAGTTAAGGTGTATAGGCTTAACACGCGGCCACGCATTTCGTCCGCCAGGTGCGTCTGGAGCAGCGTGTTGATCAAGGTGAAGGTGAGCATAAAGCCAACGCCCAGCAGCAATGCTAAGACCAGTGATACTGGATAGTTTTGATTGATGGCAAAGGCAGCCAACACAAGCGGAAAGAGCAAGGCTGACCAGACCAGCCAGCGCCCACGCTGACCGCGATCCCCATACTGAGCAATCATAAACGCGCCGGCCACAGCGCCCACGCCCGACATAGCATTGATCACCCCAAAGGCGCTGGCCCCCTGGTGCAATACCTTGTCTACAAAAGCGGGCAGCACGGTGCTGTACGAGATGCCAAACAAACTAAAAAAGAGCGCCATCAACAACAAGCCGCGCAATTCAGGTGTGTTTTTGGCATAAGCCAACCCACTGGTTAATTGTTGCCAGGGGGAAAGCGACAACGATTTGCGTTCGTGCGCAGTTAATTGCATCGCCAGTAGACTGGCGATTACGGCCAGAAAAGAGAAACCATTTAAGAGAAAGCACCAACTGGAACCGACGACCGCCAGCAGCAGGCCACCAAACCCTGGCCCCAAGATGCGGGCGCTGTTGAAGATCATCGAATTGATGGCAATCGCATTCGGCAGATCTTCGCGCCCGACCATTTCGACGACAAACGCCTGCCGCGCCGGCCCATCAAAGGCATTCACCACGCCCAAGCCAGCCGCTAGCATGATCACATGCCACACCTGGACAACGCCAGCAAAGCTCAAGGCCGCGAGTATAAAGGCCAAAAGCATGGCACCGGTTTGAGTGGCCACTAAAAGTTTCCGTTTGGAAACCCGATCCACCACCACCCCGGCCCACGGCGAGATGATCAGGGCCGGGATCGCCGACGCAAACCCGACAAGACCCAGGGCCAATTCAGAATGGCTGAGTTGGTATACCAGCCAGCCTTGGGCAATAATCTGCATCCAGGTGCCGACCAATGAGACCAGTTGGCCACCCATATAAAGGCGAAAATTGCGATGACGAATCGCCGAAAAACTCTTGGGCACGCGAAATTGACGCGCCCGTAGGGGGACAATTTCGGGGGGGATATTAGGGGTGCGGGGTGGTTCAATGGCGTCCATTACTCACATTCTCCGTTTCCGTCGTGGTTGCCTTAGAGGAAAAAGCGGCGCGCAAAAGCTGTAATGCCTGGATCACAGTGGCGCGTTCATCACTAGAAAGCAGCGTTAACGTCTTGGCCAGATTGACCTGTGCCCCATGCAGCGCCGCCGTAAGCCGCGCCTGACCCTCGGCGGTTAGCGTCAGGGTAATATAGCGCCGGTCGATGGGCGCAATCGCGCGCTCGATCAAATTGCGCTTTACCAAACCAGTCACTTGGGTGGACATGGAAGGCAATGTCAAGCCCACATGCTCGGCCACGGCGGATAGGGGCGCGCCGGGGTGACCATCTAGAAAGGCCAAAACGCGCATTTGGAGCACAGATAGATCGGGGCCGCGCTGGTGGCGCACCTGGGCGCGGATCGCTTGCATGATCTCTGGGATTACTTCGATTAATGCACGGGCACAGTCATTCTCAGCATTCGGCATTGAGTTTTCGCAGGGTTACTTTTGATGTACAGTTGATTGCTATAACAGTTAGTCTATCAAACTGTTTGGTGGGCTAACTGTATATCAAAAAATGAGATCTCTGTCAAAACGATCTGGGTCTGGCATGCTGGGGACGGTGACAAGTTGGCCTGGACCGCGCCATTCCTCGTCCGTCCCTGGCCCGTTAAGCGCTACCCAAACTTTGCAATCTACGCCAGAGTAAGGAACAATGCACATGTGCTTAACGTCCAATCATAGTCCCTACCTTGATGGCTACCGGATTAAAAGGAGAATTTTTATGAAATTTATACCGTACGTACTCTTTGGATTAAGTCTGTTCTTGGCTTCGTGCATTGTTGCGCCTACGCCAGCGCCATCCCAAACGCCAAACAGCTCGCTGTTGACACCCACGCCCGCGGCAACGACTGGTGGGTCGCCTGCTGCGAATATGACACCGGCGCAACAGATGGCGATCAAAGCTCTTAGCGCTAATCTCGGTGTGTCTGGCGAGCAAATCAAAGTTGTGACTAGTGAAGCCGTAGAGTGGCCGGATGGTTGTCTGGGCGTGCGCACTGCCGGGGTGATGTGTACGCAGATGATTGTACCAGGTTTTCGCATTGTCTTAGAAGCACTCGGGCAGCCATTTGAATTTCATACCAATGCCGATGGCACCGTGGTGCAGGCCGCTGGCGCGCCGTTGGGAGCAGCCAATCCGGCCCAAAGCCAGGTTATCAAAAAACTTGCCGACACGTTGCATGTGGCAGAAAATGCGGTTACTGTCGTGAGCAACACGCCCACCGAATGGCCCGATGCTTGTCTGGGCATCGCCCAGCCAGGCACTATGTGCGCTCAGGTGATCACGCCTGGTTATCTAGTCGTGCTAGCTGTGAATGGACAGCAATACGAGTATCATGCTAATCAAACGGGCAGCCAGGTGCTACCCGCTACGGTGGCATTAATGTGGCATCGCGAGGGTGGCATTGTAGGTTTTTGTGATGATCTGACGATCTATCAAGCTGGCGAAATCCAGGCCAGTTGGTGCAAGCCCAAGGCTGGCGCAGCCGAAGGCAATTTGGCCGCCGTGCTTTCTGCGGCTGAACTGGCGCAGTTTAACCGTTGGCTAACCGATTTTGGACCGGTGGAGATTGAGCAAAAAGCTCCGGCTGTGGCTGATGCGATGACGGTAACCCTGACGCTCGCTGGCCACGGCGCCGGTAAACCCACCAGTGCCGATCAAGCCGCGCTGCTCACGTTTGCCCAAACCGTGTTAACCCACGTACAGCCATAAAGCATGGGGTTAACCACTGGAAAAGGATGGGCGGGCTCAAGCCCGCCCATCCTTTTATTTTATGCGCCTTTGGGCGCTTCGTTGCGCCAATATTTGCCATCACGATGGAGCAATTCATCCGCTTCTGCGGGGCCCCAAGAACCGGCTGGGTATTGAGGCAACTTGAGCGGCCCACCGGCTTTCAGGGCTGCCTCTTCCGCTTGATGCCAACCGTCCAGAATGCGGGTCACCCGATCCCACGCTACCTCTATTTCATCACGCCGAATGAACAGCGTGCTGTCGCCGACCAGCGCATCCAATAACAGCCGTTCATAGGCATCGGCCGATTCTTGACCAAAGCTGGCGTAGGAGAAATTCATCTGGACGGGGTCGACCTCGACCACCGGACCAGGCCGCTTGGCATCAAAATTTAGGGAGATGCTCTCATCCGGTTGGATGCGCATGGTCAGTACATTGCTGGGCAAATGAAACTGATCGTAGAGATTTTCAAAAAGTAAGAGGGGCGGCTTACGAAAGATAATGTCAATTTGGCTGACCTTGGTATGCATGGCCTTGCCGGTGCGCAAATAAAACGGCACGCCATTCCAACGCCAGTTGTCGATTTCTACTTTCCAGGCCACAAAGGTATCCGTGGTTGACTCCTTGGTAATGCCTTTGGCTGCTAGATAGCCTGGTATTAGTTTGTCGTCGACCGTTCCCGCCGCATATTGAGCGCGCACCACACTTTTTTGCACGCCCGCTGGATCGAGCGGACGAATCGATTGCATCACATTCACCTTTTGGTCGCGCACCGCCTTGGCATCAAAGGCGACCGGGGGCTCCATGGCCGTGAGCGCCACGAGTTGCATCACATGGTT
>JBBREZ010000042.1:0-22378 GCA_038225095.1 Caldilineales bacterium
CGTACCTAACGCTAATGCGATTGCTTGCACGACTGGGGATGCCGATGGTGACGGTACGCCGAATGGCACCGACCCGGCGCCAACCAATCCCTGTGTACCCAACGCTAATTCAACCGCTTGTCAGAACGATACCGACGGCGACGGCACCCCCAATGGCACGGATCTAGCGCCGAATAATCCATGTGTACCGAATGCGAATGCTGTTGCTTGCACCACCGGTGACGCCGATGGTGATGGCGCCCCGAATGGCGGCGATACGGCGCCACTCAACCCATGTGTACCGAATGCAAACGCTGCCGCTTGCACTACCGGTGACACCGATAACGACAACATGGCCAATAATAATGATCCGTCACCTAACGACCCATGTGTCCCCGATCCGAACAGCGTGGCCTGTCTAGCGAACAACCCAACAAGACCGGCACTCTATTTGCCGCTGATCACTAGGTAAGGCAGATATTTCCCGCAACCTCGTCTTTGGCAATCGGCAAGCAAGGCGAAGGAGTAAAGGCAATGTACGCCAACTAAGATCTCAACCACGCAAGTGTGCTTGAGGTAATGAAAAAGGAAGGGTGACTTTCGTGCTAAAGTCACCCTTCCCTTTTTTCTTATGGCCGCACCACACGCTTTGCGCCAGGCCTTTTCCCTAACAATGTAACTTGAGCAAGCAGGCTACAGATTCAAAGTATAGGCTTGAATTTATTACTTGGGCCCTGCTTCGCCCACCCAATCCCTTCGCTACTGTAGACTCAACAGCATAGATAAAGCATCCCTGCTCACCCGGCAACCCTGAACTTGGCTACTAGACGTTTCAACCGGTGGCGCTGTTATCACCAAGCTTGCGATTATCATGTCCGCACTAATTTGGCATGTAACCTTTTCGGCTTACAATGGCACTTATTAGTGAAGGCCTTCACATTCTTACTTACCTAACGCGAGCGTCAAAGATGACGGATTTACGATGGTTGGTTACCGCTGCACAACAGGGTGACAAGGACGCCTTCGGGCAGATCGTCACTCGTTTTCAAGACATGGCCTATGCCAGCGCCTACGCTATGTTGGGCGATCCAGGTCTGGCGCAGGATGTGGCGCAGGAAGCGTTCATTGATGCTTACCTGAACCTAGCCAAACTGCGCGACCCGGCGGCCTTTCCCGGCTGGTTTCGGCGCATTGTGCTTGGCAATAGCCACCGCCAGATGCGTGGCCGGCCTACTCCAACTGTGTCACTAGACGATGTGGGTAGCCTCTATGCAAATCTGCTTGATCCGGTTGATCTACTCGAAACGGTGCAGCTTCGCCAGAGCATCCATGATGCGATTGGCGCGTTGCCCGAGGGCCAACGCCTGGCAACGGCGCTCTTCTATGTGGAGGGTTATTCGCACAAGGAGATCGCCACTTTTCTGGAAGTGCCAGTCTCGACCATCAAGAAACGGCTTTTTGACGCTCGCCAGAAACTCAAAACAAGGATGATTCCTATGGTACAGCAAACGCTTCAGACCACCAAGCCTTCCCAAAATGCTAACTTTGCCAACCAAGTTCAATTCTTCATTGCCCTGCGCGATCAAGACTTGAACCAAGTGAAAAAGCTTGTCAGCCAGCATCCAGCCCTGTTGCAAGCCAAAACGGAATGGAAGATGGCGCTCGGCCATCACTACTGGCCGCTCGGTTCGACGGCGCTTCATCTAAGCGCAGGTACAGGTAACGAGGAAATCCTCGCCTACTTGCTCACGCAACTTGTGGATATCAATGAAAAAAATCTCAGCGGCTTGACACCACTCCATATTGCCGCCATTATGCGGCAGGCGACGACGGCCCACTTGCTGCTGCAACACGGCGCAGAGCTCAACGCCCGCTCCAGCGTCGGCCAGACGCCGCTCCATCATGCCGTGCTGCGGGGCAACACAGCAATGGCTAAATTGCTGTTGGACCATAAGGCCGACGTAACCATCGCCGACGCCGAGGGGAGAACGCCGGTGGATTGGGCCGTCATCCGCCAGAACCGTGAAATGGTCGATTTGTTGGTGGCGGTTGGGGCGGCCCGCCCTACCAAGCTGCCTGCCCCAAAACCCATCAAAGCGCAGACACAACCCGTTCTGCTGGGCAAGCAGTGGTTGGGTAAAATGATCAATGGTCAGGGTCAACTGATCGACGGCAGCGAATTGCCCGCGGCGGTAGCGCAGAATCCGTCTGATTGGCCCGCGCCCATCGCCAAACCACCCTACTTGACCACAGGGATCAAGATCATTGACTTACTTGCGCCGCTCCCGCGCGGTGGGCAGATTGGCATCTTCACGCCACTGTCTGGGGTGGGCCTGATGGTCGTGCTGGGTCAGCTTATCGATAGCATACACACGCTGCACAACAGTCATACTGTCTGGCTTTTCATGGAAAGTGATAAGATGCGAGCCGCCGACCAGAAACTGCTCTGGCGTGAAGTGGGCGTCGATGACAAGATGGTCTTTGTGGCTGGCAAGCAGCAGGATGCCGCGCCCCAGCAGTTGCAAACCGTCGCGACCGGCTTGCGCATGGCGGAGCAGTTGCGGCAGGCCGGAGAAGATGTTCTGCTGTTAGTCGATAGTCAGTTTGCGCTCATCGAAGGAGTGGTGCCTTACCTCCGGGCGAATGCGATCGTAGCGCCGGAATCGGCCATTACGACGATCTATCATGGTCATTACACCGTCGGCGTAGAGCCAAAACCATTGCAAGAACTGGATGCAACGCTCACGTTTGATCTCACACGAGCTAAACAACGGCTCTATCCGGCCATCGATCCGGTTCGCTCCACTTCGCGTTTATTACAAAGTGACAGGCTGGCGCCAGCCCATCGCCAGGTGGCGGCGGCAGTAAGGCGCCTGCTCCAACGCTACAGTGATTTGCGCACGCCCATGGATACAAACAACATGGGCGTCGATGCCCTCTGGTACATCGAAGACGACCCGCATCTGGCCGAGGATATCAACCGCGCGCGCCGGTTGGATCGCTTCTTGACGCAACCGTTTTACGGCGCAGAGCCGTGGACCGGCGTGATCGGCGAATTAGTGAGTGTAGCAGATACGGTGGCCAGT
Source organism: Caldilineales bacterium (assembly GCA_038225095.1). Lineage (GTDB taxonomy): Bacteria > Chloroflexota > Anaerolineae > Caldilineales > Caldilineaceae > JAPLGZ01. Next base: position 3,066 of record JBBREZ010000042.1, read on the forward strand.
TGTCAGGCCATTTTGGATGGTCAATATGACAAGTTGCCAGAAGAAGCCTTTCGTTTCATTGGCGCGATTGAACAAGCCGTAGAGAAGGCAAAACGCCAATAGCGCGACCATAGAACCTACGTTGAGCGGCCGGAAAGCGGCTGATTGGTGGTCATCCGCCTTCCGGGAAGTGACCATAACCAGTTAGGATAACGAATGATCTTGTGGTCACTTCCCGGAAGGTGTTGTTCGTAACTCTCTGCGGCCCCACCTCCGCAGACAAGGTGTTTACCGGGTGTATTTGCGTCAAGCTTTCGTCTTGCGAAATATGCGTTATGAAGCTAACTTTGGCCAACTATCGTTCTCTACTGGTCACCTATCTGCGCCCACAATGGCGCAAGGCGCTGTTGCTAACGTTGCTGCTCTTTGTCAGCATTGGCCTACAATTGGTAAATCCCCAGATTGTGCGGCACTTTATCGATGCCGTGCGGACAGGTGCAGCAATGACAAAGCTCACCGACGTTGCCTTGTTATTTCTAGCGGTCGCGTTGCTGGGGCAGGTGGTGTATGGCGCAGTCAGTTACTTGAGCGTCGATGTCGGCTGGACGGCCACCAATGCGCTGCGCGAAGATTTGGTAGCGCATTGCCTACAGCTTGACCTGACGTTTCACACGACGCATCTGCCAGGCGAAATGATCGAGCGGATTGATGGTGATGTGACCTTGCTCGCCAACTTTTTTGCCCGCTTTGTGATTCGCTTGCTGGGCAGCGCCCTTTTGCTGCTCGGCGCGTTGATTTTGACCATGCGCGAGGATTGGCGGCTGGGCCTGCTGCTAACCGGCTTTGCCATGATCACGCTGGTGGCGACGAAGACGTTGCAACGGGTGGGTGTGCCGTATCTAAAAATCTGGCGCCAGACGGTGACCGAGCAACTTGGTTTTTGGGAGGAACGGCTGGGCGGGATTGAGGACATCCGCAGCAACGGAGCCATCGACTACGTGATGCAGCAACATTATCGCCTGAATCGCGCCGCGCTGCGGGCTATGCGCCAGGCGTTTATCATGGCGCGTGTGGTCTTGCATGCGTGGGAAGTGCTGGACGCCAGCGGACGTGCGCTGCTCTTTGCGATGGCGGCCTATTTATTCAATCTAGGTCTCCTCAGTATTGGCAGCGTCTACCTGGTCTTTTATTACACCGGGCTGATCTCAGACAACTTGGGCTGGATTACGGCGCAACTGGAAGATCTGCAACGGGCGGCAGCGGGGATTGAACGCATCACCGAGCTTTATTATAGGGCACGCACGTTGGTCGACGGTGCGCATGCCTTGCCCAACACCGGACCGCCAGCGATCGCATTCCAAGCCGTCAGCTTTGGCTACAATGAAACGCAAACGGTGCTAAACCACCTTTCTTTTCAACTAGCGCCCGGCCAGGTGCTTGGCTTGTTGGGGCGCATGGGCAGCGGCAAAACCACCCTGACCCGCTTGCTTTTCCGCTTCTACGATCCAACGGAAGGCACGATTTATCTGGATGGCGTAGACATTAATCGGGTACAGCTACGCACATTACGGGCGCGGATTGGCTTGGTCACCCAAGATGTGCAACTATTTTGCGCCACCGTGCGCGACAACCTAACTTTTTTCGATGCCACCATCCTGGATAAACAAATTATGCAGGCGATCAGCGAACTCGGTTTACAGGCGTGGTTTGCCACCCTGCCAGCTGGCTTAGAGACGCAGCTAGGGCCAGGGGGCGCTGGCCTCTCCGGTGGCGAAGCCCAGTTGTTGGCGATGACGCGGGTCTTGCTCAAACAGCCGAGCCTGATCATCCTGGATGAAGCATCGGCACGGCTAGACCCAGCCACGGAGCGCTTGCTCGACACCGCGATTGCTCGACTTTTACACAATCGGACCGCGATTATCATTGCGCATCGGCTCGCGACCGTGGCCCGCGCCGATGCGTTGTTGATCCTGGATCACGGCCAGCTTATTGAACAGGGTCCCTATGCCCAACTCGCCAACGATCCCTACTCACATTTCTATGCCCTCTTGCAGACCGGCGCGGCGGCGGTGCTGGCATGAGTACAGGACGCATGCTTGGTCGGCTGATCAGCTTTACGCCAGGGTTATATGCCTTGATGCTCGGGCTACAAATTCCCCGCTTTGTGCTGATGTTGGGGCCTGGCCTGATCAGCAAACAGTTATTCGACTATTTTACAAGCAATGCCAGCCATACAGGTGTCGCCCAACGCTGGTTTTGGTTCTTGCTTGCGCTGATCGTGGCCGTGGCTGTGATCCGTTCGGCGATTGTCATGAGTTCGATTTTTGTCGAATACACGGCGGCCTTGCACAGCGCCGCCCTGCTCCGCAAAAATTTATTTCAGCAGCTTTTGCACTCGCCCAACGCCGGGGCCCTGTCCTATTCCAGCGGCGATCTGGCCGCCCGGCTGGAGCAGGACACTCGATTGATCGGGGATTATGTTCGGTATTCGTGCTTCACGATCGGCACAGCCGTGGGTGCGGCCATCGCGATTGTGATCATGTGGTGCATCCAGCCGTTGTTGACCGCGATTGTGCTCGTTCCGTTGCTGGCGGCTGGCGGCTTCATCCGTCTGGCCGGCGTGCGCATTGAAAAGCTGAGTCGCCAGCGGCGCAAAACTGACAGCGCCGTGAACACTTTTTTGGCCGAGATTTTTGGTGCGGTACAAGCGGTGCAAGTCAATCATAGCGAAGCACCTGTGGTTGCACAATTCCGCCGCCTCAATCGTCAACGTCGTCAAGCCGCATTGAGCGAAAACATCCTGCAAGATGTCGTGATGGTTTCTGTGTTCGAGAACATGAAGGCCCTCGTCACCGGCGTAATCCTGCTGCTGGCTGGTCAGGCGATGCGCAGCGGGTCATTTACCGTCGGTGACTTTGCGCTCTTTGTCGCTTTTCTGTTTCCAGTCACTGATTTTTCCGTGAATTTGGGCCGCAACTTAGCACTCTATCAGCAGGTAAAAGTTTCGTGGGAACGGTTGCAACAGGCCGCGGGCGCGACGGCACAGGGTACAGTGCCCGCTGAACTCGTGCAATTTGGGCCGGTCTATCTAAGCGATGAATTGCCAAAAATTCAGACGCCGGTCAAGCAAACCACCGATCATTTCCGGCAACTCGATGTGCATGGCTTAACTTACCATTACCCTGGCGCGCAGCGTGGGATTGAAGACATTGCTTTACAGTTGACACGCGGCTCGTTCACCGTGATCACAGGGCGGATTGGTGCGGGCAAGACAACTCTGTTACGCGTGTTATTAGGACTGGCGCCGAAAGCCGCAGGGGAAATCCGTTGGAATGGCACCACCGTCGAAGACCCGGCCACCTTCTTTGTGCCGCCACGCAGCGCCTACACGCCGCAAACCCCGCGCCTTTTCAGCCAGACTTTAGAGGAAAACATCTTGTTGGGCCTGCCCGTTGATCAAGTTGAGCTACCAGCTGCGCTCTATCAAGCCGTGTTGACCCGCGATGTGATGGAACTGGAACACGGTCTACAAACGCTGGTGGGCCCCAAGGGCATCAAACTTTCCGGTGGTCAAGTGCAGCGCACAGCAGCCGCGCGTATGTTCGCGCGTGAAGCAGAGCTATTGATCTTTGATGATCTGTCCAGTGCGCTCGATGTGGAAACGGCTCTTGCAAATGCGGAATGCAAAGTGTGGAGTGCAGAATGATTCACAACCGCACTCCGCACTACGCATTGCGCATTCCGCATCCACCTGCCTGGTGGTTTCGCATCGCCACGCCGCGTTGCGCCGGGCGGACCAGATTATTGTGTTGAAAGATGGCAAAGTAGAAGACGTAGGCACGCTTGACGTGTTACTAGAACGTTGCGCAGAGATGCAACGCTTATGGCAGGGTACGCGTTAACAGGTGGTCCAACGTGCCAAGACGACTGCAAGATCATCAGACCCTGATCTCATCATCCCGCCCCGGCACATAGATCTCTGTTCGCAAATCCTCAGGTTACGTCTGCGTCACAGCGCCATAGATGCTCAGTAGGCGAAATTGGTCGTCGCCGTGCATCACACTCGACACGAAAGTGTCTAAGCATGCACCAACAATTCAGGCGCCTCTTGACTGAGTTTCTCTAACAGCCATTCCTGAATAAGCAGTTGGTAGGGAACCCCGCGCCGTTCGGCCAAAGCTTCAATCGCAGCCAAAAAATCAGTACGCAATCGCATATTAAGCGGCCGGGTCGGAAATTGCGTACGAACAACTTGAAAAGTTTCGTCCGCTGCTTCCATTTCATCGATATAAGGCGCTGTATCATGGGTATCGAACCAGGCAATTAATTCCTCGTCATTTTTGAAATCAGGCAATTTAGGCATATTGATTTCTCATGAATCTATCGCATAATTAACATCGAAATCGTCTTTTCTCGGCGGCTGTCATGTCACGAGTCGTTACAACCCGTAACCGTTGATTTAGCTTGGGTGCGAATACCACGATCAAATAGCGGCCATGATCGGTTTGCCCAAACGCGATATACTTGCCTTGATCGACTTTGCGTACCAACATTGCATGATCGATCACTTCTTCTGCTTCATAAGGCTCCGCACCGTGGTCAGCAATATGTTCAATATTTTCTTCATCCCACCAAAAAAAATATACTTCCATAACCAGACCGCACGCTCATTGTATTACACAGGAATATTGCTGTCAATGAAAATTTTCTATCCGCATTGCCCAAGGAATTGACTGTAGCCACGCCTAAGTATATCATAAATGTAGGATTACCTACGAATACACTTAGATTTCTGCTTAAGACATTACACCTATGGCCCACCTCTGTTTTGCCAATCACACCTTCGACGCCGATCTCGTGATCTTCGACAAAGACGGCACTTTGATTGACTTCAAATATCTGTGGGCGCAGAAAACCAGGACGGGTGTTGAGCGGCTGGTAAACGCCATTCAGGGTAGTTGTGAGCTACGGCGTGGGCTTTATCTTACGCTTGGCTATGACCCAGAAATAGATCACTTCGAAATGCAAGGTCCACTGATCACAGCGGCCATGAGCAAACTCTATACGATTGCGGCGGCGGTGTTGTTTCAACATGGCTGGCCTTGGCTGGAAGCCGAGTTGCTGGTGCAAGAACATCTGGTGCCCGGCATGGCAGAAATCTTGACCACCGATTTATTGCGCCCAACGACCGATTTACAGAAACTTTTTAGCGAATTAAGGGCAGCCAACATCCACATCGCCGTGATCACGAGCGATGAACGCGCCCCGTCCGAGAAGACGTTGCAATTGCTTGGGGTTCGTGACCAGGTGGCTTTTCTGGCGGGGGCCGACGATGCTTATCCACCCAAGCCCGCCCCAGAAGCGATCTTAGCGGCCTGCGAACACATTGGTGTATCGGTCGCACGTACTGTAATGGTCGGCGATTCGACCACCGATATGCTCATGGGGCAACGGGCCGGGGTTGGTTTCTGCCTGGCCGTGCTCACGGGCATGATGGATCGCGCCACCTTGGCGCCTTACGCCGATCTTGTACTGGATTCAATTGACCAAATTCGTGTGAGCAAAGCTATGGTAGAATGCTGTTGTTAGCATTCTACCTGTGGATATATTCATCGAAAATGAGGTGTTGCTCTATGGGAAATCCAAAAGATACAGTCCACATCAATATTGATTTTTATGATGGGCGCGCAGAGGGTGGCTTAGGTCATCCTTACTACGTCGCTTCATGTGTTGAGCTACATTTTGTTACGGATGGCCCAACATTTGAAGAATTAATGGCAAACGTACGCGAATGTCTGGAATTATGTCTGCATGATACCGATAGTATTACCGAGTATGGAATACCGCCTGATGCCAAAGTCAAACTTATAATGGACATGCCTGAATATGCCTAAGCTACGCAGGTTGAATGGCAAAGAGGTGATCGCGATTTTAGAAGACTTTGCTTTCAGGTAGTACGTGTGCGCGGTAGTCATTATCATCTCCAGCGCATCATCAGGGGCAGAAGGCAAAATTTGACCGTACCGCTGCATGGCAATCAACTACTTACGATCTAAACATTGAGAAGCATTTACCGACAGGCTTGCGAGTACATTCCTGAAAATAAGCTAGAAATACAGTTTTTTGGTAACTGTATTTCTAGCTTATATCTGCATAGCAAACAAAATAGGCAGAGAAGAATTAATTCTTCTCTGCCTATTTTGCGTAAATGCTTACGCTGCTTGAGAGATCGGCAACTCCACTGGAATGGGCGCTTGCTCCGCTTTGATGAAGCTGAGCTTATTCTCACCTTCGGCTTGCGGATCGTAATCAACCACGACATGATCGCCGGTCTGATACTCACCCTTGAGCAGCCGTTTGCTCAACTCGTTCTCCACCCGGCGCTGCAACAAGCGGCGCAACGGGCGAGCCCCATAGTTAGCATCATAGCCAATCTCGGCCATATGACTGGCGGCAGCCTCGGTCAATTCGACCGTGAAGCCCAGTTCCTGCATCCGCTTGTTGATGTCGTTCATCAAGAACATCACAATCTGGCGGATTTGCGGCCGGGTTAAGCTGTCGAAAACGATAATCTCGTCGATCCGGTTCAAGAATTCGGGCCGGAACAACCGCTTCAGTTGCGTCGCATACTCGCCCTGCGAATATTTGCTCTCGTCAAATTCCGGCGTAGCAAACCCCAATGGGCCACGCTTGATAACCTCACCGCCCACGTTGCTTGTCATGATCACAACCGTATTGCGGAAGTCCACGGTGCGACCTTGACCGTCGGTCAAACGCCCGTCGTCCATAATCTGGAGCAGTGAGTTCCAGACTTCTGGATGCGCCTTCTCGATCTCGTCAAACAAGATTACTTGATAGGGGCGACGGCGCACTTGCTCCGTCAACTGACCACCTTGGTCATAGCCCACATAACCGGGAGGGGCGCCAAAGAGGCGGCTGACCGTATGCGGCTCGCGATATTCGCTCATGTCGATGCGCAACAGCGCCTCGTCATCGTCAAACATAAAGCCAGCTAACGCTTTCGCCAGTTCGGTCTTGCCCACACCCGTCGGCCCCATGAACAGGAAAGTGCCAATCGGGCGACGCGGATCTTTCAACCCGCTGCGCGCCCGGCGAATTGCATCACTAACAGCAACAATCGCTTGCTCTTGACCCACAATCCGCTTGCGCAGATGTTCTTCCATGTCAATTAATTTGGTACTTTCCGTCTGCAACATGCTATTCACAGGAATGCCCGTCCAACTACTCACGACTTGCGCAATATCAGTAGCCTCGACCAGTTCATCCAACCCAGTCTCTTGGCGCCACTGTTCAGATGCTTTGGTATATTCTTCTTCCAAGCGCACCCGATCGGTTTTGAACTGCGCCGCATTCGCATAATCGCGGGCGGCCCAGGCGGCTTCTTCATCCGCAATCAACTTGTCCAGTTGCACCTTCTGGGTCTTCAAATTGTTCGGCATTGAATAAATGGCGACCCGTAATTTGGCAGCGGCCTCGTCGATCAAATCAATCGCCTTATCGGGCAGGCGACGGCTGGCCACATAACGATGGCTCAACTTGACGGCCTGCACCAGCGCCTCATCGGCATAGGTAACGTGATGGTGTTCTTCGTAACGGCTGCGCAGCCCGCGCAAAATGTCGATACTGTCTTCGATATTCGGCTCGTCGACATAAACGGGCGCAAAACGGCGTTCTAAGGCAGCGTCTTTCTCGATCTGTTGGCGATATTCATCCAGCGTCGTCGCACCGATACATTGCAATTCGCCACGGGCTAACGCTGGCTTGAGCATGTTACTGGCATCCAACGCACCGGCAGCATTGCCCGCGCCCACAACAGTGTGCAACTCATCAATAAAGAGGATGATTTCACCCGCGCTCCGTTGCACCTCTTCAATACAAGCCTTCATACGTTCCTCAAACTCACCACGGAAACGCGTGCCAGCCAGCAAGGCGCCCATGTCAAGCGAAATTACCTTTTTGCCGACCAATGGTTCCGGCACATCATTATTAATGATCTTCTGCGCCAGACCTTCGACAATCGCCGTCTTGCCAACACCAGCCTCCCCGATCAACACAGGGTTGTTTTTGGTGCGGCGACAGAGCACCTGCATCACCCGCAAAACCTCGGCGTCCCGCCCAATCACGGGATCAAGTTTGCCCTCGCGGGCGGCAATCGTCAGATCGCGGCCATATTTTTCCAACACGCGATATTTGCTTTCAGCGTTTGGCTCGGTCACGCGTTGGCCATTACGCAGCTCATTAACGGCATCATAGAGGCGCTCTTTCGTCACACTGGCCTCGCGCAAGATATTGGCGCTCGGCGTGTTGCGCTCGCTGGCGATCGCCAAAAAGATATGTTCGGTACTGATGTATTCGTCCTTCAACTTGGTCGCTTCTTCGTTGGCAACATCCATCACGCGCTTCAAGCGGGGTGTAATAAACACTTGCGCGGTAGGGCCACTGCCATACGAATTGCTGCCAGCTTTGGGCGCAGCCTCAAGCACCGTTTCTAATTTGCGCGCCATCACATCTGCCGACGCTTCAATTTTGCTCAATATTTGGGGCACAGTGCCATCACGCTGTTGCAACAACGCCAGGAAGAGATGTTCAGTATCCACTTGCGTATGTTTGTATTGTTGCAAGATCTCGTAGGCCCGCATCGCAGCTTCTTGCGCTTTTTCTGTAAATCGATCAAATCTCATCATCGCTTCTACCCTCGTTATTGCTGTATAGAAATCTCAAATCATCTACGCTCATCCGAATAAAGTGGGCACTACTGGCTAACTAGCCAGCATAAAATTAGCATTGCCACCAGATATAGATGAGCCACTATTACAACCTGAGTTTGGCGCTACACGATGTTTAAACATCATGTTCTATCCTGTTACAAACGGTCTGAAAAGATGATCATGACAGCAGCGAATGAATTCGCAGCCTGCTATAAGAAACGCGCCCAAGGGCGGGTGCCCATTTGGGCGCGAAACACGTTCGCCACCCTATCAACCCGTTTCAACGGGTTTTCTGTAGCAGATGCCGAATTGATTCGGCGGGCTTTTCTGTCAAAACAGGTTTTTCGCAGTTCGCTAGCTTACCCTTTATATAAAACTGTCCAAACTGAGGTTATTCGGCTTGCTTTTAACAGCAAGATAATTTTCTCATATCTTGTATACAAAAGGGTAGGTAAAGCTACAAAGTTAATTCCTTCTAATACAAGGCAAATCATTCGATAACGTAGCGCAAACAATTGAGGGGGATAGGGATTAGGGATACGGGAAATAGGGATGCCGTGTTTCCTAATCCCTAGTCCCATATCCCTAATCCCTTCTCTAATACCGCGTCAATGCCCCAATCTTTCCTGCGCTGGCCAAGCCAGCATGTTCATTGAGAATGGTCACACCGATGCCTTGCACCAGGGCTCGCCGCAGCACACTGTCAACGGCGTCGGGCAAAGGCTGAACGCGACCGCTGGCTAGCTCGCTGTTCTCGTTGATGTCCAGTAGAATCGTACCACTATCGACAAAGCGATAGGCCGGTTGGGCAAAGTCGGCCAAGGCGACGATATGCTGGGCGCGCCCAGATTGCACGGCGGTCAGGGTTTCGGCCAGCCCCAAGATGGCGTTACCGCCCTGGCGGGCTTGCGCAAGTACTTCGTCTACAATGGCAATTGCCTCATCATTGGTGGCCTTCTGCGCCACTTCTAACGCTTTTTCGCTGATTTGCGCCGGTGTTGCATTGGTCTGGGCACCAATCTGGCCCACGACCATTAAGCGCAAACGCTGACTAAGCAGATCCTTGAAGATCGCGACATTCTTTTCCGTGCCGGCCAGGATCAGACGGCGCGTATCAGTCCGCCGGTAAAAATCTTCGGCCATTTCGGCGGCATCTTGCAAATTTTGGCGCGCCTGGCCGGATTCGCGCCGTTGAAAACGCGACGCTGACCAGCCGCCCGATTTGTGGAGCTTGACCTCTTCGCCCATATAGCCTTCTGCGGCTTCCAGATCACCCATATTGAAGATATAGAGCCGCGCCCCTTCTTGGTCCACGTGGATCACGCCATAGCGTTCATAGGTGTCCATCAGCATGGCTAGTTGGCGTACATACGGACGAAAGCTGACCCAGGCACTATCTTCGACCGGCGCCTGAAAGCTGTGCGCCCACCAGAATCCTTCTGCCGCGCAACTAAAGATGATGAGCCCGCGCCCTTGGCGGTTATAGCCAGTTTCCACAAAACTTTGCACCCGCTTGATGTCATCGGCAGCAGCATGCTCGGCTTTACTCAGCAAATTACGCAATGCCAACTTATATTGATCCACCGTCCGCTGTTGGGAATCGACATTCAGATAAACACTCAGGACTGAATGGTCTGGGGTTTCAAATTCTACGGCCTGGCGTACATCAACATCAGTAAACATAGAGCCTCCTCTAATGGGTTAATGTGTAGGTTAGGGAGCAGATGGGTAGATGAGGGATAGGCGTCGATTCCAATCAACAGTATCATGTTCCAGACAGCTTGTCAACCGGAAGTAATTACGCAGTCAGGCGCATGCCGTTCTACTCTTTTGGTTGCAGAGCCTTGCGCCTGGTAGGCAACAATACATCTAGCGAAAGGCACAACTGCACTGGATCAGTTGTGTAATCTCTATTCCACAGTAGATGTTTGGAGAGATTTTCTCTTAAAATATTGTGCAAATTGTCTATTGAAGGCCGCCAACGCCCACGGTATACTAAAGCCAGTGTTGCAGCAGAAGTAATTCGGCCCAACATCGCAAAGTTTACTGGGGAGCGAACTTTGCACACCGTCCAGGCAATCGTATCTGCTAAGCAATTCTCCTTTGGTTCCTTCCTTTCCTTCGTCCTCTGAAATCGTCACTACCGGCACAGGAGTGGCGATTTCGCTTTTCCCTACAATATACCAGCATTTGATATGCCAATCTACAATACGGCAGCACAGGTATAGAAGCAATCAGATCAGCGTAGGTAAATGGTCTTGAACGCGTCATACAATGATCAGATGTTTCTCATAAAATTACTCTAAGATAATCATGCGTCGTTCATCCCGCGGAATCGGGCGATTCTGCTGAACTCGCAAAGGGTGGCAATCATCCATAATTTCGACTGATGAGCGATGCAGCCTATTTTTGAATCGAAGTGGGCTTATCTACGTAAAGTGTGCAAAGGGGTCAACAAATCTCCGAGACCTACACCCGTTTGTACATTTCGACCTGATAAGCGGTGAACTTATTGTGCAACCATTGGGTTGGTTTAACTGCCCGTCAGGCTGTAGGCGCCAGGTGTGTTTTAAGCATGATGGGCCAGCTAAGTTGCACCCAGTTATAGAATGCACAATGGATTATTACACATGGATTATTACACATGGATTATTACACGAAGTGTTGTCAGATTGGCAATGCAAGTGAAAGGGTAATGTATGAGTTCTTCGTTTGCGAATGCAAGTCTCCTGCCAAACAATTTATTCCAGGGTGACTATCGGAATTTGGGCATTCAGGCTGGAAACACAACGGTTGCAATCGATCTAAATCATATTCTCCAAGATGCACGCATGGGCGACGACATCGCTTTTAGTCGGCTCGTCGATTACTATCGGAGTACAGCAGAACGCGCAGCGCAACACATTTTACACACCGAAGAAGCCGCCGCCGATGCCGTTCAAGACGCATTAATCAAAGTGCATCGCGCCTTGCCGCGTTTTCAAGATGGCAATTTCCGCTCTTGGCTGCTCCGCATCGTCACTAATACTTGTTATGATCATCTGCGTCGTCAAAAACGCCGCCAATCACTCAGCTTAGACGAGTTGACTGAATGGTCTACTGGCAATCTCGCCATGCGTTCCTCGGTTGATACGCAAAATCCAGAAACGCTCGCCTTGCATAAGGAAAGTATGCAGGTGCTCTTGAAAGCCATCAATGAATTGCCGACTTGGCATCGCACGGTCGTACTACTGATCGACGTGCAGGGTTACGACTATGCCGAAGCCGCAGAGCTGTTGGACTTGCCGTTGGGGACGATCAAATCGCGCCTGAGCCGCGCCCGCGCCACGTTGCGTGACGCACTGGTTGGCGCCGGTATGGCACCGCAACATAGTAATTAATGGTTAAATTGATAATTGCTAATGAAACGGCGATCGGCTATTTACGTTAACCATTATGCTCGTTCCTCACGCCGGGTGCCCTCCGGGCGCATGGGAACGCAGTCCTGACGCTCCGGTGTCGAAATAGCCCGCGCAACAGAATGAACGCACGCAACTGTGGGGACGCAGTCGGATGTACTCATCCGCAGCGTCCAGACGGCATTACGACGGCACCCAGAGGGTTCCCGGTCGTAACGAACAGGTGCTTGGCGCATTAACAATTAACCATTCAGCATCAACCATTTCCTATTAGCCACACTGAACGCCAGTGGCCGATTGGGCGAAAGCCCAGCTTGCGATAGACAGCACCCGCGGCTGGGTTCGCCCAGTAGAGCGCCGGCTGCTTGCCTTCGGCGAAAAGCTCGGCGCACAGGGCGCTGCACACCGCTTGGCTCAAGCCACGCCCGCGGGCAAATGGCGCCGTAAACACCCCGCCGATCATCGCCATCTGCTGAATTTCTGCATTGGTCAACGCAGTAGCCAGTACACTACCATTCTGTTCGGCCAGCCATAAACGCGTATCCTGCAAAGGGCGCACAATCGCGGCGGGCGGGCGCGCCATGTCACAGGCGGTTGCATAGAACTTGGTCAAGGCGGGTAAATCATCCATTACACCGCGTCGAACGGTAACATCTGCGGGTGGCGTTATCGGTTGGAAGTCGCCCTGGCTCAGTTCCATCAATTCCTCAACCTTGGTCTGCTCCCCGTAATAGCGGCGCAGATAAGGCAAAAAAGTGTCAATCCCGCCTGGGTTATCTTGCAAACGCGTTGCGCCCGCGGTGTGCGTATCTAATACCTGGCCGAGCCCACGCCAATCGGTGGCGAATTCCCCATACACCGACCAACCCGTCATATACCGATTCAAAATTGCGCGCAGATGATAAGTTCCATTCTGCTCTTCCGCTACATCACCCCAAAATTCGCAAAAATCGCGGGCGAAACCCAGCTTCTCTAGGTTGCCCCGCATATAAAGCGTCAGTTGGGGCGCAGCGGCGAGCAAGGCAATGGCCGCAGACCGATCTGCTTCGTGTAAAAGACAAATCATCCAAAATCTCCGTAAAAGCTTGCTAGCGCAACTATTCCAGGCTAAAAGCCCAGCGTCCAGGGCCATGTTGCTCCAGGTAGAGGGTGACAGCCTGCGCTAAGTCTTGCTGTAAATAGGGGGCTTGTGTGCGCATCCAAAAACCAAAGTCACTGCTCCACGGCTCGCCGTCCATGACCGTGCGCAGATGCAGTTCGCCAAGCGGACCCAGGGCGTCCAGCATCCCAGATGTGCGAAAGGCAAGCGGGATCACGCTCCGGTCATAATCGACGCGACAAAAGGTCGGTTGCCACTGACCGTTGATGCTATCCAATAATAGATAGTGGGCGCGCGGGTCGCCGTCGTAAGAGGAACCGACACTGCCGCCATTGAAGATCTGCCAACGCCCAAAGCTGCGTTCCAGTGGGCGATGCGTGTGGGCACAAACGATAACGTTTTCCGGTACACTCGCCAGCATTTTGTTGAGCATGCTGTCGCTGGTTTCATCCATGATGCCCACAAATGGGTTGCCAGGGATGCCGTGCAGCAGGCGGATAGGTGGACCATCGGCTAATGAAAGTGGTAATTCAGCGGGTAACGCACGAATGGTTGCCAGATGATCGGCGTGCAATTGTTCTTGCGTCCACCATAAATCAATAAAGCGGGCCCGATTGGTGAAAGGTGGACGATTGGCGGGTGTGTTGATGGCGCCAATCACGAGTTCATGATTGCCCTGAATCGCGGGCCACTGCAACGCAGCCAACAAATCCATCACTTCGTTATTCCACGGGCAACGGTTGATCTGGTCACCCGCAAAATAGACAGCATCGGGGCTTTGCACCTTTAGATCAGCCAACACAGCTTCTAAAGCGGGCAAATTGCCATGAATATCGGCCAGGATTGCCACACGCATTACGCAGGGTTCCGATTATAGAGCGGATCAAGGGCGCGCACATATTGGTCGCGTCCAGATGCGCTGACATAAGCTTGAAAGACACGCTTGATATCATCCGTATCGGGGTCCAACCCATGGTCACGCGCCCAGCGATAAAAGAGAATGATCTCAGGCTGGGCCGTCACCAATTCCCAATAAAATAATTGCGTGATGACGCCACCAGCAGCCAACATGCCTGTTTCCACATAGGCGGCCAATGCCGGCCGGCGATCATACGGGATCTGAACCATCGTCGCCTGCCAACCACCTGGCTCCACACTTTCTGGCACCGCTTCCAATAGGGCAAACTGGGCGCGCGGGTCACCGTCCAATGCCAGTCCAACGCTGCCAGGGTTGATCAGGTGCCAGTGTCGCTTGAGCAATTCATCATCACTGAGGCGATTAAATGGGGGGCGATCAGGTGGGGAATTCGCACGCAACTCGTTGAGTAAATCTGGATCAACACGGAGCTGACGGTCAATTTGGACATGCGTATGCGCCGAGATCAACGTGTGTTCTGGCACCTGGTTGATTTCGGTGATGATTTGTTCGGCTGATTGGTGATTGTAAAAGCCCACCCGATTGCGACCTGGCACGCCGTGGGCAATGCGCATGGGTTGGGTCGTGGGCACGTAAAAGGTGCGCTCGTCGGGCAACATGGCAAGATACGCGCCTTGTGCGGGTGTGATCCGCTCCAGCAACCAGTGTAGTTGGCCCCAACGTTGGTGATCTTGGTAGGCTTGGAGCCCGCGTTCCGTGCCAAAATCCAGATAGTAAAATTCGTGGTTGCCGCGCACCGTTACACAGTCAAGAGTACGCACGCGATCGATCACTTCGGCGCTAAAGGGTACCGCGTTGATCAAATCGCCGTCAACCACAATCTGGTCCGGTTGCAGACATTCTACTTTGGCCAGTACAGCTTCCAACGCTGGTAAATTGCCGTGAATATCGGCCAACATTGCAATCCGCATCGTTGTACTATACACGTAACACTAGCGAGAGGCAAACCGGACAGGCTTATTCCAGCAGAGTGGGCTTGGGGTAATTAAGTTGAGATTAAGAGAGTAGAGAGTAAGAACGAGCAATCTCTCCAATCTCCAATCGCCTATTTTATGCTTACTTTACTCATATTGACTGTAAACTGACGGTAACGGTTTCAGATAAACCGTAATTTCGCTGCGGTTATGGAATAACTGTCTGGCGCCTACAATTTGATAGGCTTCGCGCAGCAGATTAAACGCATGGTCAATCACCGGCGGGCGATTTTGCTCGGGCAATTTCAGCGTCATGATCACAATACCGTGCGGCTGCAACTGGCGCACATATTTCACCATCAGGCGCGCAGAATCGCGCGCATCCATACGCATATCGTTGACAATGATATCAAACTGATCCGGCTCATCGGCCAGATAAGCTTCCGCCGTGACCCGCTTGTGACGCACACCGCGATCTTTGGCCACGCGCGGGTCCAACTCGCCGGGATCAACCGCGGTGACATACTGTTCATGCAAACGGAGCACGCGCGTCCACCCGCCCGGTGATGCGCCCAGGTCAAGCGCCACCCCATGCGGCGGCAATTCTATCACAAAAATTTCCAGGGCTTCCAGCAATTTGAATTCGGAGCGACTCACCTGATCAGCTTCGCGGGCAAAGCGGCGCACGCCACCTGCCCAATCAGAAATGTTGTGGATGGTGAGCGAAAGACCGATGAAAGCAGCATGCGGGATCGGCGGGCTGCCGGCGGGCACAGGCTGATCCAAAGTGACGGCGCAGACAACCGATAAAATCTGTTCAGGCACACGCACGTCCAGCGTTGCGTTGGTGTTGGTTTTGATTACGTCGGCCAGGGCATTGTTGACATCAAACGGCTTGTAGGGCAAGTCAGCCAGGATGCGCGTCTGCACCGAAAAGGCGAGTTCGGGATCGATCAAGGGGGCAATTTCAATTATCACCTGTTGGCGCAGCGCAGCTAAATCGGCCTCCGCTTGCGCTTGCAAAGGGACAACAATTTGAACAGGCGCGATGTGGCGAATAAAGATCGGTGGTGCCAGGCGCCATTGATCGGCCAGTTCAATAAAAGGCTGCTCAATCTCCACCAGAAAGATGCCCGGCGCCAGCGTTGCCACCACTTTTGCCGCGCGGAACGTACGCTGCAATTCGCTCAGCGCCAGATCCGCGAAATCGAAATCAGCCGTCAGAATCAATTGATTCATGGCAAAGTTACCGTTCTGCGGATCTCAGCGGCCAGCAACCGGGCGCGCTCTGGGGCATCACCAATATGATCGGAAGCGTCGAGCATCGCTGGGATGGCGTGCGCCGCCACATAACATGTAATCCGCTGGTCGTGGGCCAGCAATTCGCCCAGCGGGTTCGGCTCCCCATTCTGTAACGCTTGCCAGGCAACAAGACTCTGCTCGCGAATCACCCCGTGCAAGACTTGGCGGTCGCCGCCTGCTTTCACTGCGGCCATGAGCACGCGTTCCGTGGCGGCAAAAATGCCATAGTCACGCAAATTACGCGCCGTCGGCCCCGACCAGATGCGCAAGCCTTTGATCAAGCCCAGGCTGCGTTGCACCACTTCGTCGGTCACCAGAAATGCTTCCGGCAAGATCAAGCGCCGGTTGGCGGAATCGTCGAGCGTGCGTTCCAACAAACTGAGCGCGGCGTTGTCCCAGGCAATATGCGGCAAGGCCGCCACCAAGCGCGTCAAGCTGTTGACATTTTCTGCCGCAATCGGGTTGCGCTTGAAAGGCATGGCGCTCGAACCGACTTGCTTTTCGCCAAACGCTTCACTCCACTCGCCAATCGGTGGGCTCTGCAACAGACGCAAATCGAAGGCAAACTTATGCAACGAGGCGCATAGCCCAGCCAGCGCATTCAAGATAAACCAATCCTGTTTGCGCGGATAAGTCTGCGTCGCCACCGGAAAGGCTTCCAACCCCAATGCCTGCATTACATGCGCTTCCAGTTGGCGCGCGGTCCAACCCGTGCCTTCGAGCAATTGCGTATAGCTGGCGCTCGTGCCCACCGCCCCCTTCAACCCTTTGCCGCGCACATTGGCGCGCACCCGGCGCAATTCTTGGAAATCTTCTAGTAAATCCTGTCCATATTGCGCCAAGCGATAACCAACCGTCGTCGGTTCTGCCGGCTGAATATGCGTAAAGGCAATTGCAGGAATAGCGGCTTCCGCGTCGATCCGTTCCGCTAACGTGGTTAACAACGCTTCGACGCCGCGCAGGATAATGTCAAGCGCATTGCGCAGCCGCAACGCTTCGACGTTGTCGAGCGCGTCCATCGAGGTGGCGCCCAGATGGATAATCGGCCCCCCAATCGGACTTTGCTCGGCAAAGGTTTTGATTTCGGCCATCAAATCATGGCGAATTTCGCGCTCAATCGCTTCGGCCCGCGTAATGTCGATCTGGTCTTGGTGGGCGCGTAAGTCAGCGACCTGGTCAGCGCTGACCAGGCCAACTTCCTGTTGCGCAGCGGCCAATGCCACCCAAAAACGGCGCAACAGACGGCGCTTCTCAATCTCACTCCAAACGCGGCGCATCGACTCGCTGCCATAGCGCCAGGTGAGCGGGGAGAGGTAAGTTTCGTGGTTAAATTCGGTCATCTAAGCCCTCAACACGTTCTTGATACAATTGGCATCGTTGTTCTGCTGCCCCGCTCAATAAATCATCTAGCGTTATTCCAGCTTCAATGCGTATTGCTTCCATTTGTGCAACCAGCGCAGGCACGTGCGACGTTGCTGTCGTTAAGAGAAAAGTATCATCCCCCAGATCTAATAATGTTAGTGAATCGCCTTGGCCTAAACCATATTTCGCCAGTAACTCGACAGCAAGTGGAAGTACACCGTTATCCCGTCTTACAATTTTCATCATCTTACATCATTTCTCATGATCTGCTGCAACTCGTCCAGCGGCAAGGCATAGGCAACGCGCCCTTGCTGGCCGGTCATGGTTTCCGCGGCACACAGCGCGTTGAGAATCGCCTCTTCGACGGCCTCGGCGGTGGCTTCAAAAAATGGATTTAGCTGATCATTCGGCAGCATTTGTACGGCCTGCGGTTGGTCACTGTCAATCAGCACATGGTTGCCAGTGGCAAAGGCTAGAAAAATATCGCCACTGCTGTTATGACCGACGCCGCCCACCCTAGCCAGACCCACCGTGGCCCGTTGCGCCAGCCGTTTGCATTGAAAAGGCAAAAGCGGGGCATCGGTTGCCACCACGACAATAATCGAACCGCCGGATGGTGGCTGATCCCACGGCGTGGGCACCTTTTCGGGTGGGATTGCGCGCCCGACCGGCACCCCATCGACGCGTAAATGGTGGCGGTGGCCATAATTGGCCTGCACCAACGCGCCCACCGTGTAAACGCCGCCAGCGCTCTCAATCATACGCGACGAAGTGCCGATGCCACCTTTGAAACCATGACAGATCATGCCGGTGCCGCCGCCCACATTGCCCTCAGCTACGGGTCCACTTTGCGCAGCGGCCAGCGCGGCGAACACATGGTCTTTGGTCACATGAAAGGCGTTAATATCGTTGAGCCAGCCGTCATAGGTCTCGGCCACCACGGGCAAAAGCCACGCCGAATCAGCGTGGCGCATCGTTTCATAGGCCACCAGCGCATCGCGCACAACGCCAATTTGATGCGTATTGGTGATCGCAATCGGTGAGCCTAAACAGCCGGATTCTTCGAGCCAGAGCAGACCTGTCATCTCACCGTTGCCGTTGAAAGAGTAATAACCGGCAAACACCTGATCTTGGTAAATCTCGCGCCCGGCAGTAACTTCGCGCGGCACAATCACCGTGACCCCGGTGCGGGCAACGCGCGGCTCATCATAAGACAAAGTCGTATGCCCAACGCGCACGCCAGGCACATCCGTAATCGCGTTGTGGGGGCCGGTGGGCCATTCGCCAATCGTAATCGCTAGTTCGCGCAGCCGTTTGCGGGTCATTGTGGCTTCCTTTGGCATCAAACAATGATTAAATTTGTTAGTAACGACTCAGGTGGAGCGTTACGTTAGGTAAACAGGTAGCATGCCCTGTCTACGCCCCATCTACTGATGGGCGTCTACCTATTTACCTCTCTGCACGAGGGCTGAGTAGTACGACAACGTTAAATTAGAATGCGCCAAATCGCTTCTGCTGAAAGTACGGAATTACGAACCTGCGATTTACACTTAATTTTCGAGAGCAACGATTTTAGTGGGTTAGTCTCCATTT
>JBBREZ010000043.1:0-22339 GCA_038225095.1 Caldilineales bacterium
CCCATTCCAGCGGGCTGGGGTGAATGTGCCAGGCAAAGGGCAACCCGATCAAGGCCGCGAGTAAATTGCCCAGGAAGACGGTCTCGGCGGTGGATGTATCTTTTTGTTTGCGCATAAAGAGGATAAACCAGGCAAAGCTGACGCCGGCGAGCAGGCCGTTGATCAGCCCCCAGGTTCCTTGCACGGTGAAACTGTCGCCTAAAAAAAGCGCCAACCCCGCAACGACGGTGACCATGGTCAGCCAATCGGCGCGCGTCACCTTCTCATGGAGAAACCAGATGCCAAAGAAGGCTACGTAGACCGGCGCGGTGTATTGCGTGAAGATTGCATTCGCCGCCGATGTCTGGCGCGTGGCTACGACAAAAAAGGCTTGTGCACCGGCCAATGCCAGTGCGCCACCAATTTGGGCGAACGAAAAAGTAAAGAGGGGACGACCCATACAGAGGGCAATCACACCGGTCGCAATCAAGCTGCGAATGCCGACCAGCGCCAGCGGCGGAATGGTGATAATTTTGATCAGAAAGCCGGATGTGCTGAAAAGGATGGCCACCAAGAGTTGGAGCCATAAGGCATGACGATGAGTTAATTGAAAGGCAGGCATGAAACTCGATTTTCTATGTTATTTATGGGTTTGGGGTCAAAGCGGCACTGGGCGCGTGCGGCCACTGCTCGGCATCCCAGGTCAGCGCCTCAATCCGCAACTTGGGCACGCCCACTTCGAGCGCGTCATAGGCATGATAAACCAGCCAGTAGACGCCATTTCCCTGAAAAATTCCATTGTGGCCTGGCCCACGCCAACGGTCGTAGCTTGACAAAATTTTTGTCCCGCCGCCTTGCAACATGGCTTCGCCGTCGTGATCCACATACGGCCCCGTAATCTGCGTAGCCCGGCCCACCCGGACATTGTACGTGCTATCTGCGCCGCGACAGCAAGCATCAAATGAAGCAAATAAGTAGTAGAACGCGCCGCGATGAATGATAAACGTGCCTTCAATGGCGCCAGGTGACTCGGCGCTGCGCGGGCGGCTGGCCAGCGCATACAGGCGTGAATCGTCGGTTGCCAAGTGGCCGATAGCCGGATCGATCTTACGCAACTTGATCCCGCTCCAGTAAGAGCCAAAGGCCAGCCAGGGCTGACCATTTTTATCAAAAGCGAGATTTGGGTCAATCGCATTCCAGTCATCGCTTGGCTGCGAGGCGATCACCTCCCCCTCGTCGCTCCATTTATAATTGGGATCCTGCGGATCGAGGGTCAGATTGGTCGCCAGGCCGATCAAGGACCGATTTTTGCCAAAGGTGGAGGCGGCATAGTATAAATGCCACTTGCCCGCAAAGAAAGAAATATCGGGCGCCCACAAATCGCCTACGCCTGGAATCGCATCGCTCACCCAGCTTGGATTGCGTTCAAAGACGCGCCCACACCATCGCCAGTGAAGCATGTCCTTTGAGCAATGAATAATCAGCCGACTGCCCGTGGAAAAGACATAATATGTGTCGCCCGCTTTGGTCATGACCGGGTCGTGAATTTGTTGGATCTCGCCTGCGAGGTCGAGGATTGCGCCCGCCCTGACTGTCGCTGGCTGGGGCGAAGGCAGCGTGCGGCTGGTCGCTGGTGAATTCACCTGGATCGGTGTGCAAGCTGCGATGAACCATATGATTCCGATTAACAACTGCGTGCTGCGCATAAGTTCCCTTTCCAACGGCCGTTATTCTGTCGGCCAGATGTGATTGCCGCCCGCATTGAGCGCCAGGTTGCCGCCGTCCACCGGCAACAATACACCGGTGACGGCGCCCGCTGCACTCGAACAGAGAAAGATTGCGGGGCCAATAATCAAAAGGGAGACTGCGATTGCGCAATTCCCTAAGGCCATTTCAATGAAATAAGTATCCAGTATTTGCCGAACAAAATCATGCGTAGGTGCGTGCTTGTAGCCGCACGTGCTGCGTATACCCCAATTGTGCGGCTAAAAGCACGCACCTACTGGATACTTTATTCTTTGATTGCACCTAAGCAAACTTAGACAAAACCTCTGGCCCCGTTGCTTGTATAGACTCCACTTGTTTACTCGATGCGCGATTGTCCGTTGGTTGCTTACCCTACCAACCAGAGCGTTGGCGTCTCAATATATTCACGCAACGTGTTGAGGAAACGCGCCGCCGGTGCGCCGTCCACCATCCGATGATCATGGGTGAGGCTGAGCGTCAGCATCTGGCGCGGCACGATCTGATCGTTGTAGACCGCGGGTTTCTTGACAATGCGGCCTACACCGAGAATCGCACATTGGGGCAGATTAATGATCGGCGTGAAG
The DNA here is from genome assembly GCA_038225095.1 of Caldilineales bacterium. Classification (GTDB taxonomy): domain Bacteria; phylum Chloroflexota; class Anaerolineae; order Caldilineales; family Caldilineaceae; genus JAPLGZ01. The sequence goes on from JBBREZ010000043.1 coordinate 2,310, forward strand.
GCGTCGATGCCGTACATGCCCAAATTGCTGATCGTAAACGTGCCACCTTGCAGTTCGTCGGAGCCCAGGCGCTTGGCCTTGGCCTTTTCGATTAAGGCACGAGTTTCGGCGGCAATCTGACGGATGCCTTTGTTTTGCACATCGCGCACGATTGGCACCAGCAAGCCTTCCTCGACATCCACGGCCAACCCGATATGAATTTCGGCGGGCGTGACAATTTCGTTGTCGTTCCAAGTGGCATTTAAGGCCGGATGCTCGCGCAACGCGACCGCCGTGAGCTTGATCAACAGATCGTTGTAGCTGGGCACAGGCAAGTTGCGCGGGACGAAGGTGGCTTTGAGTTGTTCGCGCAGCGCCACAAATTCAGTGGCATCGACTTCGGTCGTCAACGTGACCGGCGCCGTGGTCTGGGAACTTTCGACCATGCGCTGGGCGATAATTCGCCGCATCCGACTGATCGGCAGCGTTGTGCCGGGTGTCGCCTCTGCTTGCACAAGGGCCGGCGCTGGGGTCGCGGGCGCTACTGGTTGCACTGGCATTGTGCGCGCGGTGATTGCCGCTTCGACATCTTCGCGCTCGATGCGTTTGCCCGGTTTCTGTGCGGCCAGTTCGGCCAGATCAATGCCCGCTTGTTGGGCCAGACGCATCGCCACAGGCGTGGCGCGTACTTTGCCATCTTGCCCAGCTTCTTGGACGGCCGGTTCCGGTGTGGCGGCGCTTTGGGCAGCCGCGGCGCGGATGTCGCGCTCGATAATGCGCCCGGTTGCACCGCTGCCGGTGAGCTGATGCCAATCCACCCTGAGTTCGGCCGCGATGCGGCGCGCCCGTGGGCTGATCGCGGGCAAGGCGCGTCCGGTGCGGGGTGTTTGCCCGTTCGTTGCGGCTGCGCTCGTCAATGCGGCTGGCGTGATTGAGGCTGCCACTGCCTCGGCGACGACAGGCGCGGCGGCTGGCACGGATTGCTGCTGCGCTTCAAAGGGCGCGGCTTCGCCTTGTTGAACAACGTAAGCCATCAGCCCGCCCACGGCAATCACGTCGCCGGGTTGGGGGCCGTCAGGTGGAATGCGCAAAATGCCCTGATCAAACGCTTCCACTTCCTGGGTGGCTTTATCGCTTTCGACGGTGAAAAGCAGATCGCCTGACTTCACCGGCTCGCCGTCTTGCTTGAGCCATTGACCAAAGATGCCTTCTTCCATGGTCCAGCCCAAACGCGGCATGAGGATTTCGGATGCCATAGTGTGATCCTTATGGTGAGTGAGGAATGCGGAATGCGGAGTGCGGAGTGATTGTCAACCTTCACTTGTTACTTATCACTTATCACGCTTCACTTGTCACGTTTATTCTGCCAACAAATCTCGAATCGCCTGCTCAATCGTCCCTGCATTCGGCACGATCGCTGCTTCCAGCGGCGGGCTGTAGGGTGTGGGCGTATGAACGCCGTTCAGCCGCCGAATTGGGGCATCCAAATCGTCGAAGGCTTTGTCCATCACCTGCGCGGCAATTTCGGCGCCAACGCCGCACGGTTGGAAAGTCTCATCGACCACGAGCAGACGCCCGGTTTTGTGGACGGATCCGAGGATCGTGTTCATGTCCAGCGGCGCAATTGTGCGCGGGTCGATCACTTCAATCGAGTAGCCCTCTTTTTCTAAGCGCGCACAGACGTCCAACGTCTTGCCGACCATCGAGGCCAAAGCGACCACGGTGGCGTCTTTGCCTTCGCGCGTGATGCGGGCCTGGCCGAAGGGAATCGTATAATCTTCCTCTGGCACTTGACCCTTGTTAAAGATGATCGACTTATGCTCCAAAAAGAGTACCGGATCATCACAACGCAGCGCGGTGGTGAAGAGCCCTTTGGCGTCATATGGATTGGAGGCCAGGACGACGCGAAAACCAGGAATGTGGGCAAAAATTGGGTAATAGCTACCAGAATGGTGGGTCGCCGCCGAGCCGCCAATTCCAATACAGCCGCGCAGCATAATCGGCATTTTTAAGCGCCCGCTGCTCATGTATTGCATCTTGGCAGTCTGATTGAACAACTCACCCAGGGCGTCCAGGATAAAATCAAGAAACATAAAATCGACAATCGGGCGGGCGCCGGTCATCGCCGCGCCAGTGCACATGCCGACAAAGCCGCGCTCCACAATTGGCGTATCGCGCAGCCGCTCTGGACCATATTTGTCATACAGCCCGACCGTGGTGTTGAAGTTGCCGCCGCGCTTGCCGATGCCTTCGCCGACGACAAAGATCGCCGGATTTTTTTCCATTTCGGCGTCTAAAGCGACGCGCGTCGCTTCAATAAAAGTCATTTCACGCATGTTGCACCTCATGAAAAATATGTTCGGCGGCCGTTGCAGGGTCAGGCCAGGCACTGTTTTTGGCAAATTCGGCGGCTTGTTCGATCTCGGCTTGGACCGAGTTTTCGATCTGGGTCAATTCCGCTTCGGTGGCAATTTCATGCGTCAACAGCCGTTTGCGATGCATGACGATTGGGTCACGCAGTTTCCATTCTTCGAGTTCTTCTGGCGTGCGATAACCGGCATCGCGCATCCCCTCGGCATGCGCGCGCGTGCGATAGGTTTTGCACTCGATCAAGGTCGGGCCCGCGCCGGAACGGGCGCGGCGCACTGCCGCGCGCGCGGCTTCGTAGACGCCCATCACATCATTGCCGTCGATGATCACGCTCGGCAAGCCATAGACATTGCCGCGGTCGCCCACATCTGGGTGGCCGGCCACGTTGGCGAAGGGCACTTCGGTGGCGTACATATTATTTTCGCAGATAAAGAGTACGGGTAACTTCCAGATGCTGGCTAAATTAATGCCCTCGTGGAACGCCCCGTTGTTGGATGCGCCGTCGCCAAAAAAGGCCACGCCAACATTGTCCTTTTTCAAAAGTTTGAACGAATAACCCGCGCCGGTGGCCTGAAGAATGCACGGGCCGACGATGCCGCTGGTGCCCATCATGCCCACTTCGGGCGAGAAAAGATGCATACTGCCGCCGCGCCCGCGCGAACAACCGGTGATGCGGCCATAGAGTTCGGCGATCAGTTCGCTCGGTGGCACGCCTTTCGCTAACGCATGGCCGTGGCCGCGGTGTGTGCTGAAGACGGCATCGTCTTTGTTGAGATGGGCGCAAACACCGGTGGCAATCGCTTCCTCACCTACATAGGTGTGGCAAGCGCCGTGGATCAGGCCGGCGGCGTAGGATTTTGCCAGTTGTTCCTCGCAGCGCCGGATCACCAGCATCACGCGATAGAGCGAGAGCAACGTGTCTTTATCGATATCTGAATTTGGCTCGTCTGCCATTTTTATGTTCCTTCTTCGATCTAACTTTTTGGAGAATTGATTTTAAGCGGCGCGAACTCGGCTCAAAATGATCTTCACAACCGCTTCTGGATTGTTTTGTTCCGTATCAATCTGTGCTTGAAATTCAGACGATTGAAACGCTTGCACGCAGCGGGCAGTCTGCTGAAACGACCACGCACCTTCTGCATCACCGCGCTCGGCTAATCTTGCATGAATCGTTTCAACTGATGCGGTTAAGCAAAAGTGATATAGTTCGGAATCAAGCTTGGCTAACCCGGTTTTAATTTCTTGAAAATAAGGCAAATAGGCCAGCGTCATCGGTATAATCAAGGTGCGTTGGTGCTGTTTGCGTAACTGTTCGGCGACGATGACGACAAGCGTGCGCCATAAGGGCAGATCTTGAAAATCACCGCGCGCCTCGACGCCTGCCGTCACTTTCCACAACATATAACCGACTTCTTCCGGGTCGTACAGCATGCTGTTGGGCAACTTGGCGGCAAGCAGTTCGGTGGTGGTAGTCTTCCCAACGCCGAACGCTCCGTTGACCATGATGATCAAATGGTATGCTCCTTTGGGTATAACGCCTCACCCCCCAGCCCCCTCTCCTGAATCAAAGGGCAGAGTTCAGGAGAGGGGGAGTAGGAACCAGCCGGCTTGTCTCCCCTCTTCTGAAACAGCCCTACCGTTCAGGAGAGGGGGGCGCCCAAAGGGCGCGGGGGTGAGGCCGCGTTTCTCACTCACTTCTGCTTCGTACGAAACTCCAGCATGCAACCTAGCATCGCCTGCGTGTCCAGATAAGTCCACAATGCACCGGGGCGCAGGGTCGAGCCACCGCTTTGCAGGATTGGTGCGCCCAGGCCAGCGGCGACCGCTTCGGGGTCATCCACTTCGAACAGAATGTGATGCAAGCCTTCGCCATGTTCTTCGAGAAAATCTGAATAGATATTGGCCCCCTCCAACGGCTGAATAAATTCCAATTGGAATGAACCCGTCTCAATAAAAGCCAGCCGCATTTTGAAATTACCGGGTTGGCCGTGATAGGTCATCGTCTTTTCCAGGTCGCGCCCTGGTGGTGGCCAATCGACAAAGCGCGCCGGGGCAAAGCTAAAGCGCGCGGTCCAAGCGTTCACCGCGGTTTCGGCATCGCGCACGACAATCCCAACCTGAATGCATGGCCCGAGGTCAACCCGCGGTTGAATTTCTCCTGTCATTATGACTATTTCCTTGATATTTACCCTAAGTTTGACTTAGTCCATGACTTAGTTTACACTATAGAAACTTCGTCAAATTGTCGGATTTTATGCAAAGTGAGACGAACATGACCATAACAATTAATATTCATGAAGCAAAGACTCATTTATCAAAATTGTTACAGCGTGTGATGGCAGGTGAAGAAATTGTGATTGCCAAGTCTGGCAAGCCGATCGCACGAATTGTACCATTTGAGCAGAAACCTACCAAGCGTGTACCGGGTAGCGCCAAAGGCAAGCTTTGGATCGCGCCTGATTTTGATGCGCCGCTTCCACCAGACCTACTGGATGCCTTTGAAGGCAAAGAAATGGGTTTGTAACTTTATATGCGTGCATTGCTTGACACCCATGTCTTTCTGTGGTGGATTAATGCCGATCCACGGCTTTCTACTCGGGTTCGCGATATCATTAGCAACGGTGACAACGAACTTTACTTTAGCGTATCTAGTGGCTGGGAGATTGTAATTAAGGCTCAGCTTGGTAAATTGAATCTGCCTGATAATCTAGAACAATTTGTGGGCGAACAACTGTTAGAAACGGTCTGAAAAGGGTGGATCAGGGACTTTGTAGGTGCGGTTTGTAACCGCACGTACCCGGTCATCCCGTGATTGTGCGGTTTGTAACCGCACCTACAAAGTCTTTTCAGACCGTCTCTTAGAAAATAACTTCAAGGTGCTTCCCATTCAGCTAAGTCACACCTTGCATGTATACACTCTGCCTTTACTTCATTGCGATCCTTTTGATCGTATCTTGGTTGCCCAGAGTCAAGTCGAAAATCTAGTGGTATTGACTGCTGATTTCCTCATTACACAGTATACTGTTGATACCCTGTGGTAATCTTTGGCCACTGGGCAACCTTACTTTAATCGCTTACGCTTCGGCCACTACGGGATTTTCCAGCACACCCAACTTTGCAATCTCAATTCGCACAATTTCGCCAGGCTTCAAGAAACGTTTCGGGTTGCGCGCCCCGCCGATGCCAGCAGGTGTGCCGGTGGCGATCACGTCGCCGGGCTCCAGGGTCATGATCGACGAGAGATAGCTGACCAGATAATCAATTTTGAAGATCAGGTTGCTCGTGTTCGAGGTTTGTAATACCTCACCACCAATCGACAATTGAATGTCCAACGTGTGTGGATCGCCCACTTCATCGCTGGTGACCAGGGCTGGGCCCATCGGCGCAAAGGTGTCGAAGGTCTTGCCCAGCGTCCATTGGCTGGTGCGCATCTGATAATCGCGCGCGCTCACGTCGTGGAAGGGCAGATAACCAGCGACATAACTGAGCGCGTCGGCCTGGCTTACATTTTTGGCGCGTTTGCCAATCACCACGCCTAATTCGCATTCATAATCCGGTTCGCTGCTGATTTTGGGCAGCACAATCGGCGCACCCGGATCGTTGACCGCGTTGCTATATTTAGAGAAAACCGTCGGAAATTCAGGCAGCGGCAGACCGGCTTCCTTGGCATGGTCGGCATAGTTCAACCCGACGCAGATGATCTTGCCTGGATCGGGCACGGGCGCTTTGAGCGTCACATCCGCGCGATTGAGAATCGCGCTGGCTGGTGCGCTGTCCACTGCCTTTTGCGCGGCGGCTAATGTGGTTGTTCCACCGGCCAAAAACGCCTTCATCGTGGTCGGTAGGCTGGCCGCCGCCTGGCTGAAGTCAACAATCGTGTTGTCGGCACGCAACGCCCCGATGTGGGTCTGACCCTTGTGCTGAAAAGTGACGAGCTTCATGGTTTGCTATCTCCTGTTTGGTTGGAAAGATGACCCCACCCTAACCCTCCCCTGGTAAGGCAGGGGACTGATTGGTGGACGGAAGAATTCACTCATTCTGTCCGACCAACGGCTCCCTCCCTGTTTCGGGGAGGGCTGGGGTGGGGTGTATGGTTGTTGGGTCGCTTTATAAAACATGATAAGTGAGGAGTGATGCGTGGGATCGAACGACCTTTTTCACTCATCACTCCTCACCTATCATCACGCTAAAATCTTCTCCACATCCACCTTGCCAGCCCCCACCGCGCGCTGGAAAGTCTCGACCGTCTGGCGCACACCTTCGGTCAAAGGCCGCCAAGCCAGCGTACCCAGGGCCGCATTAATTACGCTGTCATCCACTTGGGTTGGATTGGGCAGTTGGGTTGGCTCAAAGGTGATTTTGCCGCGCATGGCGGGCGCAGCCGCTTCAATCGCCGCCACAATTTCGCTCATCGGCGCCGTGTTGCCACCTAGATTGTAGACGGGCGCACCTTCGAGTCGCGTGCGGGCGGCGTGGATAAAGACCGCCGCCGCGTCGTCGGCATGATGGTAAACGGCTGTGCCACCAAAGCTGATATGATAAGGACGATTGACGGCAGCCGACAACATCGCCTTCGTCGGTGTCGAGGTCATGCCTTGATCGCGGCCTGGTCCATAAATAATATAAGGGCGCAGACCAATGCTGTACACGCCATTTTCGTGCCAGTAGATGCGGGCGGTGCCTTCGTTCGCTTGCTTGGTGACGCCATAAAGATTGGTCGGCGCCAGCAACGCATCATGGGCGAGCGGGCCGGGCGGGTAAAGTGACGCCGGACCATAGACGCCGGCCGAACTGGCATATGCTAGCCCCTGAATTTGCCCAAGATTGCGGCGCACCGTTTCAAAGACGACGGTTGTGCCCACGGCGTTGACCTGCATACCCAGGATTGGGTTGGCGCGCACAAAAGGCACTTGCATGCCGGCGAGATGGACAATGTGCGTGATCCCGTTGTCCTGCACCGTCTTTTCAAAGTGGGGAAAGTCGGTGATATCGCCCGCCACTTGCGTGATCTTAGCCAAGGCGGCGTCTTCCATGATCAATTTTAGGCGATGCCCACTGCCTGGCAGATCATAGGTCCAAACTGGCACACCTTCCGCGACGAGGCGTTTAACCGCCCACGCACCGATGCAGCCAAAAGCGCCGGTCACCAAAAAGCGTTCAGACATGTTGGTTCCTTGTTTGTACTAGATGGATGGGAGAGCAAATGTGTACAAGAAAAAGTGATGAGTCAATGGGATTAAGAGATTGGAGATTAGGAGATTAGAGATTGGTCGTTCTTAATCTCTAATCTCCTAATCTCCCTATTACTCCTACCCGCGCGACGATTCGGGCATTTCGGCGCGAGCTTTCGCCGACAGCGCGGGTAGATGGGCTTCATGTTCCATCACCTGTTGCAAATGAACCATACGTGCAGGTGAGGCGGTTTTGCGCATCACATCCGAGTGCATGTGCTCCAGCCAAAAGCGGGCGTGCGAAGCCACATAACCTTCTAAGTCTTCAATTTCGGCCTCGGTATTGACGTGGGCGCAGCAATTCAACGTAAACATCCGCCGCTGGGCGCTGCCACCAAACGAAGCGTGCATCAAATTGTGATTAAAAGCCACCACATCGCCAGGCTTTGATTCTAACGCCACACTGGGGACTGCGCTTTGCTCAATCCCCCACAACTCTTTCGCTTTGCGGGCTTGGCGTGCATCCCATTTGTCGTACAAATCGAGCCGATGGGAGCCAGGGATGACGCGCAGACAGCCCGTGTCGCGTTGCACCGGGTCAAGATAGAGCGCAACCTTCATGAACTTGCCGACCTGATGAAAACCATCGCTGTGCCATTGTGTGTCACCCGTATAATAATTGCCGTCGCCGCCCACGTAGTTGAAATCTTCGCCTAAGAGGTCAGAGATTAAGCCGACGATCTTGGGGTGATCGAGGAGGGTGGAAAGTTGCTGACGCTGGTCAATGAAAGGCACTACAGTCGAGCGTTTTGTACCGTCATGCTGCACACCACGATCGGTAAAGACGGCCTCAAACTCCGTCTTGATCCAAGCAAGGTCATCAGCTAGCAAGCCCGGCAAAATCAGGTAGCCAAAGGTGTCGAAAAAGTTTTTTTGTTCCTGGGTAAGTTGCATTTTTCTTTCCTGTTCTTTCGAGAGGTAGATGGAATGAATCCGATTGGCACAATTTTGTTCGGCAGCAGACGGTTATAGATTGAATTTCTATTCTGGATTGGTCGCCTGACCGGCCATCACAGCGAGAATGCGTTGTTCGGCCTCGGCTAGATGAAGCCGCAATACTGCTTTGACGGTGACCACATCGCGTTGCGTCAGCGCGTCGACAATCAGTTGATGCCGCTCGGCAAACATGTGGACATTTTCCGAACTGACCAAGCTAGCGTTGACCGCAATGAAGGCATGATTGACGCCGCGCAACGTTTCCCACATCTGTAACAGCCGCGTGTGTTCGGCGGCCACCACGAGGCTGTGATGAAACTCCAGGTCGATGTCTGCGAACGCTTCATAACGCTGATCATCGGCGGCCTTAACCATCTGCGCCAGCGAGTCGCGCAAGCGTTGCAGCAAGGCGGGCTGTAGTTTATCGATGCACAGTTCGGCCGCAAAACTTTCCAGCAAGACGCGCAAACTGTAGATCTCGCGAATGGTCTGGGCAGAAATATCGGCGACAAACTTGCCGCGATAAGGCTGGTTGATCACCAAGCCTTCCTGCTCTAGGCGGATCAAGGCTTCGCGCACCGGCCCGCGGCTGACGCCTAAACGCTCTGCCAACGTTAGCTCTAGCAAATGCGTACCCGACGGCAATTGGCCTTTGATGATCGCCATGCGCAGCGCAGAGAGCACCGCCTCCCACATCTGATTGTGTTGGGGACGACTCGTTGGTAGCGCTTCATTCAGCAGCATAAAAACGGTCCTCTACGATTTTACTTCCTCCAAATAAACGGTAGGGGCGCATGGCATGCGCCTGCTGGTTTACAACACGGGCGCATGCCATGCGCCCCTACCAGGATTGTCCATTGTTTTGTCGATTAGCAGTTAGCTCAGTAAGGTATAGATTGTAAATTGTATACAATATACCACAACTTTGGATTGTTTCCAAGTGCAGAAATTAGGCGGCAAGTTGTTTGACTCCGGCAAAATTTAACCGTTGGTTTCGCCTGGCATCCCTGGGTGTGAACCACCCGCGTTTTTCGCCAAATTTCCGCCATCCAGCGGGATCAGCGCACCCGTAATCCACGAGGATGCGTCCGATGCTAGAAAGATGGCCAGCCCTTTGATATCGTCTGGCTTGCCCAGGCGACCGATCGGCAGACCCCTCAGATAGGCATCGCCCAAATTGGGATCGGCGGCGATGCGATCTTCTAGCCCTTTATTGGTGACTTGTGCACACACAATCGCGTTGACCCGCACGCCTTTACTGGACCATTCGGTGCTCATTTCGCGCGTCATTTGTCCCACCGCGGCCATTGCCATGCTATAGGCGATGTGCCAGCGTCCCAATGCGCTGATCCCACCAATCGAAACAATGCTCATGATGCTGCCTTTGCCCTGGGCCAACATCCGTTTGGCGGCTTCCTGCGTGCAGATAAAGCGCCCAACAACCAGGTTTTGGTAGGCTAACCGGAGCTGATCTTCGGTCAATTCCAGTGGATCGCCGCGCACACCTTCGCCAGCCACGTTGCCCAGCACATCAATCCGACCATATTCTTTGTCCACTTGGGTGTACATGGCGCGAATTTGGTCGCCATTGGAAATATCACAGACCACGGGCAGGGCGCGGCGGCCAAGTTTCTCAATTTCGTGGGCTGTAGCGTCCATGCCAGCGCGATTGATATCGGCCAGCACCAAATCGGCGCCACTTTCGGCCAAGGCAATCGACATGGCGCGGCCCATGCCGCTGGCCGCACCAGAGACCAGGGCAACGCGCCCAGTTAGATCAAAGAGAGGATGGGTCATGGTAAAACAGGCTCCTTCTGGTTATGTTTCGCTCATTTACGCAGCACCGGTTGTAAGTATGAGTGGTTCAGTGCTGGTCGTTTAACTTCCAAAGAATGGGAATAACTTGTTGCGATTTTCATCGGTCAACGGTGTGCCATACTCACAGACCTCAAATGCTTCGGCATATTGAATCTGGTTACCTTTTTGCTCCCCATACACAGCAACTAATTTTTCTCGGTATAAATCGGCGGCGCGCCGTAACCGCAGATCTTGACGTTGGCGCAACCAGGCGCGGCGGGTCGCAAGATCGGCAGGCACTTCTTCCAAGTAACGGCCATTGTAGGGCAACCATTCGTACATCTGCGATGTGTGACAGTGGAGGGCATCCACTTTTTGCTCAACCGTTTCATCAATCGCCACGACGACATCCGCCTGGAACGGATAAGGTTTTTGAAAATGGTCCCAGGTGTGGGCAATCACCGGCATAATGCGCAAGTGTGGCACATGCGATACCACATTGGGCACCGTCACCATATACGAGGCGTCCTGCACCAGTTGTGAGGCGTAGCGATGATCCGGATGGTAGTCATTCGGGCGATGCACCGTGATCAGATCCGGCTGGAATTCCCGGATAATGGCGATCACGGTGTGGCGATTTTCCAGGCTAGGCAAGAGCGCGCCGTCGTGAATATCCAACGTGATATATTCAACACCAAGCGCCTTGCCAGCCGCGGCGGCTTCTGCCCGCCGCCGCCAGGCTAGTGGCGCGCCCCCTTGTTCGTGATGACCAGCATCGCCGTTAGTCAGGCTGACCATTTTGACCCGATGACCCTGTTGGGCATAAAGCGCAGCCGTGCCACCGGCAATATAATCTGGATCGTCTGGGTGTGCGCCGAAGATAAGAATATTTAAAGGATGTGCTGCCATTGAAAACCCTGCTTTCGTTGTGTTTCTGCTCTTTTCGATTAATTGCCCTGTGCGTTTACCGCGCCAACTTGATGCCTTCACCCACGGCCAGCAACTTAACCTCACCCGTTCCGCCCAATTTATGATAGGTGTCGGCCAAAAGCTGGGGATCCATCGTGGCCTGTTCGCCGCCGTTGAAATCTTTCCAAAGGATGTGATGCATCGGAATCACGGTCTTGGCTTTCAGATGCCAGGCCAGCAAAGCGGCCTCATGTGCGTTCATGTTGCCGCCGACGCCGTTGATCACCAGCATGCAGGCATCAATTGGATGTTCGTGATCATAACCCAACGCGCGCAAACGCGTATCATACTCCGTGTCGCCGCAATGATAGACGCACAACCCGCCAAAGTCGAGCAGCAGACCAATCGCATCATCGACTTCCCAACCGGGAATGCCAGCCAGGTGGCGTGCGGGAACCGCGGTGATTTTTACGTCGCGAAACTCGTGCGTCTCGCCCACTTTGATCCCAGTGACCCGGTCGCGCGGCACCAGCCAACCCAACATACGCGAAACGCAGGACGGTGGGGCCAGGAAGCGCGTCTGGCTATGCTTGGCTACGAGCGGAATACCTTCGGGATCGAGATGATCTTCGTGCCAATGCGTCGCGATCAACAGATCGGGGCGCGCTTCCTCGGCGGTAATTGGTGGCGGAAAGGCGCGCTCAATGCCGAAAATCTGCGCCACGCAGTTGGTGAAGTAAGGATCCACATAAATTTGCGTGCCGGCTGGCGTTTTGAAAACAAAGCCATTACCGCCTAGCCACCAGGCCATCACCGTGCCCGGCGCAACTTGAGTGTTTGCAATGGTTTGGACGAGTGTGGTCATTTGGCTCTCCTAGAAATCCTCGTTCCTATGCGGAGCGTCGGAACGAGAGAATAAGCCTGTCTCCCCCTCTCCTGAATCAAAGGGCTGAGTTCAGGAGAGGGGGTTGGGGGTGAGGCCCTATGCTTTCGACACATCATGCTTTTGTTGCTCGTCCGATATTTCGACATGCGCGTCGGACCGGTTCAAAATTTCTGGCCGCAACGCCGTGCCCAGACCTGGTTTGCCGGGCAACGCGCACATGCCATCCACCACCGGCAGCGGTTCGGTCATGACATCGGCATACCAGCCCAGATAATAGCCACGCACCGTCTCCATGATCATTGCGTTCGGAATGTGTAGCAGCATATGCGCCGACGACCACGCCGCCACCGGGCCAATGCAATCATGCGTGCAGATTGGCAAATAATAGGTGTCGGCCAGCGCACAAATTTTGCGCGTCTCGGTGATGCCGCCCGTCCACGCCATGTCGGGCATGATAATATCGGCGGCATTTTTCTCGATCAATTGCCGGAAACCAAAGCGCGTGAACAAACGTTCACTGGCGCAGATCGGCACTTTCACCGCCGCTTTAAGCCGCACATAAGCATCTACATTGTCGGGCGGGATGATCTCTTCCAACCACAAAATGTCATATTTTTCCAGCGCGCGCCCAATCTCAACCGCTTCCGGCAGATTCCAACGGGCGTGACCTTCGATGGCGATCTCCATCTTGTCACCGACCGTTTTGCGAATGTCTTCCACATACGAAAGACCCTTCTGCATGTTCGCTTTGCTGAGAAAATGCGTCACCGGTCCCACCGCCTCGATCCCGGCGCGGCTGCCAATCGGCCCGCCAAGCGAGGTGCCAAATTGGTCGAACGGCCAGATTTTCATCGCCTTAATCCCATTCTGCAACAGATCGGCGGCCAGTTCACCGGCATGGCCTTCGCGCCAGGCGTGATAATCCTGATACTTGCCATAGCTGACGCAAGTATTGTAGACCGCAATGGCTTCGCGATTGCGCCCGCCCAGCAGATTATAGATCGGCTGCCCCACATGCTGACCCACAATATCCCACAGCGCCACATCAATCGCACTGATGGCGCGCATTTCGGCCCCGGCGTAGCCAAAGAAATTGACCGTTGAGAACATATTGTTCCAATGGTTCTCGATATCTAGCGGATTGCGGCCCAGCAACAAATTGCCAAAGACATCATGGATAATGGCGCTGACCGCACGTGGCACATAGTAGGTTTCGCCCAGTCCAATCAAGCCATCGTCTGTGTGCAGACGCACCCACATGGTATTGGGTTGCTCGTCGATCCAAACTGTTTCAATGCGTGTGATTTTCATGTTGACTCCTGGAATTGCGGGAGTAAGAAGCATCCTTACTCCCTACTCCTTTACTTCATTCACCGGCGAGCGTGGCTTTTCCCCACTCAATACGCGCACGACTTCCTCGGCACAGCGCGTGCGCAGATCGATCTTGGCTTCTTCGGAATACCAGGCGGCATGTGGGGTGATCAGGATGCGCTCTTCGCGTAGTAAAGGATTGTTGGGGTCAATTGGCTCAACGGCTAAGACATCAATGGCGGCGCCAGCAATTTGTTTGGCGCGCACGGCCTCAAGCAACGCATCTTCGTCGATCAAGGGGCCGCGCGCGGCGTTGATCAAATAGGCGGTCGGTTTCATCCAGGCCAAAAACTGCGCGTTGACGATATGTTTGGTGGAGTCGATTAGTGGCGCGTGCAGCGAGATGTAGTCAGATTCACGGGCCAAAGTTTCTAAGTCCACCACGCGTACACCCATTTTATCGACGGCTGCCTGGTTCGCATAGGGGTCATGGACAATAACCTTCAAGCCCAAGCCGCGCCCTTTTTCTGCGGTTGCCTGGCCAATCCGGCCAAAACCGACGATGCCAAGCGTTTGATCCTTAAGCCGATAGACCGGCCCCGAAGCCATGTTGTCCCACTTGCCGGCGCGCGTGGTTTGCACCAGCGGCACGATGCCGCGGGCCTGGACCATCAGTAACGCAATCGCGTGCGCGGAAACTTCGTCAATCGAATAATCGGGCACATAAGCCACCCAGATGCCTTTGGCAGTGGCGGTGTCAATGTCAATCGTATCGAGACCGGTGCCGGCGCGGCTGATCACGCGGCAGCGCTGCATGCTGTTGATAATCTCACCGGTCACTTTTTGCAGTGTGACCATCACGGCGTCGGCCTGCTTGACCGCTTCCAATGCGGCGGGTGACGTCAAATCGCCCACATGATTGATGTCCGCATCAATGCGGCTCAATACATTTTTTTCGACTGCCAGATCACCAAAACTTTGGTACGCAATGACAACTTTTGGTTTCATGGGGTATAACCTCAATTCTGAGTTTTAAGTGAAAATATAAATTTTTTGGATAACTATTAAGACCTCTCCCCCCGCCCTCCCCTGCTGGGAGGGAGCCGTCACGGGAGGGCGGGGGGAGAGGTCATGTTGCTCACTACGCGCGCGGCCCTAAACCGCGCAATTTTCGATCTAATTCCCACAGAGCAATTTTATTGCCGTCATACTGCATTAGGCTGAGCGCCTCGGCATAATTTAGCCAACGATAGGCTGTATGCTCATGTGAAAGGACAATCGTTTGTTGGTCGGCCTGCACACCGAAAAAATATTGAGGGATGACATAAACGTCGTCGCCCCATAGATAGCTGTCCCTGAACTCAGTTACTGGATTCGGACAGACTGTATCTAATTGTAAAAAAGCTAAATGTTCGGGAAGACCGCTTTCTTCGCGTGTTTCGCGTTTGGCTGCCGCTAGTGGGGTCTCGTTATCTTCACCGCCGCCAGCGACCCCTTGCCAATAACCCGCATCTGACCGTTTTAATAACGCATATTCAAATTCGCCGTTGCCCACTTTGCGATAGGGGTAAACCAGCACTTGAAAGGGCGCCCTTGCCACTGGATCTCTCCTTGTTTTATCTGATTTTTACCGGTGCTACGCCCATCGCTCCAAATCCTGCTCGGTCGTCACGCGCACACACGCATCTGGTCTTTGTACCAACTCGGGGCGTAGCGCGATGCCCAGGCCAGGGCGATCATCCAGTGTAAGATAGCCCGCTTCAATGCGAATCGGCTGCGTCACCACATCATTGTACCAGCCGCCTTCGCCCCAATAAGCGCGCACACTCTCCATGATCATGGCATTGGGAATATGCAACATCAAGTGCGCCGAGGCCCACAGCGCCACTGGCCCTACCGTGTCATGCAAGGTGATAGGGAGGTAATAGGTGTCGGCCAACGCACAAATTTTGCGTATCTCAGTGATGCCGCCACCCCAGGCCACATCAGGCATGATGATGTCGGCAACCGGCTTTTCGATCACCTGGCGAAAGCCAAACCGCGTGAACAACCGCTCACTTTGGCACAGCGGAACGGTCGTTGCTGTTTTCAGGCGCACATACGCTTCGAGATTATCCGGCGGCATGATTTCTTCGAGCCAGAGGATGTCGTAGGGTTCCAAGGCGCGTGCAATGCGGGTGGCGGTCGGCAAATCCCAACGCGCGTGGCCTTCAATCGCAATCGCCATTTTGTCACCCACTGCATCCCGAATATCGGCGACAATTTGCAGGCCGCGTTTCAAATCGTCATTGTCAATCGAATGCGCCAGCAAGCCAGCGGCGGTCTCACCGCCCCACATGCGGACTTTGCCGTGGGGGGTAGTTGGCCCGGCCAGGGTCACACCAAATTGGTCAAAGGGCCAAATTTTCATAGCCCTGATGCCCTGGCCCAACAAACTTGCGGCCAGTTGACCGGCGTGCCCTTCGAGCCAGGCAAAGTCGGGGTAGTTGCCATAACCGACACAGGTGTTGTAGACTTGAATCCGTTCCCGGTTGCGACCACCCAACAAGTTGTAAATGGGTTGTCCGGTGTCCTGGCCAACCAAGTCCCACAGGGCAATATCAATGGCCGAGAGCGCGCGCATTTCAGCGCCAGCAAAGCCACAGAAGTTTACCAACGCAAAGAGATTGGCCCAGTTGTTTTCAATATCGCGCGCATCACGGCCAATCAGCAGCGGCGCATACACATCATGGATAATGGCGCTGGTAGCCGAAGGAATGTAGTAGGTCTCACCCAGGCCAATTAAGCCATTATCCGTGTAGACGCGCACCCACAAATTGTTAGGCAGCGCCTGACGTGACTGCCCCATCTGCTGCTGCCATTCGCCTTTTGGCATTGCTTCAAACCAGATCGTTTCTAGTTTTGTAATTTTCATGGTGGATGCGCTGCTCGGATTTTCGTGTTTACGCGCACCTCACGGTCGCTGTGGGCACGCAGTTGGGAAGCTCTATCGCACGCTGTCTTCAAGCTACGCTCGGATGCAGAACGTACCGCTAGGCTTCCCACGCCGCAGTCTGGAAACCAGGAAAAATAAGCATGGACGATGTCATCTGTGTGCGTTTATGGCAGCGTAGGGAGCTTCAGCATACCGCCAATCAAGCCAGCTTCGACAAACCCCAGTGCATTGGCGCTGGGCACCAGGGCCAAACGAGCATGCTGATGGTGCAAACACCACTTTCCGGTGCGCTTAAAGTTGCCGATTCCGTATCTCGTATATTGTATACCAAAATTTGACACTATGTCAATCTCTCTTTTAGAATAATGGAGTGCTGATTTTCCGGCTACAGTATTTTGTCCCAGCATTGTAAAATTTCCAGCATTGTAAAATTTATAGAGAAACATGGGTTGCGCCTACTCATGCCATCAGTAGTCAACGATTGGCCATCGCCGTTTTGCGGGGCAATGTCGTCTAAAACAGGTAATGCTCCCCAGATTGCATAGATTTTTGGCCATAATTGCAGGGTTAAATTCCCATTTTTTGCTGTATAACGCAATAAAAGTGGTTGGATGGCTTAGGTCACCTAAATCATCCGTGGCTACCTGCCATTCAGCGCCATCCGCTGCCCAGTTTAACGCGCATAGCCATACTGCATTAAACCCGTTGTTTTTCAGCGTGGTTGGATGCGCTGTTGAGTTATCAAACTAGCTGCCAAGCCGCATCGCATTGAGTTTACCGTGTTGGTCCGGTGCACGGTCTTCCCCGACTCATTTCACTGAACCGGATCATTTTAAAGTAAGGCTAGGAAGAAGGAGAAAATTGCTATGACGACCCAAAAATCCCCACAAATTAGTCGCCGCCAACTGCTCAAGGCAACGGCCTTGATTGGTGCTGGCGCCGCATTAGCTGCGTGCGCAGCCCCTGGAACCGGGCCTGCTGCCTCGAATGCCCCAGCAGTCAACAAAGGTGCTAAGCAGACCGTCCGTTACCTATCCTGGTGGTTCGAGGAAGGGAATCGTGGCAAGACTTGGAATGCCTTTATCAAAGAGTTTAACGATTCGCACAAAGATATCGAAGTCAAGGCCGAAAACATTCCGTTTGATGCCTATACCACCAAGACGATTGTGGCGGCCCAATCCGGCAAGCTTGATGGCGATATCCTGCAAGCCACGCCCGAATTAGCGCCGCGCCTGATTAAGGCTGATTTGCTACTCCCGTTGGATGATGTGTTGGTCCGCAACAACATCACAGATCTGAGTTCGGCCCATGATGCCTTGCGCAAAGATGGTAAGCTTTATGGCCTGGACATGGTGACGGTGGCCTTTGGCATCCTCTACAACAAAAAGCGCTATGAGGATGCTAAAATCACCCCGGCCAAGACGCCCGAAGAGTGGGTTGAGGTTAGCAAGGCGTTGACCAACCGCGATAAGCAGCAATATGGGCTCTGGGCGAATCATCTGGTCAACGAGGCGTCAGATTTCTGGTTTCAGCTTGAAGAGTGGGCCATGCCTTATGATGGCGTGTGGGCCAAGGGCAAGACGCCGCTGTTGACCTCCGACCCGATTATCAAGGGTCTCAAACTGTTTAAAACAATGTACGACGTGGCTTTTCCACAGGGCGCAGATGGTGCCACGGGGCAGCGTCTGTTTGGCACAGGGGCAACGGCACAGGGGTTGTTCGTCTCCGCGGCTGTTGGCGGCTTAAAGCCTCTGTTCCCGGATCTCTATCCCCAACTGCGCAGCGCCCCCATCCCGTGGGCGAGCAATAAATCGATCGCCCGCATCCACCCGATGATGATCAACAAGGACTCTGCGGTCAAAGAAGCGGCGCTCGAATTTGTGACCTACATGTACAAGCCAGACAACTACCGGCGCATGGTGGAAGGCTGCGAAGATGTGATCTTCGCCCAGCCATCGGCGGCCCGCAAGGAATATCTGGACAAGCTGGAGTGGCTGAAGCCGGGTTACTCTGGTGTCAACTATGTGACACCATTTGATGTTGTCGGTGATTTCGTCTATAACTTCCAGGAATTTGGTCAGATCGTGATCACGAATTTTGCCGATGTGCTCACTGCCGGTAAATCGGTCGAGGATGCGATGGCCGCAGCGCAAACGCAAGCGGAAGCGCTGGCGGAGCGGATTAAGTAGTAAACGCATGTTACGTAGGTAGGATGGGTCAGCTGACCCATCCTACCCCTGGCCGATCGGATTAAGTCACTCACGTTAGGCAGAGGAAAGCTTTGACGCAAAGGCGCAGAGCCGCAAAGAAAAGCGGTAAAAGATGGATAGGGCTCAAATACACCGTCCAGTTGACATAGCCGGTCTCCTATCTGTTTCGTCTGGCAATCCTTTTGTTGCTCTTGATCTATTTCAGAATTCCGGTCCTCTGGCTGTTTATCACACCTACCAAAGCCCCCAAGCAATTGAACGAACTCCTGCCGTTGGCGTCTGGCAATTTGAAGAATGTGATGGATTCTTGGTCTGCCTGATTGCTTACAACAATGGCGTCGATCTTCCTCGAAAGTGACCGGCTTAAGACGCTGATGGTTGGGATTTGGGTCATGTCACAACAAACTGGCGCACTGAACCCCAATCCGAGCGCCTATGGCAAGGTGTTGCTTTTGCGACCAGACAGGGCGACGATTAGCGTGATTACCGTGCTGCCCGTGATCATCATCTTCCTGTTATCACAGCGCTTCCATTTGCGGGCCGCTACTGCTGACGCAATCCAGGGAGAATGGCGGCTCGATAATTCACAATTAATTATTATCTAACGTCTACTGTACAAAAGGCTACTTGAACAATGAGCAATGTAGTAAAAGCCAGCGGCACAGTTAGCCGCACCAACCAAGCGAAGCTCCCAACCCAGGCCCGCCGCCAGCTTCACTTGTTGCCTTATGCATTAGCGCTCCCGATCATTCTCTACGAGATCGCGCTGATCGTCTATCCTATTATCCAGGGGATTTACGGCAGTTTTCAACAGATCGAACTGGCGTCCAACACGCCGCCAACCTGGGTCGGATTGAAAAATTACCAGCGTATGTTCAGCGATCCCAGTTTTTGGAAGGTGATGCAGACCACACTGATCTTCACGGCCTTGGTGATCCTTGTTGCGCTCGGCGTCGGTTTGGCGACCGCGTTGCTTTTCAACCGGCCTTTTCGCTTCCGTCCGCTAGCGCGCGCCATGCTCATGATGCCTTGGGCCTTTCCCGAAGTGCCAGTCGTGATGATCTTTGTCTGGATCCTCAGTCCCCAGTTCGGCGTGGTCAATCTGCTTGTGCGCTGGATCCCCGGCGTCACCACCAACCCGCAATGGTTGCAGGTGCCCGTGTTGGCGATGGGTTGGGTGGTGTTGATCGCTTCCTGGAAGGCGTTTCCCTTTTATAGCCTGGTGATTCTGGCCGCCTTGCAATCGGTACCCCAGGAGATCTATGAAGCCGCCAAGGTGGATGGCGCGAGTCCGCTGCAATTGTTCTGGAATATCACTATTCCCAGCATCCGCACGACCCTAGAATTGTTAGTCGTGTTGGCCTCGATCTTTTCTTTCAAACAATTCACCATCATTTATCTGATGACGGGCGGCGGGCCGTCGGGCGCAACCGAGACGATTGTAATGCGGATTTTCAACACGGCTT
>JBBREZ010000044.1:0-22310 GCA_038225095.1 Caldilineales bacterium
CGTCTATTCGGCAAAACAAGATTGTGATAAAATCAATGGCGGTCATGAGAGTTAGCTCCTTTTGCTCATACTTTGGTCGGTGTTTGCAATAGTTTAGCTATTTCTCATGACTTCCTCAAACTAGCACCATTGGTTAGTAAAAACGCCCGCTTCAGCGAGCAACATCTGCATGAATTGCTGGCGCAAAAGCAGACGGCAAGCCTCTGCCATCGGCATCGTCGGCTGAATCAACGCCACATATTTTTCACCATTCCCATCTTTTTCACGATCCAAGGTGCTGCTACTGATGCTGGTCAACGCCCGTTCCAACTTACTGGTGCGTACGGGCTTGAGCGTAGCCTGTTGTTGCAAGGCCTCGGCTAGCGGAGTCAGCAGCGTTTCGTCTTGACCTGACTTTAACTCAATTTCAATTTCCCGAAATTCGGTGACTAGCGTAACAGATTTCTGGGGTGTGGTATCGGTGTAACTGGCTTGTGTAAAATCAGGCCCATACACGGTCACTTGGTCGATGCTTAATTCAGCAAACGGTTGCATCGTATCTGAACCTTCGATTGGCATCAGGACATCCCGTTTATGCCGCGTCTGTTGTAGGGTGCATAATCGATGCCATTCAAGATCAGTCTCGATCAATTTTTGAATAAATTTACGGATCGCTTTGGGCCAGTGCTTCATCCGTAAAGGATTCGCCTTGGTCTTCACTGGCCCTTCCAACTCCAATCGATCATGGACAAGCGCATCGTCGCGCGTGAGGGATTTCACGGTTACTAAAACGCCATTATTGGCGGTGGTGCGCAGCCGCAAGGTGTAGCCTAGGCGCAGCAGGTTATACGCAGCGGTATCCAGATAAGTGTCCGTATGCGTGATCGTGTTCCCTGATTGCAGCGAGAAAGCCTCGGTCAGCGACGACCTAGTCTGCCAATCCTCGGTTAAGGCGGGATCGAGTAACTCAAATTTGGCTTCGATTTCACGATTGCTCATCAGTGGCTTCCTATACCCAGACTAATCAACCTGAACTTTTTCACCACTGAAATGCAATTTGCTTAATAAAATTCGCTAGAAATGATTTCATTGAGCGGTGGCCAATATCAGTGCTAATCATAAGAAAAATGAAAAATTCTATAACTATTATGTCACAACCTTCACATATTCGACAAAATATGATGAGCTTGGTAGGATACACAAAGCTTCATGACCTGCTTGCCTTGGTGCGCAGGCGGATTTGGCTGCATTGTCTTTTTCAGACAAGCGAGCTTGCCCCTGATCTGCGTTTAATCGCGCGCTCACACTGGAAACTGCTGCTTTCGGCTGTTTGTTATTAACTCACCTTACGCAGGCGAAGGATTTGACCAAAGGCGCAGAGACGCAAAGGAAAGCTGATAGGAAAAACAAGCCGCCGATCCCGTATGACACGCGCCTGTTTTTCTCTGCGTGGCTTTGCGCCTCTGCGTCAGGCTTTTTCAGGCAAGCTGCGTACCATAAGTTTTTAACTTATTCCACCTTCCCAAACAAAATTGCATGCAAGAATTTCGGCCCATGCACGCCCAAAGTCATATTCATTTCAATATCAGCGGATTTGCTGGGGCCGCTGATCATGGCGACATTCGAGTGCCCACGCATAGTATCAACAAGTTTCCCAGCCTGCCGCTGCTCGATCAGCCAGGCTTCCGCCGTGGGATAAAGCAGTGCGAATGGAATCAGCGCGATATGGCGAAAAGGCAGCAGGCTGGCTGCGCGGCTCGTCTGCACACCAGACGCCACCAACATCGAACCGGTGGCGGCAAAGGCGGCCGCCACGCCCGTGATGCCATAACGAATAAAGCGGACAGATTGGCGGATTTCGTCACTGCGCAAGTCTTTGGGCACAATCAATTGCATGTCCATGTCGCGCAAAGCATCATCGATCCCAGGCACGGGCAACGCGGCTGGATCCCAACTCAAGATGCTGCGCTCCTGGCCGGTTTCGAGCACGGCCCCTTTCTGACTAAGTTTTTCCTCGGCCATCCATGTCATCAGCCGATTGATCAACGCCATGCGGGCCTCGGCGGGCGATTCATGGATTTCAAAGGTGCCATGTAATCTTTCCAGCTCAGCGCCAAAGCGTTTGGCTAAGTCTAACTGACTGCCTTGG
The DNA here is from genome assembly GCA_038225095.1 of Caldilineales bacterium. GTDB lineage: Bacteria > Chloroflexota > Anaerolineae > Caldilineales > Caldilineaceae > JAPLGZ01. The sequence goes on from JBBREZ010000044.1 coordinate 2,129, forward strand.
GCCGCCGTCACTGTCATGCGTGTTTCTGCCGTTAAGGGCGGCGTATGAAGCGGCGGAAAATGTAAATCCGGGCGCGCTAAGGTACTGCGGAGTTTATTTAGAATTTCATTACGTACGGTCATAAGGGTTTTCTATTGGAAAATGCGCTGATGACCCCACCCGCGCCCAGTGGGCTCCCGCTCCCCTGGTAAGGGAGGGAACTAATCAGGGACAGAACACGTGGCTTCGGTTACCCCTCAACAGTTCCCTCCCTGTAGGCTTCGACGTGAGCTCAGCCGAACGGGAGGATCAGGCTAGGGTCTGGGTTAGGGTTGGGTCAAGCTGGCACGTGCTCGCCACTGATCGCCTTGCGTCGCGACGTGCGCTCCTGCCACAATTCGCGAAAACTGTGCTTGGCAAAAGGTGGAAAGTTGCGGCTGTTGGTCCAAGCCGAAAGCGGCGGCGGCATAAATTTGATATTGCCGCCCGTCAAACCGGCCATCAAGTTGCTACCGACGCTGGCTAATTTACCGGCGTTTTCGTAGCGTGACCGGCTCTTCATAGTTTGGACGAAACCCTGCATGGCTTTCTTATCAAACCAGGCGCTTTCACCGGCTTCAACCTGATCGCTACGCAAATCGAGCAGCAAGCGCGGCAAATCGATCTTGACCGGGCAAGCTTCGCGACAAGCGCCACACAACGTGCTGGCGTGCGGCAATTTTTCTGAATTTGTGACATCTGCGTGCAAAAGTGGGCTGATCACGGCACCAATCGGGCCGCTATAAGTGCTGCCATAGGCGTGACCACCGATCTCGCGATAGACCGGACAGACATTAAGACAAGCGCCGCAGCGAATACACATCAACGCTTCGCCATAGCCTTTGGCCAGCATGTCGGTGCGGCCATTATCCAGCAACACAATATGGAATTCTTCTGGCCCATCCGCATCGCCAGGCCGGCGCGGGCTGCTCGTCATCGAAAGATAGACCGAAAAATTCTGGCCGGTTGCGCTCCGACAAAGCGCCTGATATTGCAAAAATGCATCTTCGGCGGTCGGGACAATTTTTTCAATGCCCATCACCACCACGTAAACGCGCGGCATGCCGGAAGTCATGCGCCCGTTGCCTTCATTGGTGACGGTGCAAATGGTGCCGGTTTCGGCAATCGCAAAGTTACAGCCGCTGACGCCCATGTCGGCCGTAAAAAATTCCTCGCGCAATTTGACGCGTGCTACGGCGCACATCACTTCGGGGTCCAACGTGGGCGGCATATCAAGCTTGTCCTGCATGATCTGGGCAATATCTTCCAGCCGCCGGTGGATCACAGGGGCAACAATGTGGCTGGGCGGCTCATGATTTAATTGGATAATGTATTCGCCCAAATCGGTCTCGACCACTTGCATCCCGGCTTCTTCCAGCGCATGGTTGAGATGCACCTCTTCGGTCGCCATGCTTTTGGCCTTGATCACCTTTTGCACGTTGGCCTTGCGCGCAATCTCAAGCACAATCTGGTTGACTTGCGCGCCATCATGCGCCCAGTGTACTTGACCCCCATTTTCCTGGATGTTGCTCTCAAACTGTTCGAGCAAATCAGGTAAATTGGCGATCACATGCTCTTTCATCTGGCGCACCTGGTTGCGCAATTCCTCGCCATCCACGGCGCCCATGGCCGAGATGCGCTGGGCGCTCATGCGCACGGTCGAGCGGTTTAAGGCGGTCTTCAGATGTTTGTTATTCAGGGCGTCGGTCACGCGCGCTTTATACGGTGCGTGCAGATCGATGACTGGTATTGTCATAAATGGCCTTTTCGATTGCGGAGTGGGGAATGCGGAGTGCGGAATGACACACGGCGACGATTCCGCACTCCGCATTCCCCACTCCTCACTTTTCCTTCTGGTCTTGCCAGCGGCGCGATGCTTTCTCTGGTGTGACGGGGGCGACGGTTGGCGGTGCGACGGCGACATCGACTTGGCTGTTGAGCACTTCGGCAATATGCACGGCGCGGCAACGTTGCGCTTGCCGACTGAGCAAGCCGTTAATATGTGTCATGCAGCTCACGTCGCACAGCGCCACGACATCGGCGCCACTTTCGGCCAGATTGCGCGTTTTGCGCTGCCCCATCGCCGTGCTGATGTCGGCATTTTTAAGGGCAAAGAGACCGCCAAAGCCACAACATTCCTCAGCGCCTGTCAGCGCGACCCTTTCTGCGCCTTCGATGCCGTCTAACAGTTTGCGCGGCTGCTCATCAATGTGCAATTCGCGCAAGAGGTGGCAGCAAGCGTGATAGGTGAGCTTGCCCTGGAAGCGCGAACCCGTGGTCGTGACGCCCAACACGTCCACCAAGAATTCGGTTAATTCAAAGGTGACTGCGGCCAAGGCTTCGGCGCGTTGGCGGTCAACTGTTGCCGTGGCCTCTTCAAACAGGGCCGCCGCATAGAAATGGCTGGTCATCGTTGCGCAACTGCCGCTGGGCACAACAATCGCATCGACAATGCCTTGCTGGACAAACGGCTCGAAAATGTCGATAAAGCGACGCGCCAACACGCTTGCTTCGTTGCGATAGCCGGCATTAAAAGCCGGTTGCCCGCAACAAGTTTGCTCATAGGGGAAAACAACTTCAACGCCGTGGCGTTCCAGCAATTCAGCCGTCGCCATCCCCACTTCTGGATAGAGCATGTCCACCATGCAGGTGACAAAAAGAGCCACACGGCGCGGTGGTTTTGAAAATTGTTTTTTGTGCATAATGATTCAAGTTCTTCAACGACGCCGACGCACAGGATCGGCGTCTGTCGTCATTTTATATTTCTATTTTATAGGGCTAGCGTTGCTCAACGGGTGTCCACTGGCGATTACGTTCGCCGATATAGACTGACTGGGGTCGAATCAGGCGACCGGTTCTCGTTTGTTCAAAACAGTGACCAATCCAGCCGGCCACGCGGCCTGCGGCAAAGGTAGGTGTGAACAGATCGGTTTCCAGCCCTAACCCATGCAGCAACAAGGCCGTGAAAAATTCCACGTTGGTTTGTAAGTTACGCCCTGGTTTATATTCTTCCAACAGCTTGAGCGCTGTACTCTCGACTTGTTTCGCCAAGGTGTAAAGCGCCATATCACCGTCCGCCTGGAACATCTTCTCGGCGGCAGCAGAAAGGACATCGGCGCGCGGGTCGCGCACCTTATAGACACGATGGCCAAAACCCATCAGGCGGTCGCCTTTTTCGAGCTTGGCGCGCAGAAATGGCTCAGCGCGGCTGGCATCGCCAATTTCAAAGACCATATCCAGCGCCGGCCCCGGCGCACCGCCATGCAGTGGTCCCTTGAGCGCGCCAATCGCGCCGACAATGGCCGAGGTTAGATCAGACTTAGTGGCAATGATCACGCGCGCGGCGAAGGTGGAAGCATTTAGACCGTGGTCAGAAACGGTGTTGAGGTAGGTTTCCATGCCACGAACCCGCGCCGCGCTGGGCGTTTCGCCAGTGAGCATGTAGAGATAATTGGCCGCATGGTCCAGCTCGGCTTTGGGGGCGATCGGCGCTTTACCCTGGCGCAATTGCCAATAAGCGGCCACCACGGTGGGAATGCGCGCGGTCAAAATTTGCGCCTGCTGGTCGATGGTAGACAGGGCGCGATCCAAATCCAAATCGAGCGTGCCGGCGGCGATGCGCAGGGCATCCATCGCTGGCAATTTGTGCGCCGCAACGGCTTCGAGCAGTTGCAAGGTCGCCGCTGGCAACGCACGTTGGGCGGCAAGTGCCTGTTTAAAACTGGTCAGTTCAGGCTGCGTCGGCAAATGGTCATACCAAAGCAAATAACTGGTCTCTTCAAACGAAGCATGGCTAGCTAATTCTTCCACCGGAAAGCCGGCAATGATCAATTCACCCTTCTGACCATCGACACTACTCAGTCGCGTTTCAGCCGCCACCACACCCTCAAGCCCCGGCTTATAGCCGCTTGACTCCGCAGTCATAATTTTTACGATCTCCCATCTGATGAATTACACGAATTTAATAATAGACTTTATTCGGCATAAGGATATGTAGGGGAAACAGGTAGATAGGGAAATAGGTAGACACGCTTTTCTCCCTGTTTCCAGATCATCTCTAATGATAGGAAAACAGGATGACATCGCCACTAAACAGTGTCATCCTGTCGCCTTTGTCGCCAAAAATTCTAATAACAATTGATTCACCCGCGCCGGTTCATCATGTTGCACCCAGTGCGTGGCTTCTTCAATGAAAACCAAGCGCCCATCATCACACAGATCAATGCTCGGTTGCGCCATTTCACGGCCAAGCGCCACATCCTGAACGCCCCAAATCAACAAGGTGGGCACGCTAATGCGCACGGAAGCTAGGCGCGTGTCGGGCCGACGTTGCACCAGCGCGCGATACCAGTTTAACATGGCCGTGTAAGCGCCGGGTTGCGCCCAGGCTTCACGATAACGGTCTAAATCGGCCTCGCTAAATGTATCCGGGCGACTGCTCGCTTTTAACATTTGCAGGCCGGCGCGCCAATGATTGAGACTCGCCAACGTTTCCGGCAACCACGGAATCTGAAAGAAGAAGATGTACCAACTCTTGCGCAACTGAGCAAAGTTGGAACGCAGCATACGATTTATCACGGTTGGATGGGGAACGTTAAGCACGGCAATTTTCGTCAGCCGCTCTGGATATTTGAGCGCCGTCCACCAGGTGACAGCCGCGCCCCAATCATGCCCAACCAACAAAACCTTGTCGCGCCCAGACGCGTCGATTAGGCCAACTACATCAGCCGCCAAGCGATCAAGCGTGTATGCATCAATGCCTTTGGGCTTATCACTCAAGTTGTAGCCACGCTGGTCCGGCGCCCAAACGCGATAGCCAGCCGCAGTAAGCGCCGGAATCTGCTTACTCCAACCGTACCAAAATTCCGGAAACCCGTGCAGCAAAATAACCAATGGTCCGTCAATGGGGCCACTTTGCACGACATGCAGGCGAATGCCGTTAGTATTGATGAATGTATGTTCAAGACCTGCCGCTCTTGCTTCCATATTAATTTCTCAAGGCTGCTTGGCCGCCAATGTGACCGGCACGTCCGTTACAACGGGCGACCGTTACCCATCTACAGGCTCGCACGGCGCGACGTACCGGTCACATGTTGACCAGTCACTCGGTTAAAAATGCTCAAGCTAGATCTTCCAGGATCGTTTGTTCATCAACGTCAGGTTTAAAGCCGTTGGCATTCAGATATTGAATCATCTCACGTTGCGAAACACCGGCTTGCGTGCAGCCTTTCAGACAGAACTATGACCTTGTTTAAAAAGCGCCAAGCTTTGCCCTAACTTGGCTTCACGCAAGCCGGCCAACAATAGCGTATCTAAATATTCCTGATAAGGCTGAAGCTGATCAGCTAGTTCATCTGAAACAGTGATGTTCAGTGTTTGCATATTGTTCACCATTAACTCGCGCAATCTACACGAAAACGCCCACCTATTGTACCATGAGCCAGTGAAAAACCAACGAAGCTTTGCCGGTTGAAATGGTATAAAATAAAGTTGATGGCAACACTCACAGCCAGACCTCTCCCCCCGCCCTCCCAGCCGGCTGCGACGGGGCCTGCGGCCAGACTTCGGCGAGCTCAGTCGAGTCGTCGAACGCTCAGGCCCCGTGCGGTGCGCTTGTCGAACCGCAGCCGAACGGGAGCGGGAGCCCTTTGGGCGCGGGAGGGGTCTGGCCGTGAGTGGGGTTATTATTCCAGTCAAAGCCATAAACTTTTTCATGCAGGGTCAGGAACTTGTACAATGGTCATATATTTTTGAATTAGTTTTGACTACCGCAAAGGACGGACGCTATGAACCCTAAATTTCACATCGAATCGCTGCTATCCGCTCGGCTGTTTCTCGTGCCGCAAATCATCGGCGACCGCATCTACTTTGTCAGCGATCTTTCGGGACGCCTGAATCTCTATGCCATGCGCATCGGCGGCAGCGTACCGGAGCCCTTGCTGCCCCCCAACATTGCACTGCAAAGCCCACATCATCTGGACACGCTGTTCTACGTCTTTCCCCAGTTGGACAAAATTCTGGTGATGATTGACCAGGACGGCGACGAAAATTACCAGCCAATGTTGATCCCGCTGGCCGGCGGCCTGCCCGAACCACTCTTTGGCGACCGCTTTGCCAATCAGCAAGTGATGTGCGTCAAGTGTGATGCCGAACGCAACCTAGTGCTCTTTTCGATTGACCCACGGCGCGAACCGATTCACCATACGATAAAGGTTGACCTGGCTACACACGCGATCACCGATCTGGGCAGTAGCGCCCATGGCAATGGCCCGATTGGCGCCAATGCCGACTATTCGCGAATCATTTTGGCCGATAGCTATACCGTAGGCGATCTGGTGCTGTACCAGTGGCAACAGGGCGCCGATGGACGTAAATTATTGCTTGGAAAACCGTTAGAGGCGCGCCAGCCCGACGAAACTATACCCCTGAGCGGGATTGGGCAGTGTGAATTTACACCAGAGGATGGTTTACTCTTCACCACTGCGCTTTTTGATGACCAATTTAGCCTGGGCTATCTACAGTTGGCGAACCCAGGCCAGGTGCAGCCGGTCGAAATTGTCGGCACGCTTCATGCGGGCGCGGGCGAATTGGTGACATTGGAACACCGGGCGGACGATCGCTATACGCTCATCTATAATATTGATGGCATTTCGTGGGTCTATGAAGGCGTGTTTAACGAGGCCGAGACGCGTTTTACTGTCGAACGGGTGCTGTGTGGTGAGCAGCCGCTGGCCAATGGCGTCGTAGAGTCGCTGACGTACGATAAGGCGTCTGGACGCTATGCCCTCGCTTTCTCAACCGCCACGACACCGTCACAGCTTTACATCATTGAAAAAAGTGACGAGGGGAAAACGGGTGAGGTCAAAGCGCAGACCAACGAGCGGGTGTTAAGCATTGACCATACCTTGCTCGCACCCGGCGAAGACGCGTCGTATACCAGTTTTGACGGCACGCGCGTCTCGGCGCGCTTATATTTGCCTGCGCCTGCGTTGGGGTATACGGATAGATGTCCGGTCATTTTTTACATTCATGGTGGCCCGCAAAGCCAGGAACGCCCCGACTTTACCTGGTTTTCCATGCCGCTGATCCAATTTTTTACACTCAATGGGTTTGCCGTCTTTGTGCCCAATGTGCGCGGCAGCACGGGCTATGGTATGAACTATGTCAAACAGGTCGATCATGACTGGGGCGGCCAGGATCGGCTCGATCACTTGGCGGCGTTTGAACGTTTGCGCAAGGATGCCCGCTTAGACATGGTGCGCGCCGGCGTGATGGGTCGTTCCTATGGCGGGTATATGACGCTGACGCTGGCTGGGCGCAATCCTGAGCTATGGAAAGCCGCCTGCGACATGTTTGGCCCCTACAACCTGTTCACTTTCATGGAACGCATTCCCGAAACCTGGAAGACGTACTTCTATATGGCGGTCGGTCACCCCGAAAAGGATAAAGATTTTCTCACCGAGCGCTCACCCAGCACCTATTTGCACAAGCTGGCGTGCCCGTTGTTCGTGATCCAGGGTGCCAATGACCCGCGCGTAGTCGAACAGGAATCACGCAGCTTGGTAGAAAATTTACGCAGCCAGGGTAAACAGATCGATTATCTGGTTTTTGAGGATGAAGGCCATGATGTGCTCAAATATAAAAATAAATTGACCTGCTACAACCGAATTGTGACCTTCTTTGCCGAACATTTACAACCAGTTGTTGGATAATGAGCTTAGGATTCACGATTCAATAAAGGTGGAGATTGGAGATTGGAGATTAGTGATTGGAGATTTCGTCGGGTCAATCTCCCAATCTCCACCTTCGTCGATATGATTGAATGGTATATCCTTAATAGCTTCACAAGGAGACAATATGTCCTATACAAGTATCATCGCAACCACCGAACTAGCCGACCACCTCGCAGATCCCACCTGGGCGGTGATCGACTGCCGCTTTGCGCTTAATGCTCCTGCGCTTGGTCACCAGAAATATCTGGAAGCCCACATTCCGGGTGCGGTTTATGCGCATTTGGATCAAGATTTATCCGGCCCGGTGATCCCTGGCCAGACCGGCCGCCATCCGCTGCCGCCCGTGGAAAAATTTGCGCAAACCGTCGCCAACTGGGGCATTGACGCCTACACGCAAGTGATCGTCTATGATGACGCGAGTGGGATGTACGCGGGCCGCCTCTGGTGGATGTTGCGCTGGATGGGGCATGATGCCGTGGCGGTTCTGGACGGTGACTTTCGGCACTGGCAAAAAGAAGAGCGACCAATGATGAGCGGCGAGGAAATCCGCACCCGGCGCAGTTTCATCCCACGGCCACGGCCCAACATGGAGGCCAGCGTGGATGAAATGCTTGCCAACGTAGAAAGCAGGCAGGCCAAAGTCTTTGATGCGCGCAGCGAGCCGCGTTATCGCGGCGATGAGGAAACGATGTATCCGGTGGCCGGTCACATTCCCGGCGCGCATTCCGCTTACTATGCGCACAATCTCGATGCGGATGGCAAGTTTCTGCCACCAGAGCAATTGCGTGAACGCTATGCCAAACTCTTGGGCGATACGAAACCGTCGGAATGTATCTTCTACTGTGGCTCCGGCGTCAGCGTCCATCACGACCTGCTTGCGCTGGAACGGGCGGGATTGGGCGTCGGCGCCCGCGCATATATCGGATCGTGGAGTGGCTGGATCAGTGACCCGGCGCGGCCGATAGCCACAGGTACACAGCCATGAATATAAAATTTAACGCAAAGGGGCAGAGACGCAAAGACGCAAGGGGATCGTGGGTTAGCTTGCGCGCCTTTGCGCCTCTGCCCCTTTGCGTCTTGTTGTTCAGCATCGTGCTGTCAAGTTGCAACGCACCGGCCGCTGTAGCGCCGACCTCATCGCCGGCAGCGCTAAGCGCAACCATCGCCAGTACCACCGTGTCGGTTCAACCCGATGGACTGAAATTGCCATCTGGCTATACCGCTACGCTCGTCGCGCAAGGGCTGATCGGCCCGACCCAGATGATCATCGGTCCCGATCAGCGCCTTTGGGTGGCACAGTTGAACGGCGACGAAAATGCCGGTCAAGGCCAGGTGATCGCGCTGGATTTGCCGACCGGCAAGCAGCAAGTCTTGTTAGACAATTTAGTAAAACCAGTAGGGATCGCTGTGTTGTCGGGTTATCTGTGGATTGCGGCCAAAAATAATTTATTACGCGCGCCCATTGATCCGGCGGGCAAGCCAGGCAAAATTGAAACTGTCTTAGCCAATCTGCCCTTCAACGGCCGGTCGATTGGCACGTTGACGGTGACGCCGAAAAATCATCTGCTTTATGAAACCAGTGGGGCTCGCGCCGGCAATGATGCCGCACCCGGATCAGGCACCCTATGGGAACTGGACCCGGCCAATCCCAAAAACCCGCGCCCGCTGGCAACCGGATTAAAAGGAGCGTATGCCCATACCTTTGACCAGGCTGGTCGGCTCTGGACCACAGAGATCGCTGACGATCCAGTCAATGGCGGCACCGCGCCCGACGAGTTGAATTGGGTGGTGGAAGGCACTAATTTTGGCTGGCCGAAATGTTTTGGAAAGCAAGAGGTAGCCCAAAATTATAGCGGCACTGAGCAATTCTGCCAGACAACACGTGCGGCGGTTGCCATCTTCCCGCCGCACACTACCCCCACGAGTGTCGTTGCCTCGCCATGGGAAAAGGATACCCTATTGGTAGCCTTGTGGGTGGCGGGCGCGGTGATGCGCGTGCCGGTGACTATTCAGGGTGATAACGCCAGCGGCACACCAGAGCCCTGGATTACGGGCCTGCAAAATGCGCAACATTTGCTTGTCATGCCGGATAATACACTGCTAGTCAGTGATTTTAACGGTAAGATTTATCGAATTTCACGATAACGAAGGAAAACCATGGAACGGGTATTTTTCATATTAGCAAGTATTTTTGGTGGCCTGGGGGTGGCGCTCGGCGCCTTTGGTGCGCATGCCTTGCGCGGTCGCCTGTCGGAGAGTTTACTCCAAACTTTTGAAACGGGGGTGCGCTATCACTTCTATCATGCGCTGGCATTGGTTGTCGTGGTCGTGGCGATCAGTCACTGGCCCAAATCTAACTTGCCGGTAATTGCGGGCTGGCTTTTTGTGGCGGGCATCGTGCTTTTTTCCGGCAGCCTCTACGCACTGGCCTTCACCGGCATCCGCTGGCTGGGTGCGATTACGCCGCTAGGTGGCGTTGCTTTTATTGCCGGCTGGCTTTGTTTGGCGTTGACCGCGTGGCGTAGGTAGTGCTTGTGGACGAATCCATGTAAAAGTAGGGGCCCAGAGGGCCCCTACTTTTACATGATCATGCGCACTAACGAGAGGATCAATGCGCCTACGGCTAAAAGCGCCACGAGCATCGCCAACGCACCCGGCAGCAAGACGCTGAGCACCGAATGGCCGGCATTTAATCCAGTGAGTAGCTGCACGATCCGCACATAAAGGATAATAGTCCAGATGACGGCCACAAACGTTGCCAATGCGCCCAGATAGGGAATGGGCTGCAAGCTGGTCAGCAACAGGGGCAGGTAGGCATAGCTAGTCGCCGCATAAAAACGTTGCAAAGTAGTAGTTGCGCCCAGCAACTTACTGACAAGCAGAATGCCCAGGCCATACACCAGCCAATAGGTTAGCCAGTTGAGTGGCTGATTAACCCAGACGCCCAACGCACTGAGACCAGCGGCCAACCAGCCAGGCAAGCGGGGTGGAAGTCCGGCAATCGTTTTCGCCGTCTCTTCCCAAGCTTGCATCGGCAAAAGCGTGCTGTCGCTCGCGCCGGCACGCGCATCCATTGTCCCAGCGATCTGCACCAGTGGCAATGCGGTACCGGCCCGCCCTGCGATCACCCAATTGACGAGAAATGGCAGCAACCCGGCGATCAGCGCGATTGCCACGACCAGCCCCATACCTTGGCGCATACTAGTCGCAGTTGCGATCCTTTTCGCAGTTGCTACGGAAGGCGCGGGTAGACTTTCAGCCTCTGCGCTGGCACCATGCGTATCAGCAAGCGACGCCATGTTAACCGCGCCGTCTTGATCGCGCGTGGCGCCCACTACGGCATCTAAACGAAATTGCAGCACATCGATCATCTGTTGGAACGGCGGCAACCAGCCATTTACACTCATCTTGCACCTCCCGCAAAGATGCCGATGCTGACGAGTAAGCTGAGCAGGAGTGCCAGGATCACCAGCAATCCTATGGGCGTCAAAGCCACCCAGATGGCCCGCTGCCAGGGCAATTCATGCGTCACTTCCGCGGCCCGGTAGACGATTAACAATGACCACGTGGTCAAGAGCAAATTATTCACCGAAACAAAAGGAATGACGGTTAACAGTGATAATGCATAGGGGGCAACCATCAGCGCAGTGGCGCCTAACGTCTGGTTAAGCGTGCCACGCCCGCCCAGGGCACGCGCAGTGATAAAAACAAGCAAACCACTGACCAGCCATTGGATGACCAGCAAAAAAGGTGTGGTGATTAAGGTAAACAGGCGAAACCAACCGCCGCCATAGCCGCTCAAGGTCGTCACCAGCGTCCAGAAACGGCGCAAGTTAGCGGCGGTGGCCACAGGATCCACGCTAGCGCCAAAATTTTGGCTAAATTGTCGCCACCCTTGCAAAATGGCTTCCTGAACCGCAGCGGCGGGCGGCAGCGTGGCCGTCATCAGCAAACCGCCCACCAGATGGGCCACGCCAATCACAAAACCCAGGCTCACCGTCAAAAACAAACCTTCCACCCAGGGGTTGTCGTCTTCCGTCATAATTACGAATGGTTCAGCTTCCAATACCAACGTTTTACCAATCAATTCAGGATATGTTCTGGGTTGCAGCATAAGACTCCCCGCGCATGGTTAATCGATCAATCGTCAACGGTTAGACAGCATACCTGGACACGGACAGCACAATCCATTTAGGCGTTCGCAAGCGTTATCATAGCATAGCGGCCATGCTGTCGCAACGTCGCACGACGCTGCAACTATTTCGCTTTACCCAGGCATTGGCACGGCTAGCATTCTCACCATGACCAAGCATCATGCTTTGCGGGATCAACCCTATTTTGACCGCTGTGATTTCGGCTGCTACAATTTTTACACGGCAACTATATCTAGGAACCGCTCTTACGGGCGGGCAACATCGAGCTTGGCGATTGTTTAGAAATGGCATCTATGCGTGCGTTAATCATCAGTGATAAAGTCGAGCCAATTTTATATAGTGGGGCCATTTGTGAGCGCGTGGGCAAGATCGATCTGATCTTAAGCTGCGGCGATTTGCCGTTCTACTACATTGAATACATTATTAGCATGTTGAATAAACCCGCTTATTACGTGATGGGCAATCATGGGCGTGAATTTGAGTACCAAAGCGGCAAGGGTGACGATGCCTGGAATCAACAGACAGCGCCGCAAGGGGCCGTTAATTTGCACGGTCGCACTGCCAAAGAAGGGTCGTTATTGCTGGCTGGCTTGGAAGGCTCGATCCGTTACAACAGTTCCGCTGAGGCGCAATATACGGATTTCGAGATGCGCTGGAATATCGCAGGCCTGATCCCGCGTTTAGTTCGCAACCGCTTGCGCTATGGGCGCTGGCTGGATGTATTGGTGGCGCATTCGCCGCCCTACGGCATTCACGATCAGCCGGACCCGGCGCACCAAGGCTTTCATTCCTTTCTACTTTTTATGCGCTATTTCAAGCCGCGCTATCTGTTGCATGGTCACATCCATTTGTACCGACAAAATCTAACCACGATCACAACGTATCAACAGACCGAAGTGATCAACGTCTATCCATTTCGCATTTTAGAGCTCGAACCAGGACTGCATGTTTAGCTGTTAACCATTATTTATGCCCAAAACAAACGAATGGCGCGCAGTTTGCCGCCAACGCGCCGAAGAACAAGCCGTCAAAGAAGCACGTAAAGCGTGGAAACTCACGGCCGAGCAGCGCATTCCTTTCAACCATCGCTGGGAACATGTGCAAGAAGTCGTCAAGCTGGCCGTGGGCTTGGCGAACACGTTGGGGGCTGATCTAGAAATTGTTGAAGCCGCCGCCTGGTTGCATGATATTGCTAAAGACCAGCCAAAGCATGCCTTGGTGGGTGCGGTCCAAGCCCAACGCCTCTTAGCCACCATTGACTTTCCCACGGCCAAAATTGCGGCGGTCGCCAACGTCATTCGCCAACATGAAGGCTTATTTCGTCCCGCAGCAGCAGCGCCGCTCGAACCGGTGGAGGCGGCGATTCTCTGGGATGCGGATAAATTATCCAAGTTGGGCGTGCAAGCCCTGGCCTTTTTGCTCAGTGCCGAATATTTGGCCGGTCTGACCCTGAACGAGCGCCGCCTGGATTGTGAAAAATATGTGCTCAATACCTTGAGTCGCACCGTTACGAGCATGAACACACTGCCTGCGCAACAAATGGCCGAACAACGCCATCGCAACATGCGCGCCATGCTCAACACGTGGGCCGGGGAAGAGTTGGTGTATAATAAGTAGTCGATTGTCATGTTCAGGAGGTGCGCCGATGGATGCGCTATTGGAAGAATTTTTGCATTTGCCCAAGCTAGCCTTGTATGTTGATCAATTTCAACGCCTGTTAAACGCGGAAAAGCAACGTCGCGACCAGTTTTATGCGCAGATGACCGAAGGCCAAAAGACCGAATTTATCAACGGAGAAGTGATTGTTCATTCACCGGTTAAGTTACGCCATAATACAGTAACGCGTCGTCTATTAATGATGATGGGGGCCTATGTACAAAAATATGACTTGGGTCTGGTCGGCTATGAAAAAATTCTGATCACGCTCACGCGCAATGATTATGAAACGGACATCTGCTTTTTCCACCAAGCAAAGGCCCAATTTTTTACACCGGATCAGATGCTGTTTCCCGCTCCCGATTTTATCGTCGAAGTGCTTTCACCTTCCACAGCGGCGAACGACCGCGGGAGCAAGCATACTGACTATGCCGCCCACGGCGTGACCGAATACTGGATCATCGATCTGGATACGCTGTTTGTCGAACAGTATCTGCTGGATGGCGACGAATATCGCCTGGTGCGCAAGACCGATTCTGGGCAGATTGGCAGTACGGTGATTTCCGATTTCGAGCTACCAGTCCGTGCACTTTTTGACGACGCCGAACAATGGCGTATGCTGCAAAAGATTATGCAAAATGAGTAATTTTACGTTACGAAGAGGATCTCAATTTGAAATATCATTTAGTCACCCTCGGGTGCCCGAAAAATAAGGTGGACAGCGATGGCATTGAAATGCTGTTGCGCGACGCCACCTATGCCCCGACCGCGTCCGCACGCGAGGCCGACGTGTTGATCGTCAACACCTGTGGCTTTTTGGAAGCCGCCAAGGAAGAATCAATCGGCGTATTGCAAGATCTGGGCAAACGCAAACGCCACAATCAGATTTTGATCGCGGCTGGTTGTCTGGCCCAGCGCAACGGCGACGAAGTATTGCAGCGCGTGCCGAAGGTTGACGGCTTGCTGGGGACACGGCGCTGGATGGATGTGCTCCAATTGCTGCAAGGCATCCGGGGCGGCAAAACGAACCGCCAATTCCAAAGCTATAATCTGATCGGCGATCCAGAGATTGCCTTCACCAGCGCCGTGCCGCGCCCGCCGGTCTTAGGTGGCAGCGCCTACGTAAAAATTTCTGATGGCTGCAATGCGCCCTGTGCCTTTTGTACGATCCCCATGTTCAAAGGCAAATTACGCAGTCGTCCGTTGGAAGCGCTGGTTGATGAGGCCAATGCACTGGTCAACGCGGGCGCCAAAGAACTAGTGTTGGTTGCCCAGGACAGCACCGATTATGGCCGTGACTGGGGCGAACCGAACAGCTTGCCGCGCCTGCTCTCGGCGATCTGCAACCGCACCGATGACCGCTTGCGTTGGGTGCGCCTGATGTACGCCTATCCCGGCCACGTCAGCGATGAATTGATCGAAACGATGGCGAGCCATAGCAAATTAGTACCCTATTTAGACATGCCGTTGCAACATGGCGATGCGCGCACGTTACGCCGCATGCGCCGCCCTAGCCGCTTGGAGATGGTCTATGATCATGTAGAAAAACTACGCAAAGCCATGCCCAACGTGGCGTTGCGCACGACTTTCATTGTCGGATTTCCAGGCGAAACTGAGGAAGAATTCCAGGGTCTGCTCGACTTTGTCGATGCGATCCAGTTTGATAAAGTCGGCGCTTTCCGCTTCAGCCCCGAACCCGGCACGCCCGCCGCGCTGTTGCCCGATGCCGTGCCAGGCGAAGTAAAAGATGAGCGCTATGCGCGCTTGATGGAACGCCAGCAGCCGATCAGTTTGCGCAAAAACCAGGCGCAAGTTGGCAAAATGTTGGAAATCTTGGTCGAAGGGGAAGGCGAAGTCGAAGGCAGCGGCGAGCCGTTACTGCTCGGCCGCAGCTATCGCGATGCCCCCGAAGTCGATGGCCTTGTCCTCGTGCCGGGCCTGTCCGGCGTGCCAGCGGGTGAGATGATCGAAGTTCACATCAACGGCGCGATGGAATACGATCTGGTCGGTGAGGCATTGGTGGTAGAGACATTCAGCAGCAAAAAGCGTGTGATCGAACTAGCGTAAAACACGCAGCCAGCTTAGTGCAATGAATGAATTCATCGCCTGCTACACAAAACACGTTGAAACGTGTTGGCGCGTCAGTGCGTTTTAACGCACTTTCTGTATCAGGCAGGGATTTCAAGCCTTGCGAGGATGGGCACGCAATCGACGGCGAAGGGCATTGGTCGGTTGGATCCAGGATTGGGTGCGCCGCCGACTGCATACCCCTACGATGTTCGATAAGTAGTTTCGTGACACAAGTAAGAAATAAAAAAGCGTTGACCCTAACTAGGGTCAACGCTTTTTTATTTCTTATTACTAAATATCAGTCATTAGACGATATGCGTGGCAGTGCCATCAACCACGTTAATATCTTGCAATTTGTTGTTCTGCATGGCGGCGTCAACCAGGGTCTCTTCGGGCAATAACAGGCCCACGGCGATGTACACCAACACGCCCACGCCAATGCTACCAATGCTAAAGGCGGCCCAGATCAGGCGGAGCAAATTCGAATCGATGCCTAAGCGTTGCGCCAAGCCACCACAGACGCCCATAAAGAGCCGGTCGCGGCGACTGCGCTTGAGCGGAATCCGCTGCTTAACCTGGCGTAGATTATCTTTGACTTCCTCTTTGCTTGGCATTTTGCTGCCCGTGCGGGCTTGCCAGCGCGTACGAGCGCCGCTCCAATCCAAATGCCAATCGCGTTGGCCGGTGCTCTGCAATAACAGATAACCAGCGCCGATCAACAGGGCAGGCCAGAAGAAGATGCGCAACACGCCCCAGAATCCGCCCCACAACCAAGGTAAAATGCCCAGGTTAGACAGCAACCACAGACCGCCCAGCGTCATCAAGACAACGGCAGCGCGACCGAGGCTGCGCTCGTTCAACTCAAGCGCAGCAGCGCGCTGTTGCCCAGCTTGGGCGGTGCCAACCGGCAGCAATAGCCACAAGGCCAAGTAGGCCAGGAAGCCGCCACCGCTGGTGACCAGCGTCATCACAACCCACAAAATGCGCACGAGCGTGGCATCCAGGCCAAAGTAATCGGCCAAGCCACCACAGACGCCGCCAATCAATTTGTCCGTCGGGTGGCGATAGAGGGTCCGCTTAAGCGTTGGGTGCACCTGGCTGGTGGCGCCGGCATCCACACTTGCGCCACCCAGATTTTCAAACTTCACCTGGTCATCAGGGGTGATTTTTACATCAACTCTATTTTCAGTCATATTTTCCGTACTCATCTTTCCTCCACATAAAATAATTCATTTCAGAGCTTCAACGCACATTTTACACTTCGATGTCGCCCGCATGTGCGCTTGCTTTCGTATTCCTCCATCATTACGCACGATAAAAACAAAAGTTTCATCAGTGCTTTGCCAACTTTATAATTTCGCGGTTATGATGAGAGTGACAGACGCTTCAAATAAATGACGCTCTCCTGTATTTTTAAAAAATTAGTAACGATTCAGGCGTAGCGCTGCACAGGTAGATAGGGAAACGCCTATCAGTAGATGAGACGTAAACAGGTAGACAGGGCGTACGCCCTTTTTCCCTGTCTACCTGTCTACCTAAGAGCTGAACTGTTACAAAAATTGTTGACTTTCCCAAGGCAGGCTTTTATGCAACTTTGGCTGATCGCTTTGATCATTTGTGGTCTATTTACGGTAGTTTTAGGCACCGTGCATTTCTTCTTTCCCATCCTGCTCGATTTTGAACAGGCCATCCCCACCCAAGGCGCGCTGCTCAAACCATTTCGCCTGGGACCAATTTTTTACAAAACGCAACGCAGAGATGTCTATGGCATTGCCTGGGTGATGAACCACGTCGCCAGTTACACGCTGGTCAGTATTGGCGGGCTAGATTTGCTGGCAAATTATTGGATTGGTACGCCGATTGGGCGTTGGCTGGCCTTGTGGATTGCCGGTTGGTGGTTTATTCGGGCCACTAGCCAGCTCTATCTGGGGCGACGGCGCGGCGATTGGTGGATTCTGCTCGGCTTTGCCTGGCTGGGCGTCGTTCATCTGGGGGTGGCATGGCGATGATGAATGACATTCTTCGCCAAGTGGACCATCGCCCTTGGCCCCTGCCCACCGGCCCGTGGATGATGGCGCAAAGTTGGCACGATCTGCTCTTTGCGCACTGGCCGATTCCCGCCGCGACCATGCGCGCCCTTATCCCACCGCCACTCGAATTGGATACTTTTGAGGGAGAAGCCTGGGTCGGTGTTGTGCCTTTTCGCATGAGCGGCGTGCGGCCGCGGCTCTTCCCTGCTGTGCCGTGGCTGTCAGCTTTTCCCGAGCTCAACGTGCGCACCTATGTCAAGGCGCGTAACCCAGCACAGCCGAAACCAGGGGTTTACTTTTTCAGTCTCGAAGCCGCCAATCCGGTCGCCGTTGCCCTGGCGCGGGGGTTGTTCAAGCTGCCTTATTTTAATGCCAATATGCGCCTGCTTGATGATGGGCGCACCATTCATTATCAAAGCCAGCGCATTCACCGCGGCGCGCCACTGGCGGAATTCATAGGCGAGTATGCCCCGACGAGTGATGTGTTTCGCGCACAACCTGGTAGCTTGGAAAAATGGCTAACCGAACGTTACAGTCTTTACACCGTCAACAGCCGCGGGCGCGCCTACATTGGCGAAATTCATCATCAACCCTGGCCGTTGCAGCGGGCCAAAGCCGAGATTCAAGTCAACACAATGGCTGCCGCCAGCAAGATTCTATTGCCGGATATTCCACCCCTATTGCACTTTGCCCGACGATTGGACGTGGTCGTGTGGCTATTGAAAAATGTGGGGCCCAAAGGGCGCCCCGGAATGCAGAATGCAGAAGCTTAGCGTGATCGGTTGTTTTTTATTAATCCCGAAGATTTGTGGTATAACCTCGTGACAATGACCCAGATTCCGCACTCCGCATCCCGCATTCCGTACTTGTATCGTTTGGGTTTTCCCGTCAAAGTGATCGGCGCGCCGTTGCGGTCGCATGACAGTCGCCGTTGGCAAAATGAACCCCATCTGAGCGTCAGCCTGGCCTATGTGCGGGACATTTTTGAGTATCTGCACAGCCATGACATTCGTTTCTACCGATTGGCCGGTCAATTAGCGCCTTATCTGACCCACCCTGCTTTGCCCGCCTTTCACCGGCAGATTGACGAATGCACCAACGAACTGGCCGCCATCGGTGATCTGGCGCGCCAATATCGGCTGCGCCTGAGCATGCATCCGGCCCACTACATTCAACTGAGCAGCCCCGATGATGCGCGCGTGGAGCGCTCCTGCCAGGAATTGGACGTGGCGGCGCGTTTGTTGGAGGCGATGGGGTTGGGCGCAGAGGCGGTGATTGTCGTGCATGTGGGCGGCGTCTATGGGGAACGGGTCGCCAGCCTAGAACGCTTCGCCCGCAACATGGACCGGTTAAGCAGCGCCACCCGCAATCGGCTCGTGTTGGAGAACGATGACCGCCATTATGGTTTAGCCGATACACTCTGGCTGCATCGCCAGACCGGGCTGCGCCTGGTGCTGGATACGCTGCACCACCAGTGTGTAAACCCGTCCGGTCACTCGTTGGTCAACGCGCTGGCCTTGGCCCTTGCCACCTGGCCAGCGGATCAGCAACCGAAGATTCATTTTAGCAGTTCACGCACAGCGCTGCGCGAGCGCTATCAAAATGGGCAACGCTATTTGCAAATGCCGTTGCCCAATCAGCACAGTGATTTTATCGATCCCTTCACCTTTATTGATTTATTGCGCTCCGCACGCACGGCCAATCTACGTCCCTTTGATATTATGTTAGAGGCCAAAGCGAAAGAACTGGCCTTGTTGCGGCTGCGTGAACAGATGGCAAGATTTGCGCCGGATTTGGCCGGATTGGTTATCTAGTTGAAACGCAAGCCAACGTCCGCCATCTCCAGGAAAATCAAACGCCATGCAACAGGTTCAAAGCTGAACCCGCCCTGAACCAGGCCAACTGTGCTGCGCTAAAGGAATGGGCAAGGAGTAAGCTTTCCGTGGTTCCATCGGCGTGGCGGACCAAGCACGTCACTGGCTTATCGGGCGCCATCTCCGCCAGCCCGACCAGACTGAGGCGGTCATGCCCCTGAACCCGATCATAATCGGCCGGCGCTTGGAAGGTGAGCGCCAGTAAGCCCTGCTTTTTGAGGTTGGATTCATGAATGCGCGCAAAGCTGCGGGCGATGACGGCCACTCCACCCAGCAGTCGCGGCGAGAGCGCGGCGTGTTCGCGGCTGCTGCCTTCGCCATAGTTATGATCGCCAATGATTACCCACTTCACCCCTTGGGCTTTGTAGTGCCGGGCGATGGCAGCGACCGACTGCCCCGTCTCGCCGGTCAGCACATTCTGGCCCTTGCCCGCCTCACCCGTAAAAGCATTGGTCGCGCCCAGCAAGAGATTATCGCTAAACTTGTCCAGGTGGCCCCGATAACGCAGCCAGGGACCGGCGGGCGAGATGTGATCCGTCGTGGTTTTGCCGCTGGTTTTGAGCAGCACCGGCATCGCCAGGAAATCTTGACCATCCCAGGCCGGCCACGGCGCCATCACTTGCAAACGTTCGCTCTGGGGAGCTACC
>JBBREZ010000045.1:0-22027 GCA_038225095.1 Caldilineales bacterium
GTGCTTGATGTCCATTCGTCTGTTCTCCTATGGTTGTTGTTAGTGAAATAGAAAGCTTAGGTGTGCTTTCCTTACATCAGCATTCTGTTTTCGTTTGGTACAATCCAGAAATTTGAAATGTCCGTCGCGCCCAGAGGGCGGGTGTCGATTTGGGCGCGAATTCGGCGTCTATGATAGAAAACCCGTTGATGGTTTTTAACAAAATAGGTAACTACTACGACAACGTTACATTAGAACGCCTCAAATCGTGGCGGTTGAAAATACGTGATTGCGCGCCGGCGTGTGAAGCGCCATTTTTTGGGGCAAACGATCCTGTTGTGTCTAACGCTATTTTGTCATTCAATCCTTGGCAGAAAACGGCCCCGAAATGAGCTTCTACCAGAGGTCGGTAATGTAACGTTGTCGTACTACTCGGGTGGAGCGTTACGTTAGGTAGACACGTAGACGCCCATCCGTAGATGGGACGTAAACAGGGAGCATGACCTGTCTACGTGTTTACCTATTTCCCTGTCTACACACAGGGGCTGAGTAGTTACCAAAATAGACCGGCAATCATGCCGTGTAGTGAGCATCCTCCAATGCACCTGTTGCCCGTAAGACCGCATCTGAGAATGCTCACTACACGTTACCGAAATAAATTTCAACTTTCATAAACGGGTTCACCATGTGTATTTAACGTGTTTCGCGCCCAATGGGCACCCGCCCTTGGGCGCGTTTGGTGTAGCAGGCCGTGAATTCATTTATGGCCTTAAAACGATCACAATTGGGACGTATGCAAGGGAAGCACCTGAAGCGAACTGAACGTGACATGGGCGTGATGCGCAAAGAAAAAGAGCCGGTTACCCTGCTGTTCAGGACAGCGGTTAATCAAACAGCGTCGCTTATCAATATTTACGTCAATAATGTCCTCATGTAGGACAATTTCTAACATAAAAGGTTGATCCAGCCCATCGATACCGTAAATGACTTCATTGTGCAACTTGACAATGCGTTCGGGCGGATAAAAACTAAGTTCATAGCCACCTTCAAACTGGCCATGCGCACGCAAGCATAACCCAAATTGAGCGGCGCCTTCGTTGGGTGTGACTTGCAACTTTATTATGGCATTATGTGGAATTTCTGTCAACAACCCTACCGCCAAACCTTGCAACGCGTTCAGGGCGATTTTATTCTCCGCTATTTCATTGTTGCCGAGCAATGGGGTAAATTTGTAGGCTAGCGATGTTTCCGTGGCCAGCAACAGCTCAGCCGGAAAACAGCTACCGAGCGTACCGTCGGCGAATTGGACTAATTCACGAAAGACCAATTGACCACCCCACTGCATTTTGCCGTCATCTTTGTCGTGCTCGCGCGTGCCAATCCAGGCGACCCCAATCCGGCGATTGCCAGTAAATTTGGCGGTTTTCATCACACAGGCCAGATTGCCATCCAATCGATCAATTGTGGGGCGCAACCAGGGACCAAGTGGCTGGCGCGCCATGCGATAGTGGGTCACTAGGCCGTTGCCAAACAGCAGATAATACCAACCGTTCCAGAAAAAATGGTCTGGGCATTCTGGTTCTTTGCTAAATCCAGGGATCAGAAATGGTTCTTCGCGCCGCCACTCTTGTAAATCTGTGGAAACGAGGTGGGCCAGACAGCCGCCGCGCTTTGCCAGCGGGTAATCCGTCAGCTCGGCGGTGATCAATAAATGAAAAAGGTCAGTGGCTGGGTCTTGGAACAAAAAGGGATCGCGAAAATGGTAGGGTGAATAACCGGGGCCAGGCACAGCGACCGGATTCGGCTGCGTTTTACGAAAGTGGATGCCATCCTCACTCAGCGCCAGACTGAGATGCTGAGTGCGATCTAGATTGCGCGTCGCATACCAGGCGTAATATTGCCCCGCGTGGAAGAAGACCGAGCCGGTGCAGATCGAGCCTTCGTTCGGCTCAGTGATGGCAAGGGCGAGCGGATGATGCGTCCAATGCACTAGATCGGTCGTCGTGGCATGCGCCCATTGATGACCGCCCAAGCCGTTTTTCGCTTTATGATGTTCTTCATCTAACAAATAAAACAGGTGAAAGACGCCGTCATGAAAAAACGGCATCGCATCGCCGACAAAATAGATGCCACCAGGTCGAAAATATTGCATGAGCAGAATTCCTGTCTAGAGATGATTGAATATTTTTACGTGTCGGTTCCTTTACTTCGGCAACTCTGTGCTTGCCATCCGCCATAGGGAAAGGGTACACGTTGCACTGTCACTCACGGCCAGATAGACAAAATTATCTAACTGCGTGGCCGCTATGCCAGTAGGCGTCATAAACGTGTTCTGAAAGGCAAACTGACCCAAGGGTTGGCCGGTTTTGGCGTAATAGGCGATGGTTTTACGCACAGGATCGCTCAGAAAGAATGAGCTGTCGGGCAAACCAGCCAGATGCGGGCCGTTAAGCGTATCCGTGCGCGGTAACGCCGTGAGGCTGCCATTGCTGATCAATTGCCAAAGCCGTCCATCTTCCGCGGTCACGGCCCAAAGCGCACCGTTCACGGCCAAGGCATCCACTGGTTGACCCATAGCCAGCAAACTGCCTTGTCCACCAAATTCGCCTAATACCTGTCCATTGCTTGATAAGATGACAACGCGCCCACCGCCGGTGTCGGCCACGGCTATATTACCCGCCGAATCTACCGTGAAGCCGCGTGGATGGTAGAAACTCGTATCGAGCGACAATGACTGGATGCCGCCTGAACTGGGATCGATGTGTAGAATTTGTTGGGCGGTCGTATCCAAAACCAACACCCGATCACCATTAGTCATTTCTACATCAAACGGCTCTTGGAAGAGTGGACTCTGAAAAGATGCACCAATCGCGCCGTCCCAGGTAAGTTGCAGCACGCGGCGGTTGTCCGTGTCGGCCAGATAAAGCAAGTGATGCACGGCGTCAATGGCGACACCGTGCGGTTGATTCAATTGGTCTTTGCCATTCCCACACCCATTGCCCACCTGCCATACGTTGCTAAAACGCATCGGCGCCAAATGGTCGGGCGGAATGCGAATGGCGGGCTTCCACAGATCAATCGCTTGCGAAAGCGCAAATGTGCCATCCCCCGCCGTTGAATTAACCAGCGGCAGTGGGGCTGGCAAGGCCAGATCGCCCGGCGCGACATCGGCGATTACGGGTGCCAGATATTCGCTGGTCAGCGGCGCGGCTGCACTGCCGGGCGGTTGCCACAATAATTGCAGACCGGCGGCTGTGTTAGGCCGTGTGCTATCCGGTGCATGGCGCACTTCGATCGTGTGCCAACCTTGATTCAGGTAGATAATGCCTTCGGTGTAGGGCGTAGCGGCCTTGTCCGGGGTGGCTTGTTGGTTGTCGATCAATAGCTGACCGTCAATGGTCAACTGGTGGAGACCCTGGCCCAGCGTGGCCAGCATATACTCACCAGCGCGTGGGGCCGCTAGTTTTCCCTGCCAACGCACACTGTAGGGTTGCGGCAAAGCGACGGGCAAGCCTACCAGCAAATCCTTGTGCATGTCCAACGCGGGACCTTGCCACTGGTTGCCCGCATAATAGGTGCCGAGTAGACCAAAATTGGGCAAAGCCGGTTGGTGAAGCACATTGCGCGGAATGACCTCCAACGCGCCGCCGGGCCGCTGCCAGCGCACAGTCAACGTGCCCGGCGGCTGGACACTAGGTGCTACACCGCTGCGGTAACTCATTTCGAACTGATAGAAGCCTTTGGCGAGCATTTGCTGCTTTTGGTTGACACCGAGCGAAGTGTCCAGCACAATCGTATTGTCCAACCGCAAGCTGAAAACGGCTTGCTGAGCCGTGTCGGCTTGCACGGCAAAGGTATAATTCCCCACCATTGGAATCAATAATGTGCCCTGCCACTGCACACTAAATGGGGTCTTCAAGGCTCGGCGATCTTGCCAGTCAAACTGCAAGGGGCCGGTTGTCTCAATGGATTGGGCGTTAGCCACATCGCCAAAATCATTACCCGTAAACGATCGTGTCAGTAAACCCTGGCTCTTGGCAACAGTGCTTTCCGGCACCGCTAATACCATGAACCGTAGTTCACCGCTCTGCTCATCAACCTGTGGTTGCAAGGGGCTGTTTGGATAAATTTGTTGCAGTAAATGGAGCAATTCCTGATCGGCCAGCGGCACTAGATAGCACAGATTGCCGCCCGTTGCGCCTGCAAGCACAAAATCGAGCGCGCTATCCAGTGGGCGCACCGCGCCCCCCTCTAACGCTGAACCGGCCACTAAGCGCGTCGATGGATTTGCCAACACGGTGGCTGGCACAAAAAAGAGCGTGTTGGCGGGCGCAACGCGCAATTGTTGCGCCAGAAAGCGGCCAATCGCAATGTCGGTGGAATTTTGCGCACCTGAAGTGATAGATTGCAAATGACGGGTAAAGGCCAGCGTGTTGCGTCCGCCAATCAGCAGAACCAAAACCAGGGCGGCCACAGCCATGTGCGCGGGCCTGAACACGGGACGCCACGTTTGTTGCAAGGCATTGAGCAATTGATCCAAGGCTACGGTGGCGCTGAGCAAGAAAAAGGGTAAAAGCACAAGCAGGAAACTGGTGGGCGCGGTCTTTGCGCTATCCAACCGTGTGAGCGCCAAGCCTATCAGCACGCCACCGCTGATCAACACGCGCGCAGCAGGCTGGCGCAGATGACGCAACAGGCAGCCTAGCCCCAGGATTGCCAGCGCAATCGTCAGCCCATCCAGCAAGGCGCGATCACTGAAAAGGGTCACTGTGTTGCCCGTACTCTGGCGCAGCAGATTGGTCAACAATTCGCTAGTGCTCGCTGCGAGTGAATGGGCGTTGCCAATGGCTGGCCAAAGTGTGCCGGCCTGTTGCGCCTTGAGCAGCCCAGGCAAGGCCACGGCTAGTGTCGTAAGCGGCAATAGCGCATGGCAGAGGAACACTTTGGGGTTTTGGATGCTCGCAATGGCAAAGATCAGGAACATCCAGAGCAAAATCGGCCATTGTAAGGCGGTCGTTGTCACCATTGTCAGGCCAAAGCCGAGCCCAGCCAATACCCACCAGCGGCGCGCCTGCGTTGGGATGGCCTGGAGCGTCGCCCCGACGGCCAGACAGAGCAGCAAGGGCGTCACGATCCACGCATCCGCGCTACGGCTGGCCCAGATGTGCCAGGGACTCATGGCCAGCAAGCCGGTTGCCAAGCGTGCGCCGCCGCGCGTAATCGGGCGCGCCGCCAGGTAAAAGGCGGGCAGGGTGGCGATGCCTAACAGCGCGCTGGTCAAGCGTAGACTCAAAAGGCTCTGTCCGTTCAAAGCGAAGATCGCACGCGCGATCAGGTTGAACAACGAAACGCCGGCGCTGCCATTCAGCAAGGCCAAGGCCTGTGTGCATTCGGCATCGATACAATCTGGTGGCAAGGTAGTCAAGTGCCAAAGCCGCAAAAAGGCCGCGATGCCGATCAAAATGAACAACCAGCCAAGCGAACTGAGCCAATGTTTTCTGCACAATTGCAATGCTTCAGCGGTCGGCTCAACGTCACCATTGCCCAGCGCCATCCGCACAAATTTGCCAGCTGCGTCAGTTTGCCAGCGGTAGGCTGGACGATTGTAAATTGGCATTGCCCCTGGCCACCAAGCGCCGGTCATCAAGAGCACAATGCCCAGGATCCACAGGATAAGGCTAGGCAAATGATACGCAGGGGGCCCAATCAACGTTGTCCCCAGGCCACCAGCAAAGGCGCAAATCAAACCTGTGGCTATGAGGATTATACTGCTCGAGGAATGGCTATCACCCGTAAGCGGAGGCGAACCCCGCCCTTGTTGCCAACGGGGCGCGTTGAGGGCAAACAGCAGCGCTGCGATGGCCGCCAGAATCAAGCCGTCGCGCAGCACATAAGGCGCAAAATTTTCTGTGTTCG
Source organism: Caldilineales bacterium (assembly GCA_038225095.1). GTDB lineage: Bacteria > Chloroflexota > Anaerolineae > Caldilineales > Caldilineaceae > JAPLGZ01. The sequence goes on from JBBREZ010000045.1 coordinate 5,896, forward strand.
CAATCAAACGCTGGGCAAAAAGAGCAATGCCAAGCGCCATTAGAAGGAGGGTCAGTCTACGCATAAAGAGAGTGAGTGATGTGAGGTCGTCTAGGGCATAGCGTCGGGACAGAGAAATTTAATCGGGACGCCATGTTTTTCCAGAACAAACAGATGATGCCACCAATCGGTGTCGGTCGCATTGAGAATAAGTGGTTTTTCAGGATGGGCGAGTGAAATGGCAACAAATTTACGATCTGCTCGGTCAAAATTGGTGAGTGCTAGATCAGTGGGAAATTCAGCAAAGTCGTTGCCATCATCTGAGCCTGATAACGGTGTAATAGTTACGAACTCACAATGGAGCGGATTATTTCGATTCTGTAGCACCCAGAGCATAAACTCATCGCCACCACCCGGTCTGCCAGTTGAACTCAAATTGCGGAGATATTCACGAAGGACGAGCCAGCCTTGGTCAAGGACTAAAGTGTGATTACGTTGTATATCGCGTAATTCAGTGATACAAGTATTCATACACCTTGACGAGGCGTGTTCTGACTTGCGACCATTAGCGACAACAGGCACATTGGTGTCTACAATCAACTTCACAGTCCATTTATCCCTTGTCGTTTCATGGTCGCCTCTGCCGCAGCCACCAAGTCTTCCATTCGATCCCCAAAAAAGTTCTCCGGCCAATTGCTGATACTGCCATACTCATCAATCTTTAGCGCGTCCAGCTTTGATTCGCCATTTTCCATGTGAGTGAAATACAGCGCAACATCCTCTGGCAATAGTTTTTCTTCGGCCATGCGTCGTTGCAAACGATAGAGCAAATGCTCGCTATGGCTTTCTAGAATAATCTGTATACCACGATTCTTGATTACATCAATGAAGACATCCGCTAGTCCCGCTTGGACGGCAGGGTGCAGATGAATTTCGGGTTGCTCGAGAATGATGGTACTGCCCTGGGGGGCGTAATAGCAGAGGGTAAGGACGGGTAAAATTTGTGAAATTCCGAAACCAACGTCTGTCAATAACACTTCGGGTGCTTGTGGAGATAGATGCAACCGTACCTCAAACTCATTGGGGTTTTTCCCTGTAGCCTCTAATCTAAAGCTGTGAATCAAACCAAGTATTTTTAACCACTGGGGAACCTTTGCTTCCACTTGACTTGGATAGCCTCCACCTGCACCAATTTTTTTGTTAACAAATTGCGAAGCGATCATGGCTTGAATCGCTAGCTCACCACGGCTACCAAGTGTGCCTGGCCATTGCCCCGACCATGTGTAACTGCGGCTAGGATATTCGCGCAAAGGGCCTAGATAGAAAATTTGATCGAATTGATTTTCAAAACTAAAAACTAAATCAGATGATATGTCTGAATTAGTATAATAAGTATTTACTTCGTTTGGAAACCCATAGAACTTTATTGGTGGCGGTAGTTTAATCTTAGCATTGGAAGTAGCTGTGAGTGTATAGCCTTCGTTCTGTAATCTGTAATTTGGATTAATAGGCTGTGCATGTAAATTCTCAAGTGCCATTCCCAATCTAGCTTGCTCTAACCAATAAGTAAAAGATTTTATTGAGAGGAAGCCTCTATTGTCAAATACAACCGCAGTAAACCCGATACTCGCAGTTTGAGGAATTGCAGACCTCTTTGGTTCTAAATCGCCATTCGTATGAATTTTAGCAAGCGTCCATTCAAGCGTAAATGTTAGCTCCTCTGACTTTTGGTGACGGAAAATTAATTCGTTAAATGTACCCAGATTCACGTAAGATCGCTCATTTCCTAGATTCAATACCTGACGACGATCACTCGACTCAACCGTCTGCTTCAACATCAACAAGAACTGCAAAATGCTGGTCTTACCCGAACTGTTCGGGCCAAAGAAGCCAGTTAATGGAGCAAAGCGCATTTGTCCCGTATCGCGCCAGGATTTGAAATTCTGAATACGTAGTTGTGTTAGCATAGCAATCACCTACCTAAAACGGGCCAAAGAGTTCTACCAGATGGCTGTAGTGTACCATAACTCTAGCGTAAGGATATATCACAATCATTGGACATAAGCTACACGCCAGCCGCTGGCAACCAGCGGCGCAACGGCCCCAACGGCAATGTGCGCCCGACCAGGGCCATATCTTCGCCGCGCAGCGCGCCTGTGATCAACAGCAGCAGGCCATAGACGATACAGCCCAGGCCAACGCTCACCCACAAGTTGATGCCCAATGTGATAAGGCCATAAATGGCGCCACCCATACCGATCACCGAGAGCAGCGGCGGCAGATAGATCGATAGCCAGGGCACAACGCCGACATTGCGTTTGACGCTGTAGTAGAACGGGAAAAGTAAACTCAATTCACTCAAAATAGTAACCACGGCTGCGCCTACGTAACCGGTGCCGGGCACGAGCAATAGGTTGCCCACAATGTTAAAAACCACGCCGATGATAAAGGCGCGGGTGAGATAGTGTTGTTGGTTGACGGCAATTAAGACATATTGGGTGACACTGTTGACAAAGCCAATCGGAATGCTCCAGATGATCAACCGGAGCGCGAGATCAGACCCGCCCCAATAGTGATAAGTATAGCCCCAAAGGTGCAAGGTTTCGGGAATGTGGAGATATTTCGCGCCGCCGACAAGGCTGACCAAGGGCGCAGCCAGAAAGGTGATCACCATCGCCAGCGGCATGCTCACCATGATCAGCAAACGCAAGCTGAGGACGTACGAACGCAACAAATTATTGCCCTCGCGCTTGGCATAACGGCTCATCAGTGGAAAGATGGCCAGGGTGAAAACGCTGGGAATAATGTTCAGGCCGTCCAGATATTTGAGGCCAATACTGTAAAGCCCGACACTGACATCGCCCGCCAGTGGCCGCAGAATCGAGACGTCGATACGCCAGAAGACGGTGGCCAACAAATGGTTGATCATCAACGGGCCACTGGTGCGTAACATCCACTTTTGCAGCGGCCAATCCCAGCGAAATTCCGGTTGGAAAAGCGTCCGGCGCAACAAACTGTAGAGCCAGATGACTTGCACGACGTTGACCAACAAACTGATCGCGGCCAGGCCGACAAAGCCAGCGCCGAGCAACAAAGCTAACGGCCCCAAGATAATTTTAATTAAATTGCCGGCACTGGTCAGGCCGGCGGGATATTCCATCTTCTCAAACGCACTGAAGGTGCTGCTCAAGGCGTCGGCCCAGTTGGCAAAGAGCATAGAAAAGGCCAGGATCGCCAACGCCTGTACCTCTTGGAGCCCGATGCTCTGGAGCTTGTTCGGCAAGAGGCTGCCCACGTCGAGCGAACCAAGCGAATGAAAAATATAGACGACCAGCGCCAGCACGGGCAAACTGATGATCCAGAGCAGCGTGCGCAACGCGATGATGTTGGTCAGATAGCGGCTGGATTGGTGCTTATCCGCACTGACATCGCGTGTGAGCAGCGTGCCCAGCCCATAGCGACTGAGAATCTCGAAAATGCCATAGATCGCCACCACAAAATACCACTTACCTGTGCCGCTCGGTCCGAGCAAACGGATATAGAGCATGGCATAGGCGAAGTCGAAGACTTTGTTGGTCAGGTTGAGCGCCATGGGCGCCAGCGAGTTTTTGGCAACGGTGCGCATGTCGCTTTGCATGCCTTCTGGCCGGTAGTAGCGCCCCCACAACCAGTACGCCATCAGGAGCAGCGCCGTCATAGCGGCCACAAAGCTGGTGTATAGACCCAACTTAAAACTCATCGGCGTGTAGGCAAAGCGCACGGTCCAATGGCCTTGTTCAGGCAGATAAACGGTGCGGAACGCGCCGTCTGCCCGATAAATGTTGACCTCTTGTTCCTGGCTTTCGTCTGCCCCAAAAGGTCGAATGTAAGCCTTCCAGCCGGGGAACCAGGCGTCGGTCAAGACCAACCAGCCACGAGCGCTCAAATCGATATCTACGAGCACATCGTTGGCGGTGTAACGGCTGATCCGTGCTCCCTTGGTCTGCGGGCTGGCGGGCGTCTGCGCATTCGGCTCGGTGGGCGGCGTTTCAATAAAAACCGTATTACGCAAATCGGTTTTCAAAAGCGGCTGTTGTTCCACCGCGGCGACGCGCGCCTCCGGCACAATAAAAACCCGGTCCATGACCTCTTTGTTTTCATAAACACCGATTGACTTGTCGCGGTAAATCTCCTGCCAACTGGGGTTGGGAATATAGTGCTCAGTCAGCACATATTTGACGTTCAGCAAATCCAGCAGCGGGTTATCCAGCGCGGCGTAGGTCTCACCACTGGTATTATTGTAGAGCGGCGCGATCCGATTATAGAGCAGTTCATTCGCTTGCGGCGCAATCTGCTCCATAAATTGTGCATACTGGCGCGGGATGATCGAATCATAGCCGCGAATATCTTGCCAGCCATAATACATGCCCACGTTAGCGTTGAAAGTCTTTTCGCCAGCCAGGTTAAAGGTGGTGAAACGCCAAGGGGAATGCGGAGTAGAGAGTGCGGATGGCGGAGTGTTATTGAGTCCCTCGCGGGCGTTGATAAAATCGACAACGGGCGGGTGATTTGCGGCATTTAATGGCGAAAGTTGCGGATCGCTGGCTGGGTTGAAGTGGCCATGGGCGGCGTAGAGATCGAACGCAACGAGTAGAATCAGCGCGGCGGCAAACACGTTTCCGCTCGACCACTTTCCTGGTTTTTGCTCTGCCCCGTCCTTGCGCCTTCGGCTACCCCACCAGACAATCAAGCCGCCTAGGAAGGTAAATAGGCCAAACTTGACCAGATTCAACGCCTCGTAACTCCAGAACATCCGCCCATCGGTGAAGGCATTCTGCGCCAGATCGCTGCCGTTGACGACGCGCTGACCAAAGGCTATAAATGGACCCGGAACAAACAGGCTGGCCGCAACGGTCAACAGTACGCCCAACCCCACCAAAGCGACAATCACCCCCATCATAGCAATGATCGACCGACCCTTATCTCCCTGTCTCCCTGTCTCCCTGTCTCTCTGTCTCCCGATCTCCACTATCGTCTGCAAGCCAATCCCACCCAACACGGCCATGCTGATCGTAAACGGAAAGACCCAGCGAAAGGGGCTATGCAACTGGTTCCAACCGGGCAGCCCGTAGAAGAGCAGGGTATAGAGCGGTGTGCCAAAAGCAAAAAGCAGAGAAACGAGCGCAAGCCCACTAAAGAACCAGACGGAAACCGAACGAGTGAGCGATGACGAGCGACGTTTCGTCAATCGTAAATCGTCAATCGTCAATCCTACCGCCACCGCAACCAACAGCCAAGTGACAATCCCCAGATAATTGCCGCCTTCGACATAATTCTTGATGCCCCAAAAGATCGTGTCATTCGGTTCGCCATGCGCATTGAGCGTCGCCAGAATTGATTGGTGATGCCACAGATCAAACCAGGTGTGATGGCTGGGATTGCCAAAAACATCGGGCACGAAGAAACTGAGCACATGGCGAATCGGCCATGCCCACCCCACGACCTCTTGATAACTGGCCGAACCCTGGCGGAAATTCAACGGCAACAACTCGATCAACGGCAACAATTGTAGTCCACCGGCAGCAATGCCTAACCCGACCATGAGCAGCAGCCAGCCAGCCAACTTGAGGATGCGCTTGGTCGCTTGCGCTTTAATTGCTAAATTGTTATCTGTTATCGCCCGCCAGGCGACCAACAGGCGCACCAGGCTGTAGGCGCCCGCCACCAGCAACGTGTAATAGATCAATTCGGGATGGCCGGCCAGGATCATGACGCCGATCACGGCGATGCCGGCCAGCACATACGGGATCGGGTGGAAACTTTGCACACCCTTCTCTTCTTGTTTCCGAATGATAATTTCGATGATCGCCAGCAGCAGCGGCAACCAGACAGCCGCTGCAATGAACATGGTGAAAACCACGCTGACGATCAAAAAGCCGCTGAACATAAAGACCACGCCGCTGAACAGCGCCGCCGCGGGTCGCAGCCGTAAGGCGCGGCCAAGCGCATACATGCTCATCCCAGCCAGCGCAATTTGCAACGCCGTAAACCAGCCATAGGCTGCCTCTAACGGCAGTATGTAGAAAAGAATACTCAGTGGGTAAAAGGTGCTAGCCTGGCCGGCGGCGAGAAAGGGGATGCCCGTAAAGATTTGCGGATTCCAGAGTGGGATTTGATGATCCGCCAACGCCTGACGAATGTGGAGCTTCCAAACGGCATTTTCTAACACCAAGTCGCTTAATAAATTGTTGTGCGGAACTAGGCCCGGATGCAGCGTCCGCCACGGTTCAAAGCTAGCTAAATTGTCAAAGGGAAGCAGGGTGGCGCCGGTCAGCGCTGGAATGAGCACCGGGGCAAACCAGAGCAGGGCCAACAACAGAATAATTAGGATCGCCAATCCATCATGCCGATAGCGCCGTAGGTAGGTCATGAACATAGCCAATGGCCGATTTTAGATGGACGATTGATCATAGACTGTTGCCTGTTGTCTCTTAAAAGCTGTTTGAAAAGGCCCGCCGCGCCCAGAGGGCTACCCGAATTCGGCGTCTGATATAGAAAACCCGTTGAAACGGGTTAACATATATGCTAACGTGTTTTAACACGTTTCTTATGAGGATGCCCCGTAACAGCCAATGTCTTTAGCTTTGGGATATAAGGCACCCAGAGGGTACCCGTCGCTTTGCGCGCCCAGTGGGCACCCGCTACTGCGAACTGAGGCTTTAGCCTGAGCCGGATCGACCTTCCCGTTGCTGTGATTCTGTGGCCGTTGTAAGCACTTTGACATAATCTTTTCCGCTAATCTGTGCGATACTTACAGCCATAGCACCTTAACAAACCGAAGATTGCTGGTTGCACTAAGAAACCGTTTAGTGCGTAAAATGTTCGACGATCACAGGTCGAAGTGTTTTCTTCAACTACCGTGGGAGTCACGGAAAGTCACGCAACGGTTCCCAGAGGGAGCCCACCTTCGGGCCGACATGAGGAGCGCTTTCAAGCTGTCGGGTACCCTCTGGGTGCCGTCCGAAGCCCAACGCCTTTAGGCTTGGGTAGCTCACATCAGGTAGCGAATTCATTCGCTGCCAAGCTGACCTTTTCAAACAGTCTCTTAAATATGTTCTAACGGAAAACCTGGGCTTGGCATAACTAAAGGGGCGGCGCGGCGCTTTAACCGTTTGTGACGCCAGCGGATTTGCCAAGTGCGCCAGGCGGACTCTAGCTTAACCGGTATATCCATTTTGCTGTGACCGATCCGCCGGTCCTCAAAGTGAATGGGGATTTCAATCATACGATAGCCCAGCCTTTCGCACAAATAGGCCATCTCAACTTGAAAGGTGTAGCCATTGCTGCGCACATCATCCAGATTGATGCCCAAAAGCGCCTCACGCTTCCATAATTTGAAGCCCGCCGTCATGTCGCGGATGCGCAAACCCAGAATCATACGGCTGTAAAGATTCGCCCACCAACTCAAAAATCGTCGCCACCAGCCCCAGCCTTCATCTAAGGTGCCGCCCGGCACATAGCGGCTCCCGATCACCACGTCGGCGTCGGTCGCGAGCATAACGCCCAGCATTTGCGGAATGTAGGCTGGTGAATGGCTGAAATCGGCATCCATTTGCACAATGAAATCAGCGCCATTGGTTAGCGCAACCCGCATACCCGCCAGGTAAGCTGTGCCCAAGCCAGCTTTACCCAGGCGGTGAATCACCTGCATGCGTGGGCGTTCTGCGCGCTCGGTTTGGCCGGTATTTGGCGCGTTGTACTGAGCCGCCAACTGGTCCGCCACTGCGCCCGTGCCATCGGGCGAATTGTCGTCCACCACTAATAATTGCAAGCCGGGCAGCGGTAATTTACACAATACCGCCGCCATCGCCGGTAAGTTTTCGGCTTCATTAAAGGTTGGGATCACCACCGTTAGCCGCGAGTTTGCTGGCAGTGATACGCCCATTACGTTTGAACTAGATTCCATTGTTGCTCACAATTAGGCTAATTACAGGACCCCAGACCCCACCCTAACCCTCCCCTGATAAGGGAGGGGACTGTTGAGGGATAACCGAAGTAACTTGTTCTGTCCCGTGGCAGGCTCCCGCCCAGCAGGGGAGGGCGGGGGGATAGGTCAATTTCAACAGCTCCCCTTGATCGACGTGAGATTGTAGCATGATTGAGATGACTGGTCAATTGGGGCAGCGTTTTGGCTCTTGCCAGCGCCTGGCCGCTAAAAATGTGTAACCGGTGCTCCATCAGTTTGACCACGACGAAAGCTCCGAGTATGCTTGAATCTTCTAATCCACTGTGTGCGCAGGGGCGCGTAGTGATTAGAAATCTAAGCGAGATGATAAGTAGGATGTGCATTATGCCAATCTTTGAAACAGCTGTTCAACCAATGGTTCGTCAGAAGGTAGAAACAAGCTTCGAGCCACTCTATCGAATTTTGATTCACAATGATGAAGTCACGCCCTATGATTATGTGATCCGCATTCTGGAGCGCGTCTTCGTCCTGTCGGAAGAAATTGCCGATCACGTGGCCTGGATGGCGCACAACGAGGGGGTGGCGATTGTCCTCATTCGGCCGCGCTATGAAGCAGAAAAGTTGATTTCCGTGGCCTATACCGCTGCTCGGGCCGACGGTTATCCGTTGACTTTTAGCATGGAACCGCAAGATTGAGGCGAATAATGGCCCTTTTACCCGATCAATCAACTGGAGGATCACCTTTAGCGCCCGCCTGGTTGCATGGCCATGCCCATGATCCCAATCCGGCACCACCCTCGGCCGATTCAGCTTTTAGCGTAAGCAAACCAGGCGGCGTGAAAATGCAGATAACACTGGCCGATTTGCAGGCGCTACCGGCCACGCAAGTAAACGATTGCTGGATCGTCAGCACCGGTCATGGCCGCTCTGGCCCTTTTACCTTTGGCGGCGCGCGTTTGCTGGATTTGATCAACCAAGTGTTGACGCCTACGTTGGCCTGGCAATCTGTTGACGTGATCAGCGCCGATGGTTTTGGCACACGTTTGTTGGCTCAAGAGTTACAGCAAGTTACTACCCGGCCCATGCTCCTGAGCTATGCGATCGATCATGTGCCGATGACGCGTTCACAAGGCTTGGTGCGGCTGATTGTGCCGAGTGAAATTGACGATGCGCTGCGCCAGGTGAAGTGGGTGGCGCGCATCGAGATTCATTAATAAGGACTGATCCCACCATTGCGTGCAGCGCACGGCGGATGGGATTGAGTGTGCACGAGAAGATCAGGCCGCCGTGCCATGCACGATCCTTACCTTAATGGCAGTGACCCCAGCCCTCCCCTGCTGGGAGGGGACTGATGAGGGAAAGCCGAAATGACTCGTTCTGTCCCTGATCGATTCCCTCCCAGCAGGGGAGGGCTAGGGTGGGGTCCATCATTACGTTGTTAATTTTTTGTAAAGATTGAGAGTTGCCTGATGGAAACTTGGAAAACGCTGGCGCGCACCACGGTTTTACAATCCCGTGATGGTAAATATTTAACCGTCGAAAACCATCGAATTGGCCTGCCGAATGGTCAGATCATCGAAGAATGGGCCTGGCTGATCACGCCCGATTATATCAATGTGGTCGTGGTGACGGCAGCGGGCGAGTTTCTCTGTTTTCGCCAGACCAAATACGCTGTGCAAGGCACATCCTTGGCCGTGGTCGGCGGTTATTTAGAGCCGGGCGAAGATCCACTGGCGGCCGCTCAACGCGAATTGCTGGAAGAAACCGGCTTCGCGGCGCCAACCTGGATCCCGTTGGGCGCCTATGCCGTTGATGGCAATCGCGGCTGTGGGCAGGCGTATCTCTTTCTGGCGCTTGACGCTCAGTGGGTGCAGCCGATCAACGCCGACGATTTAGAGGAACAGGCGTTATTGTTGCTCAGTCGGGCCGAAGTAGAAGCGGCATTGGCGCGCGGCGAATTCAAAGTATTAGCATGGTCAGCGGCGATGGCGTTGGGCTTATTGCGGTTGAATGAGAAAGCATTGCGCGAAGGATTGACATGATATACTTGCTGACAGAAAAAGCCACCACTTAACAGCTACAAGAAATGCTCGAAAAATATTCTGATATGCTTAAAATTGTTGTTGACATTCGTCGGTTGATGCTTGCCGGTGATGGTGAGATGCACTACGAATGCGAAGAATTGCTACTCGCTCATAGTAGCGAACAGGATGATTTATGGGGCGCCAACTGATTTCTCGAAAAACAGTCTATCATATTTGAATCACTCATCAATATTCGGCCACCTGTGGGCAATCGAAGTATGATTATTCAAAGTGAAGAGATTCGTCAAAAAGTAGAGACGACAACTCGGCAACTATTAGGAGATATTTTATGAATAACTGGGAGAGCAAACGAGAACGTTATTTAAAAGATCCATTGCCCATTCGTTTAGGTGGATTGTCTGCCACTTTGGCGCGCATATCCTCCTTGGCGAAGCACGATATCAGCAACGCAGCGCTTGAAACTATGTTCGAAGAGAGCCTATACTTTGTCGAATGGACAGCCGCTGACGCTGAACCGGAGGTTGCCGCAGCACTGGTAGATATCCAATTAATGATTGGCTTATGGCGGCGCGCCTGGCTGGAAGCACAACATGGGAAAGCTCAGCGTACGCTACTTTCTGTGCAAGCGAAAAAATGGGCCGACCAAGTTTTAGACTATTCCGGCTTACTGGACATATAAAGGCTAGCGGCGCGCCTACTCTCCCTCATCCTCAATCCCACCCGCTGGCATCTGAATGTCGGTCACATGGCCATGGAAGTCGATCACAATCCGAAAGCCCAACATGCCCAGCCATTGGCGCGCATCTTCGGGGATTGGCTGACCCACCTGTTTCTCAATGTTATTGATCGATGACTCGACCGCGGCCTTGGTGAAGATGTCATCCTTGCCCATCATCTCCAACATTTGTCCCACGGCCAGATCACGGTTGTCGTCCACCTGTTCGCGCATATAACGCAGCACCTGGACATCTACCTGTCCGGCGTCGATGTGCCGTTTAAAGTCTTCATCCATCACCACATAACAGGCATTTTCGCCGACAAACGCCACGTCGGCGGACTTGCCATTTTCGTCCACTACCAGACCCGCGAACATTGCTGATTTTGCCATTAGTTTTTTCCTTGTAAAATAGGCCAAGCTGATCAATGAAACCATTCACCAGCTCGGCATGCCATCAACCTATTGGACATTATCAGGAATAAGCCATTGCCGCTGGTAGACAGGTAGACAAGGATACAGGTAACGCTTACCTATATCCTTGTCTACCTGTCTACCAATCCTGTTAAGCCTGACAATGTCTATTATGAGAGTTGCTTCTGCAAAAACTCAAAACTGCGCTTCACACTCGCCAACGCATCCTTCGGCAGATCGTGTTCGACGATATACCATTCGGCGCCAGCTGCTTTGGCGGCGGGCAACAAGGCCGACCAGTCGAGCGTGCCATAACCAACATCGGCAAAGCCCATCTGATCTTCATTTTGGCCCGCTGGCGCCACATCTTTGCAATGGATACGCGTGCAACGCCCGGCAAATTGCTTGAGCAACTTCACGCCATCCTGACCACCACGCGCCACCCAGGCCAAATCGATTTCAAAGCCCAAATTGGCCGGTTTCGCGGCGTCGAGCAGCCATTCAATTGCCACTTTGCCTTCGATTTCGACCATCTCAAACGCATGGTTGTGATATAACAGGCGCATCCCGGCGTCGGCGCAGCGTTGACCGTAGCCATCGAGCTTGCGGCCCAATTCCTGCCAGCCTGCCGCACGGGCCGCTTCCGGTATCCACGGTACGACCAGTGTATGATTGCCAACTCCCTTGTTAAAGGCAATGACGCCGTCCAAATCGGCTTCCAACAAAGGCAGACCGGCATGGGCCGAGACAATTTGCAACTGGTGCTTATCCAGCAGCGCGCACATTTCGTCAACGGTGCAACCGTGATTGCTCGTCGTTTCCACGCCTGTATAGCCAATCGCCGCCACTTGGGCCAGCAATTCGGGAAAAGACAACGTCAAATTGCGCAATGTGTAAAGTTGTACAGCAATGGGGAGACTCGTGTTGGACATCGGTTGGATTCCTTTCTGTTGTCGTGATAGGTGATTAGGAGATCAAGAGATTAGAGATTAAAAAACGAACAATCTCTTGATCTCTCAATCTCTCTTTCTTAACTTAATGACTCACGTTACGCACGGTGACGTAGGCTGGGTTCGCCGCAGCATGATTAGCGGTTACACGCACAGGCGGAGCGGCGAACCCAGCCTACACGAGGATTGCGTACCATGAATTAATGACATCGAGTGATGAGTGAAAAGTGATTATCAACCTTCACTCATCACGAATTAATCGCTCGCGCAGACCAGTGAAACGTTCACTCACTTTGTTATTTTGCACGGCCAGGGCGATGGCCCTGGGCTGACCGACCAGCACCACCAAGCGCCGTGCGCGCGTCACCGCAGTATACAACAAATTGCGTTGTAACATCATGTAGTGGCTGGTCAAAACGGGAATGACCACGGCGGGAAACTCGCTGCCCTGGCTCTTGTGCACGCTAATCGCGAAGGCATGCATCAATTCGTCCAATTCTAGAAAATCGTAGACGACCAGGCGATTTTCAAAATTGACCGTTACCTTCTGCATCTCCAAATCCATGGCGCTGATCGCGCCTAAATCACCGTTGTACACTTCCTTGTCGTAATTATTGCGAATTTGCATCACGCGGTCGCCCGCCCGGTAGATGCGGTTGCCCATCTGGCGTTGCGGTTTCTGCGGCATGGGCGGATTGAGGGCATTTTGCAGCGCCTCGTTCAGCGCGCCCACGCCCACCGCGCCGCGATGCATCGGGCTGAGCACCTGAATATCCGTCGATGGAATCGCAAAGCGCCGTGGAATGCGGCTCTGCACCAACTCCACACATAATTTGGCCGCTGCTTCGGGATCTTCTACTTTGAAAATAAAGAAGTCAGTCGTCGCCTGATTGTTGAGCACGGGCGCTTCACCCCGATTGATGCGGTGCGCGTTGGTAATAATATGACTGTCCGCTGCCTGCCGAAAGATCGTTTCGAGGCGAATCACTTTGGCGAAGCCTTCTGTCATGCGCGCCTTCAGTACACTCGCGCCCGCCGCCTTCTCCTCAATCGCCGCAATGATGTCCTTCAACACATTTCCGGCGCCCACACTGGGCAACTGGTCCACATCACCCACCAGCAACAAATGCATCCCTGGTGGAATCGCCTTGAGCAAATGATTGGTCAAGATCAGATCCAACATCGAAGCTTCGTCAACGATCAATAAGTCGCTTTCTAGCGGATTTTCTTCATTGCGCTGAAAGGCCATGCCTTCTGATGGTTTGAATTCCAATAACCGATGCAAGGTTTTGGCTTCATGACCGGTTGTCTCGGCCAAACGTTTGGCGGCGCGCCCGGTGGGGGCGGTCAAGAGGACACGCCGATTGGCTTGTTCGCATAGCTGTAAAATGGTGCGTACGGTCGTGGTTTTGCCCGTGCCTGGGCCGCCGGTTAAGACCATCACGCGATGGGTCAATGCGGCCTGCACTGCGGCTTGTTGTTGCGGGGCTAAGCGAAAACCGGTGGTCTGCTCCAAGGCTGCGAAAGCCCTCGACCAGTTAAATTGCCCCGTTTGAAAATCGTGCAACTGGCTTTGGCCTTCGGTTTGCAGCCGGCGCAACCGGTTGGCCACGCCCATTTCGCTGTAATAGAACGGCGTCAGATAAATGGCGTTTTCTTGCTCGAGGAGGGTTTGGACTTCGTCAATCGTGGCCGCTGCATACAATTGACCGTGCTCGGCGAGCAGTTGCGGAATCACATCGATGACGGGTTGCAAACGGACGGGCGTCACTTCGCCGCTGCCCGGTTCGCTGGCAATTTTGATCTGCTCATCCGCCCACAGGCGCGTTAAGCCGACGCCAATTTGAGCGGGCCCAACTTCTAATAACTCGCCCGCTTGTTTAATCAGTTCGGACGTGGGCAGGAAAACATGGCCCTCATCCGTGGCTTGATTGAGCGCATACGCAATGCCGGCGGCCACGCGTTGCGGCGAATCGGGCGCTAGTCCCATCGACTGCGCAATTTTGTCAGCGGTGAGAAAACCAATCCCAAAAATGTCGCGTGCCAGCCGATACGGGTCATTTTTAACGGTGGCAATCGAATTATCGCCATAGAATTTATAAATTTTTGTAGCGAGGCTGGTGCTGACGCCGTGGCTCTGCAAAAAGAGCATCACTTCCTTGATCGCCTTCTGCTCCAGCCACGCTTCCATGATCAAGCGCACACGTTTTTGGCCCACGCCCGGCGCTTCGATCAACCGTTCCGGCGCTTGTTCGATGATATCCAGCGTCTCTACACCAAATTGCTTGACAATGCGTTTGGCCGTCACCGGTCCTACGCCTTTGATCAAGCCGCTGCCCAGATATTTTTCGATGCCCTTGATCGTGGCGGGCAGCACGGGCCGCAAATTTTCTACAATAAATTGCTTGCCATATTCGGCGTGCATCGTCCAGCGCCCGGTCAATTCCACGCTTTCGCCCACGTTGACGCCCGCCATATTGCCAACAATCGGGATTTCGCGGCTCTGGCCAAAGCTTGCACGTCCGCCGCTTTCCGGCGCCAATTTGGCCACCGTGTAGCCGTTTTCTTCGTTGTGATAGGTGATACGTTCAACAACGCCGCGTAGAATGTCCATAGGATCAGGTTACTTGTGAGTCAAAAAGCGCTTATACCTGCTGCAAGTATATCATAATAGAGCAGGGATTGACAGATTTTAAGGAACTATCGTCCAATTCTTAATCAAAAACTTGTGTAGGTTTCTTTTTCATGTGTTTCTATAGTACAACCATATTTCTTTACAAAAGACACCGCTCCTTGAAATAATCTTATTTTAAGTTCATAAAAAAATCCTAAATGATTTGAGGTGCGTCAACGTCTTTGTTCATGTTGCCCAATTGTTTAATGGGAATACGAAAATTACGGTTTGGGATAGTATGTCCACCATTCAAAATTTTCACAAAACTTACCTGCTTGTTAGTTGAAATGGAATAATAATTTTTTTGTATTGCCGTAATCTTTTCGCCTGATTTGTTATCAGAAAATTGCAATGTTGTCGGTTCAAGTGGGTCACAATTGCTTACACTGAGCCAATGTTGCAAGCTTTGCTCAGTGCTCATTACCGAACCAAACCTTTTACCATTCAATGTAACCTCACCGCCGTTATAGGGAATAATTGGGTCTTCGACACCACTCAAATAGATTAAAGAAACGGGTTTTTGAGGACTATTGCAATTATTATTGTTTTAGGTATGGATATTCGCACTTATTATATCAAAACCTTTAAACCATTCTGGCTTTAAGTTCGCCAGTTTCATTACCATTTGTCCGCCATTTGAATAGCCAACGCTATAAATTTCATTAGCATCGATTTCATAATTTGTTTTGAAATACGAAATGATTTGCTCTGTAAAACCCACATCATCCAAATTCAATTGTTTGGCTGGATAGGGGGCAAGTTTTCTACAATCGTTCCAGTTTCCCTTATACCATTGCGGATAAGCAATAATTGCATTTTGGTTTTTGTCGGCCGCTAAATCAAACTCATGGCCTGTAAATATTTGCATCATAAATGCTTTTAAACCAGATCCATGATAGATAGGCAATCATTAGTTTTGGATGAGCACCTAATTTTTTCGGGACATGATACACGAATGTCCTATCAAGATTATCTATTTTGAATGAGCCACTTTGAAGGGGGGTTCAGTATGTTCCAACGGTAACTATAGAGTATTAAACCAATGACTAGAATTGCTAATAGGCTGATAATGCTAAAAATCATTTTATAAATACCTTTATTCTGCTTAACTAAAGTCTGTTTGGCATCGCTCCAAACCATGCCCTGCCCACTGCAACTGTAACATATACCATCTGTAATTGACGCCCTAAGAGGCAGGCGCAAGCAAGATCGGAACAGTGTTCTGCTGTCTATATTTTACATCTCAAGTCAAGTCGTGACATTGCTCACCAGCAATTGCAAATTAGAGAATTAGATGGGAATAGGATCGATTTCCAGCCCGTCAATCATGAAGGCGAAAAGGGATTCCCAGGAGTCGAAAAGCATGTATCGAGTTAATGCTCTTAAATCATCGAAAAAGGTAATCCGCTT
>JBBREZ010000046.1:0-21706 GCA_038225095.1 Caldilineales bacterium
GGATGCCGTTGCCACACATGAAAGATGCGTTTGAGCTCTGCCTCGCGGCCAAAAAATTGCCGGGGATGAACGACTGGTGGCCCGACGACAAAGGGGGCCAGTCGATCAAACGTGGGCGCCGCTACTTTGGGGACAGCCATCAGTTCTGCCTTTGGCGTCCCACCAAATAATTCGGCGCTCAATTGCCCTGGTGTGGGGTGGCCGGCGCTTTGTAGAAATTTCTCCAGCCACGCCCGTTCTAATTGCCCGCGGCGCACGATCTCGCGCGCCAACTGTTCGACTTCGGCGAGCTGGGGCACATGGCCTTTGCGCCAATATTCAAGCGCAGAGCCACCTTCGCGGCCCAAGGCATAGCCCAATTCATCTTGGACAATCTGAATGGCCTTAGATTCACAAAGGCGCACGCGATGAATGCCTTCGCTCAACAACTGTGCAAATTTTTCCCGATAGACTGGCATGCTGCTCCAAGCCTCTTCATTTTCTCAACCCAGAGTGGATGTTGCCCATATTCTACTCTATGCCAGTGACGCTGGTAAACCTAGGACGCTGGTCGGGTGCGTCTCAGATTTTGGCGACTTTTTCGCGGGGATGAATCCCGCTCCTGACCGTAGCAAGTGCCCTCAGGCACTGGGGTCCCTAGTCGCTGAGGCTCACCTCGACGCTTCGAGGTGAGCGGCCAAATTTCATTTGCACCAAAAATTTGGGATGCACCCGCGCCGTCCATCACTCCGAGTTTTCGGAGTAGATTCGGCGCGCCTCGTTCGACACTTCGGCGCGGAAGTTTGGTAGAGTAGCGTGCAACAGTACACTGGGATGTAACAGTGTGTCTGTCATCAACAGCGCAAAATCCGTTTGTTACAAAGAAATACACGCCAATGGTACAGATCTGGCGCTTGAAATGCCAGCCAGTTGCGGCATGATAGGCGTTATCCGGCTATGGTCTATCGCATCAAATTTGCTTACCCATTTGTTGAATGTCTAAGGAGCTACCCACATGTTATCCGAACGATTCTGTAAACACCTAATCTCGTTGCTTGTTCTGCTGGCGATCTTACTCTTACATGGCTGTGCGGCGCCCGCGGCCCAACCGGCGGCCAGCAGTAGCGGTGCGGCAGCTGCCAGCGATCACGCATCGTCAACGCGGGCGCCGTCTGCGGCCGGGGCGGCTGGCGGTGCAGCCGCCCCGGCCCAGGCCAACCAATTCGAGGCCGTTACCGCCGGTGTGACCGACGACAACGAGCAATGGAGCGAATATTTGGACTATCGCAGCCGGCATCGGGGCGAATTCTATGTCAACGACCGCGATGTTAGCGAGCGCTACATCATTCATGTGCTCGACGAAAATAGCTTGCCGGTGCACGATGCCGACGTTGAAATCTCGGTTGGCGACCAGGTGGTTTTTGCCGGGCGCACCGATGCCGGCGGCCAACTGTTGTTCCACCCGCGCGCATTGGACGACAACTACGTTTTGCGCAATGCCGATGAATTTCGCGTCGTCGCCAAAAAAGGCTATGTGGCGCAGAAACAGAAGTTCGCCCGCAATGGCGGTGACCAATGGCTTTTAACCTTGACCAGCCCAGCCCATGCCGACTACACCCAGTTAGACCTGGTCTTCTTGATCGATGCCACCGGCTCGATGGGCGACGAGATCGACAAACTCAAAGCATCAATGGCCGATGTAGCGGACCAGATTGCCAAGTTGCCCGCCAAGCCGGATGTCCGTTATGGGTTGGTAGCCTATCGCGACCGCGGCGATGCGTTTGTGGTGCAACCGCATGACTTTACTTATAACCTCCAAGATTTTCAGCGCAACCTCGCCGCTTTGCAGGCTGACGGTGGCGGTGACACGCCGGAATCACTCAACGAAGCGTTGCACACCACGCTCAATCAGCTAAGTTGGCGCAGTGACAACACCGTGCGCCTGATCATCCTGGTCTCCGATGCGCCGCCCCATCTGGGCTATGGCGAACCGTTCAGCTATGCCACCGACATGATCGAGATGGTGCGCCGCGGTGTCAAAATCTTCCCAGTCGGCGCCAGTAACCTGGCCGGCGACGGCGAATATATTTTCCGACAAATGGCACAATTGACGGGTGGTAAGTTTGTCTTCCTCACCTATAAAAATGGCAGCGATCCGAGCAGCGGTCCCGGCACGGAAACCAACCATGACGTAGATAGCTACTCGGTGGATATGTTGGACAAACTGGTCGTGCGCCTGGTGCGCGAGGAACTGACAAAGTTGTCCACACCCGTGAAATTGCCTGTTCAGCCAATCGTACAGCAGCAACCATCACCCGTGGCAACGCCAACGGTACAAGCATCCGCGCAATTGGTCTCCTGTACACTAGACCTGACCTTGGGGCGTAACGACTGCGGCAACATTGGTGGCGCGATGGTGATGAATCAGAATGGCAACCAAAGCCTCTTGCGTCTGACGCTCGATCCACACAGCACGGGCTACGTCAAGGCCCGCTTTGACATCACCTATGGCAACACACCCAGCGGCCTATCGGTGAACATTGGTGACTCGATTTCAAATGATGGGTACGGCGGCGACAACGGCAACCAGAGCAACAATGCGGAGGTGCAGATTGACAACGACCAGTTAAGCGTCTATGGCAACGATACCACTAAGGCGAGTGACACCGTTGATAACAAGCGCCAACTGAAAGTGCTGCGCAGTGTGGTGCAGGCTGGTGAAACCATTTCGCTAGAAGTGTCGAATGAGCGCCTCGGCCTCAATACGGCTAGCGGCATCGAAGTTGTCAATTCGCCCTACCTTTTTGCGCTCAATGGTCAGGAAGATCGGCAAGGCGCGAGCAATAATGACATCTACGCCGCCTTCAACCGGAGTATTGTCGGTAATACCACTGGCGCTGGCGTTGCTAAAGTCGTGATGACTTTATACCCAGCCCAGTAAATCTGAACTGTACAACGACAACCTGGATAGCCTCGCTTAGTAGGGCCATCGCGAACTTTGCTTGCGACTCGACCAAGACCTGACCGCTGCGCTGCTTTGCCTGCCGTGGATGCAACCAAACACAGGCGCAGCGCAGCGGTCAGGTCTGAAGTTCGCGATGGCCCTGCCTCGCTTAGTGGATGAAAAGTGCAGCTATCCAGGTATATTCAACAAAACGGAACTTTTTATGCACGAGATTCGTATGATTACCAGACAGCATTCGTTGATCTATCTTCTCCATTCTCAAAATACCCTGACACTAGAAAGGATACCCCTATGCCGCGCTATTTCGGTTCTAGCCTCTGCCTGCTCCGCAAACTTGGCATTATCACTGCTGCTTGTCTTTGTCTGCTCTTTCTACTCCTTTTTGTCAATCGAGCGCACGCGGACGAAAATATTGTTGTGCCCGATGCCCCCGGTAGCATCGCTGGCATCGTGACGAACGGCGTCACCGGTGCACCATTAGCCGGCATTGAAATCACCGTCTTTCAGCAATTGAACCCTGGGGGATGGCAACAAATTCGCGTTTTGTTGACCGATGCGAGTGGCGCTTATAAGGCTACTCTATTGGGGGCAGGCATCTATCGAATCTTAGCGAGCGACCCCAAAGGCGTGCTGGCTCAAACTTACTATGCTGGCGCCACCGTGCTAGAATTGGCAACTGATGTCCCCGTTGCTGGCGTTAACGTTAAAGACATCAATCTGCAATTAGGATTAGGGGGCGGCATTACGGGTACGATTACCAGCACGATTACTAGCATGCTGCTGCCCACCACACGCGGCGGCGGAAACCCTTCTGTCCTGAGTGTTTTCCAAAAGGCTGGTACGCGGTGGGACAATGTGCGCACCATCCCTATTTTTACGGATCAAAAAGAATACAGCGTGACCGGTTTACCCGCTGGCGTCTATCGCATCTGTACGGGCGGTGGTTACTTTTCGAGTTCTTATAACCCTACCCAGGAATGTTATGCCAATGTGTACGCAATTGATGATGGCTTTGACGTAGCCGTAAACGCGGGTGCGATCACGCCTAACATTAATTTTATCTTGGGCGATGGAGCTGACCTGGCGCAAATTGTGGGCAACATCGCTGACGCTGACGGTAAGCCGCTGGCCAAAGTTGGTGTGAGCGCTCAGCGGATCACGACAAGCCCCTATGGCATTGGCAGTTGGTCACAATATACACAAACCAACAACGTCGGCGTCTATCGGTTGCTTAATCTCCTGCCAGGTGCCTACACGATTAGCTTTCTCGCTCCAAGTGGTGATTATGTTTCCGAAATCTACAGTAACGTACTGAGCATTAACCCATTTTTCTCCGTTCAAGGAACACCCGTGACCGTTGTCCGTTACGAAACACACCCAGGTATAAACGCCAATTTGGCCCCTGCCAGCTATGTGAGCGGTGTGGTAACCCTTGCTGGCGCGCCGATTCAACAACCAGGTTCTGTGGCAGTTGAATACAAGTCTAAGCTTGGCTGGGAGCCTTTTTACCAATTTTATAATGGTTTTGATAATGGTAATGTCGATCAGCGTACCGGCCAGTATAAAATTGGTGGTTTACCAGCAGGCGTCTACCGGCTGTCGGCAAACACGGCTGTCGGCAGCGCCTATTACCAGGGTTTTTATGGCGGTAAAACAATGGAAGACGCCGCGCCAGTTACACTGACCGTGGGTGAAACACGCACGAATCTTACTATCGCGCTGAATCAGAGCTTCTCCGGCCCGCCATACAGTGGGCAGATTTCTGGCACCGTGACCGCCAAAGGCGCGCCGGTCTCAGGTGTCAAGGTTGCTTTATATCAGAATAATTGCTGCTCTGTTTTTCCGCCGATGGCTACGGCGAATGACGTCAAGCCCTTGATCTATGTCTACACAGATGCCAAAGGTCATTACACGATCGACGGCTTGGTTGATGGTAATTATTACCTGGGTATTTCCGACCCGAAGGGCGTCTATGCCACTACCTATTACAAAGAGCACCTTTCCCTGCAAAGTGCTGATTCGTTCTTTTTGCGAGGGAACAGAGCAGTATTCCCAAAGGATATGAGTGACTTGCCTGCCACTGTGGAGTTGGTCGAAGGTGGTGGTATCAGCGGTCGCGTCCACTTGAAAAACGCTGCCGGCGTGGCGAATTTGGCTGTCGGTGTCTTTGTCAATGACCAATCATATGGCTGGACTTTAGTCACAGTGGATGACCAAACAGATGCCGACGGCAATTTTACGGTCAAAGGTTTGAAGGCAGGTCTCTATCAGCTCTGTTTTGGCGATTCGACTGCTACTTATCCTGTTGAATGTTACGGTGCTGGCGTCCAGAACAATTTTCCTGGAGCAGGATCCGATATTGCTGTACTGCCAGGTAAGATTACTGGTAATATCAATCAGGTGCTGGGGCCGAAAGAAAGCACCTTCTTGCCGCTTGTTCAACAAAATAGGCCCCCAGCCACCTACTTCAATGTTGTGACGGTCAGCCAATGTGAACCACAAGCGGCTGGCAACTGGTTTGAAGGGACGACTTCAATCAATGGCCAACCGAAGAATGGTTACAAAGTGGTCTTTAGCTATGCGCCGGATGGCCCACCGATTACCGCTCCCGTTCAATCTGGACCGCATGAAGGCTATTCTGGCTGGAAGACTGGTTATTATAGCCATATCATTCATGCTCAAGGTCCAATTGCCGGCGATTGGTATGTATGGATTGTCGACGAGCGTGGCAAGCGCATCTCTGAAATTGCCGATTGGGTCAGCACAGGGCCGGGGAAAGGTTGCAATCAGGCCGTGGTTGACTTCGATAGCCGGTAGGTACGCCACTTACCGCCAACTTGATTAAAGTCAGGGCTCTCACTTCTTCCCAAGAAGAGATGAGATCCCTGACGCAGTTTCACTTCAAGATCAGATCGGTCTGCGGCTTGCCCAAGAACACAGCCCCATTCGCTGTTACCAGCACATCTTCCTCCAGCCCCATGTAGCCGTAACCGGGCACAAATAATCCCGGCTCCACCGTATAGACATGGCCCACTTCCAGCGGACGATTCGGCGTGTCACCATAGCGCTCCCATTCTGGCCCCAAAATGCCACCGCCATCGTGACAGGCGCGGCCAAGGTGATGGCCGGTGGCGTATTTGAATTCGGGATAACCGGCATCCGTGATCACTTGGCGGGCCACTGCATCTACTTCCTTGCCCAGTACGCCCGGTTTCATTGCCATCACCGCAGCCTGGATCGCGCGCACAACGGTGGCGAAGCCCTGTTGCACGGGCGCGGGCGCTGCGTTTTCACCGGCGCGTAAGAAGTACAGCACGCGTTGGATGTCCGAACAATACTCGTTCTGACGCACGCCAAAATCAAAATGCAACAGATGGCCTGGCTGCACAATCACGTCAGTGGGTCCCGAATGGCCGATGGGCGTGTCTGGCCCGCTGTTGACGGCTGGACAACTGGCGCTTTCCCAAGAGGTCGTCAGCCCCAACGCCTGGACGCGATCATGCATGAACTGGCCGATCTGTTGCTCAGTCATACCAACCTGCGCGTAGTCGAACGTTTGCTGATAGAGTTCAAAGGTGGTGGCGATGGCCGTTTCGATACGGTCAATTTCGGTTTCCGTCTTGCGCCCGCGCAGTTTGTTGATCACTGTTTCGGCGGAGACAATGCGCTCTGCAAACGACGTAGCTTTCAGGTAGCCAGTTAATAACTGATAAAGCCCATAACTCAAGCCATCCGCATGCGGATCGTTGACCGAATAGTTGAGCGCGATCTGCTGCGGATTGAGCCGTTGCAAGACTGCGAGTAGCGGTTTGCTAAACGCCTCGTGATAGGTGATCACTTCGGTGTACGCGCCAGAACGCCGGGCATTCTCGGCATCAAAATGCCCCATGATCGCAATTCGTTCGCCGCTGCGCGTCAGGATAAAGGCGCTTTGCCAGGTGGCGTCATGCCCATAGATAAAGGGCAATACAGGGTCGCCACCCGCCGACGTTTCGCGCACAAACGTCAGCCAGAGATCGATATTGGTTTCTTGCAAGATGCCAATCGCCTGCGTCACTTTTTCTTGGATTAGCGCGTATGGGTTTGCGGCAAGTGTCGAAGGTAAATTTTTGTTCATCAGATTTGCCTATTCCTCTCGGTTTGGATTGATGTTTATTTGCCACCAGCGATAAAGGGGGTGTTTAGGTCCGGGCCAATAGTTGGCGCGCCGCTGAATATTATCCAGAACTGTCGATAATTGAGCCGCAGCCCCCTGACTATTGTCAGCCCAGTATTTGACCAATTCCGGCGTTGTATGCACACGCACATGGGGCGACAATCTTTTCAGCACAGCCAAGACTTTGTGATCATCACTGGCAATGTCCCAATCGCGACTTAAGGCGATTGCGCAGGTATGGGCTTCACCATCATCCATTGCTGTCGCTAAATTGACCAAGATCTTTTCCTCCATTTCTGAATTGAGCGATGTAATACTCAACAATCCCGAATCAACGTGCGCTTGTAAAATACGCGCTTGATCTTGGGCGCCAAACAAGCTTGCCTGGACGGGTAATACCTCTTCTGTATAAACGTATTCGGCAATCGCAAGCGCGTGGGGAATCGAGGTCAGGATTGAAGCGATTGCGTCAGAAGCAAGAAAATTGAGTACACAACAAGCATCTAGGATCATAAAGCGATTCGGAGAATTTGATGGATTTATAGGTTGTCCAGTAGTCAAAATGATCTCCTAGTTGTCTACTGTTTGCTTGGCCGTTAGGTCAATTGCTTCGTTATCATCCATTTCATCCATTACCTGGCGCAATTGATTGGCGATTCTTCGCGCTTCTAAGCGATCCACACGCAGGAAGTGGGCTAGTTGGCCTTCACTGATGCGTTCTTGGCGATAAGCATCAACTGCGAGATATTGATACCGTTTCGGGAATTTATCGTCGGTCTCTGATAAAGGTGATAAACCAAGTTGCTGTTGAGCCTGGCGCACTCGGAAGCCATTGTTGTGCAGTCTATCCCAAGTGCCTGTGGGCAGGAGTTTCATACCTTCCAAGCGCAACGTAAGGGCTTCAACGGATACGCCGTAATAATGCGCAAGTGTACACAGCACAGCCGGTGAAATTTTGCTTTTGCGCCGAATGTCGTTGTAGCGGCGGAGCAGGCCACCGGTTGGCATTAAAAAATAGGTGGCAAAATTGTCTGCAAAACGTTCACTTTCTGGCCGTCGTTGGTAACCGTCGGCTACATAGACATCTGCGCGGAACCGATCCGCAAGAAAATGTGCATACTCATGCGCTAATGACCAACGGCGCCGTTCTGCTGGATGGAGCCGATTGATCGCAATACAACCACCCAGTGCCGGGTTATAAGTGTACATGGCAGAAAAGTTGTGAGATGGCTCCAACGGCAAGTAGAAAATCCGCAAACCGACATCTTGCTCTAAAATATCGCGCAACATCGGCACGGGGCCATCACCAAGGCCCAGCCGATTACGTTCCTCTTGCGCCACACTTTCGGCTGCCTGTTCTACTTGCAGACCGTCGATTTCATAAAGCGCTGGGTATTTTTGCGAAAGTGGCGCTTCCATCACCTGTTCTAGTTCCACATAATCGCGACAATATTCTTCAAAGAGGCCAATCGTTGTTTGGATCGCCTGCTCATCGTCTAGCGTGCGCAAAGCTGAACTGCGAAACTGAATCTGAAAGGATTCAAGTACAGGGCGAGCGCGCACAAAATCACTCACCTGTCGGCCATAGGCGCGCACCAATTTGATCAATTCTCCCGCCTTAAGCCGTCGTTCCCCTTGTTCAATGGCTGTGATCGTCGTGCGTGCGACGCCCAGGATTTCTGCTGCATCTGCCTGGGTAAGACCCCGTTTTTGGCGTGCTTGCTTTAACTCGTTGCCCAAGTGATGTTGGTCAATCGTGTCTAAAATATCTACGTCATTCATCGTCTACCCCTTTGTGAGTGCAAGCTTTTGTTCAATGAATGGTTGAGCAGATTCCCATTCTCGAACATAACGTTGATACAGCATTAGCAATTCTCGTTGTATAGTCTCTGAGTCACTGAGAGTATCATCAGACATCCAATCTACAACTTCAGCTAAGGTAAAATATTTCTTTGATATATTCATCCAAGCGTTCTGTGATGTAAGTAATCCTTGTAGTACATCAATCTGGTGTAGCATAGCTTCTAAATATCTTCTGTCCTTTGGTTGAGCAGATCGACTGTCAGAAACGACATATTGTGTTTGGTCATGTAGTCCAGCGGCAGCTAGAGCTTGTCGACGGAGTAAACAGGAAGAGCAGAAACCACATTGAGGATTTTCTTCGCGATGTCTGCGATCACAAGTGATGGTCTTAAAGATCAAATCTATAGCCTTAGTATGTGTAAATACTTCACATATTTGTGCCTTGGTCTGGAATAAAAACGGATTATGGATCGAAAAACGTGTATCAAGAATTTTAGAAACGAATTTGCCTACATCGATCAAGGAGCGCGGGTGAACTGCGCGAGTATGATCCAACCCAACTTCTGAATCTTTATACGGAAGATTTATAGCGCCAATACCGTTCTCATAAATATGTAGCAGATCTTGACCCTTCATATAGGCGCAACATGTGCCTAGAAGCATAAATACAAATCCTCGAGAACGGGTATATCTGTTTTTAAGTAAATTAGCTATTTTAATGCGAAATGGGGCTTGTATAAGCTCTGTCTGGTTAGGGTAATAGGCGTTGACGGCTTGTGCAACTTGTCGTTGTATACCTTGAACATTATTGCTAGCGCCCGTACCAAATAGAACGTAATGTGTTGACGGTGTTGTATATAACCTATTGCATAATCCTGCGAGAGAATCCAAGCCTCCACTCCATAGTGCTATTTCGACTGGCTGAAATTGATCATTAGAAAATCTCATTCGACTCTGACGTTCTGGTAATCGGCCTAAAGACTGCCGCATTGTAAACTCAAAAACCCAATGATCTTGTGTAAACCAGTCCAAGATATTTTCAAGCTCGCTGATTACACTGGTGAGAAGGAGAGGATTTCTAACCGGTAATGTAACCTTGATCTGCCGTGCAACGCCATTACTAGCGTGAGAGCAACGGTCTGCAGTGTAAATTGCCACTGCAAGGTCAATTAGATCAGCCACAGTTGAAGGCATATACTCGTGGTGTTCAGAAATGATTTGTTTATCATTTACTCCTACTTGCAAAGAAGAGCATTTTCTACCTTTATGCTCATTGATCTGAACGCTGCTAAACTCATGAGTAATATCATTGAAGCAGTATGAAAATTTTGAATGACCTATATTCATGTTATTTCTCCAGATCTTCATATAATCCAGGGCATCTTCGACGTTTTGGTGGTTTGCGCATACGACAAGTCGAATCATCTCGTGCGATTTGCTCTGCATATTTTCTAATACCTGGCTTCATAAGCTCTTTTACCTCCTCAAGCCTTAATTGAAAATCTTTATGCTGTTGGCCTATCGGTGGCATCCGACCTTCAAATTCAGCTAAATGAATTCTTTGTAAGTAACTTGAGATCAGCGCAATTTTATCATTCACCAAACACTCACCGTATTGGATTGAAAGAAGATATTGTTTGGAGACTTCAACTGCTAAATCAATACCTCGCCTACGGGTTGGCATTTGAAAAGAAATGTCTCGTGCCAACTTTTCAATCTGAGTAGTTAACTTTTTCCAATCAATCGATAATTTGAGCAAAGGTTCGCTGGGTATCTCGTCAAATACGATAGCCACAATTTGACAGATAAGTTTGATAGGAGCATCACTGTAAGCTTTTACATCCATTTTTAGATTAAAAAGTTCTTGATTAGCTATTTCATCAGATTCCATTACACCTTCATCAAGTTCCTCATAGGTTTTTTGATGGCGGTATGAAAGTTTGGTGTGTACCTTATCTGCGTCTGGCATTTGTTAGCACCTTATTATGAACTATTAATTCATTACTACTTCAACGCTTTACCTAGCTTACCATGTTTTTCTGACATTGTCAATACTCTAGATATAAATATATTAACTAATGTCAGCTAATTATAATCCGAACAAATTTTGCTTCAAGGAGAAAAAGAACTACAATATGAGTTCATAGTCAGTCGGTCGAGCCTTGCCCCAACGTTGATTTTCTGCATGCTAAAATGCCAACTGTACAAGGCCATAGTTCGTAAGCTTTCCCTCTTGCATCAGTGCTCTTATTTAGTTTTGTTATAGACATAAAAATATGACTCTTCATCGTATTAACCATTCAAAAGTAGTTAATCGTCTGTGCCTATCCCTCAGAAAGCACCTATCTATGGCATTGCAACATAAATCTGATTGGTTGGTCGGCTTACTCCTGATTACTTTATTGCTTAGTAGTTGCACCCAGGCTCAAGAGATGGTGGGGGGGCACTCGAATGCCGCTTTACCGACTGTCGTTGAAGCTTATCTGGAAAAGTATCAGCCTGGCCCGCTGCCGCGTCTGTTTCAAACCACCTATCTCTACGACCGTAACGGCGTGCAACTAGCCGAGATTTTTGGGGAAGGTCGCCGCACTTGGCTGCCGCTCGACCATGTTTCCAAATATCTGATCGATGCCACGATTGCCACCGAAGATGCCACCTTCCGCACGAATGGTGGCATCGATCCCTTTCGTGTGGCCAAAGCGCTGTGGCAAAACAACAACGAAGGCCGCGTGGTCTCGGGCGCCAGCACGATCACCATGCAATTAGCGCGTAATCTGTTTGTGGGCCAAGAAGAACGTTACAACAATTCGATGGACCGCAAGCTATTAGAGGCAGGGCTGTCGCAAGAATTGACCCTGCGCTACAGCAAAGATGAGTTGATGGAGATGTATTTGAATCTGCTCAACTATGGCAATCTCTCATACGGGCCAGAAGCGGCGGCGCAGACGTATTTTGGCAAACACGCGAGCGAACTGACGCTGGCCGAAGCGACGCTTTTGGCCGGTATTCCCCAGCGCCCAGCCGCCCTCAACCCTTTTCGCGATTGGGTGGCGGTCAAGCAACGCCAGCGCGTCGTGCTAGATCTGATGGTGAAACATAATGCCCTCAGTGCGGCCGACGCCACCACGGCCTACCGCGTGCCACTTAGCCTGAAAGGTGACATCAGCCCTGAAACTATATTGGCACCGCATTTTGTCCAATATACGATCCAGACGTTGGATGCGCATTTGGGCGATGGCTATACGCGCCGCTCTGGTCTCAACATTTTTACCACGCTGGATTTGCGCATGCAAAACCTGGCGCAGAAAATTGCCAGCGATACAATTGCTAAAATCAAGACGAAATACAATATGAGCAACGCTGCGCTCGTGGCGTTGCGACCAGGCACCGGCGAAGTGATCGCCATGGTGGGCAGCGTTGATTTTAACGATGTCTCGATTGCCGGTCAGGTGAACGTGGCGATCATGCCGCGCCAGCCGGGCAGCACGATCAAGCCGGTAATGTATGCCACCGCCTTTAACGACCTTGTGCTCAGCCCCGCCAGTATTTTCTTCGATACGCCGGTCTCCTACAATCTGGGCGCCAACCAATATTATCAGCCGCACAATTATGACAATCAATTTCATGGCATGGTAACAGCGCGTATGGCCTTGGCTAACAGTTTTAACATTCCAGCGGTGCGGCTCTTTGACGGGATGGGCTTCGACCGTTTTGTCAAGGGCGCACGGGCGATGGGTATCGAAAGTTTATCGGAAAAGGATCGCTGGCGTGGGTTGACGCTAGCGTTGGGCAGCAAAGAAACCCCGCTGATCGAGATGGTGACGGCGTATAATACAATTGCCAGCGGTGGCCGCTACATCGAACCCAAAGTGGTGATGAAATTTCTTGACTATGCGGGCCAACCGGTCAATTTGTTGAAAGAGACTGCGCCCGTGCAGGTCGTTTCATCGGGCGCGGCTTTTTTGACCACCGATATTATGAGCGACAATTCGGCGCGCACCTTCTCTTTTGGCGCGCATAGCGTACTTAAACTGAGCCGTCCCGCCGCCGTCAAAACGGGCACGACCAGTGACTTTCGCGATAACTGGACGATTGGCTTTACGAAATATTTGGTGGCGGGGGTCTGGGCGGGCAACAGCAATGGGCAGCCGATGGTCAATAGCACCGGTATCAGTGGTGCGGCACCGATTTGGCACGATTTCATGGAAGCCGTCATGGCGGATCCAGCGCTGCTAGATTTATTGGGCGCCCCTAAAGACGATCTTAAAGCCTGGGCATTCACGCCGCCGCCCGATGTCGAACAACGGCCCGAATGCCCGGCGCGGCTCGCTTGCCGCGCGGGTGGTGAGTATTTTAGCCGGGCTTGGTTGGACGCTGCCGGTGCTGCGGGGCCGCTGGCGGATAGCTTTGTGCGCGAAGAGACGGCGGCCGTCTACACCACTCGGTACAGCGACGATCCTGGTTGGCCGATTTATTGCGCCCAACCCGGCGGCAAGCAACGTACGTTGTTGCGCATGTCTAGCGTGATGGGGTTAGCGACCGCCGATACCCCAATCGCGGGCGGCGATCAGGCGGTGCAAAACCCAACGACCCAGCCCGAGCAAGCCACGGATGGTCAGGCCACCAAACTGGCCGAGCGCACCCTTTCTTCTGATATCGGCAAGTTGCCCATTGCGCGCACTGCGAATAATCAGGTGGTTGTCATGTTCTATGCCGACCGAGAATTGGAGCGGCTGCGTAAAGTGCGTTGGAGCCTGGCGCGCGGCATGGCCGTCAACTTGGGTCCATGCGCTAATTTACAATATTACGCTGTCCGGGCGGGCGATTACTGGGGCAAACTGGCGCAACGGTTTGGGCTGACGCTGGCCGACCTCCAAGGGGTGAATCCCCAATTAATGCGGGGTGGCGGCATGTTGCGCCCTGGTGACAAATTACTCGTGCCGGCGGGCACGGCGATTGAAATTGGCGATGGTAGCGGCGAATATTACACCGTGCAAGCGGGTGATTCCTGGATGAAAGTGGCTCAGAGTTTCCAAATCCCCTTGCGTTTGTTACAAAGCGTCAACCCCCAAGTGGTTCGTCCTTATTCTATTCTCAGAGCTGGCGACAAAATCTTCGTGCCTCATCTGAATCAGCCAGAGTTGCTCTCGCAGATTCATTAGACATGATCGGGATTAACAGGATTTGGTAGACAGGGACGCTTCTACTGAAGCGGCGACAAGGATACAGGTGCCACCTACCTGTCTACCAGAGGTGATGCTTATTCCCGATCATGTCTATTAAGGCCAATCCAGAAAAATAAATAACGATATAGAGATCGAGACCTGACAGGTGGAAAAGACCCCACCTGTCAGGTCCGTTGATAAACTCAGCCCGTATACTTATTTATTTGGAATGGCCTAAGTTCGTTGCTAGGCCCATACACGAGAACTCATCCGCAGGACTTACACACGCAAAGGCCTAATCAATTTTCCCAGGATAAGTGTATGCGCAGAATTTTATTGGGGTTACTGGTCATTCTACTACTTGTGCTAGCGGTTGTCCTAGTGAGTGGCTGGTTTTATCTGCGCACCAGTCTGCCGCAAACGACTGGTGCCATAAAATTGGAAGGGTTGAACGGCACCGTCGAAATTGTGCGCGATCGCGATGGCGTGCCGCATATCTTCGCGACCACCGACCATGACGCCTACTTCGGTCTTGGCTATGTACATGCGCAAGATCGGCTCTGGCAAATGGAGTTCCAACGCCGCATCGGCGCGGGCCGCCTCAGCGAAATCCTGGGCGCTGCAACGCTTGATACCGATAAATTTTTGCGCACCCTGGGCGCCTATCGTGCCGCCAAAGCCGCCTGGTCCGCCCTCAGCCTGGAAGGTCAAGCGGGCTTGCAAGCCTACACCGACGGTGTGAATAGCTGGCTGGGTGAACATCATACGCTGCCACCAGAATTTGTGCTGATGCGCATTGAACCGGAGCCGTGGACGACTACCGATTCACTGGTCTGGGCGAAGATGCTGGCTTGGGATTTAAGTGGCGATTGGGATATGGAACTGTTGCGTTTGCGCCTAACCCAGGCCATCGGCACGGAGCGCGCCGCCCAACTACTGCCCAGCTATCCGCTGAGTGGCACAACCATTCTGACCGATACCGCCAGCCTATCGAAAACGGCCAATGCCCTGTTAAAAATTGATGACAGCTTGCAGGCGAATTTGCATTTGGGTGGGTTGGATGTTGGCAGCAACAACTGGGTCGTGGCCGGCAGCCGCACCGAAACTGGCAAACCGTTGCTCGCTAACGATCCTCATCTTGGCACGCGCATTCCCTCGATCTGGTATCTGGTGGAGTTGAAAGGGGATAAATTGCACGCCATCGGCGCTACCTTGCCTGGCCTCCCTGGCATTGTGATCGGCCACAACGAACGCATCAGTTGGGGCGTGACCAATTTGGGGCCAGACGTGCAGGATCTCTATAGCGAACATATCAACCCAGCCAATCCCAACCAATATGAGGTGGAAGGGCGCTGGGAAGATATGAACATTGTGGACGAGCCAATCTATGTCAAAGATCAAGGTATGCCAGTGCGCTGGGCTGCGCGCAGCACGCGACATGGTCCCTTGATCAGCGATGTAAGCGATACCTCTACCCCGTTGGCTTTACGCTGGACCGTCCTTGATGCGGGCGACACCACCTTTGATACATTTTTGGGGATTAACTACGCCAGCAACTGGGACGAATTTCGTGAGACCTTCCGGACCTTTTTTGGACCCAGCCAAAACTTTGTCTACGCCGATGTCGATGGCAACATCGGTTATATTGGTCCCGGCCATATCCCCGTGCGCGTGCTCGGCGATGATGGCATGTTGCCAGTGCCCGGCTGGGACAGTAAGCATGAATGGCGCGGCTGGATTCCATTTGACAAGCTGCCGCAAATTTATAATCCGGCCGATGGGTACATTGTGACGGCTAACAACCGCGTGGTCGGCAAACAGTATCCCTATTTGCTCAGCAACGATTGGGCTCCCCCCTACCGCGCCAATCGCATTATCGCGTTACTCGAACAGATGAGCAGCAACGGTAAAAAGCCCACCGTGGACGATATGCAGCGCATTCAGGCCGACCAGATTAGCACGCAAGCTCAAGAATTGCTGCCATTGCTACTAAAAATTGAACCGGCCAACGCGCGGCAGACGCAGGCATTGGATTATCTGCGCCAGTGGAATGGCAATGCCACGCGCGACAGCATTGCCGCCACCCTCTATGAAGCCTGGTTTATTCAACTGGGCCGCGCCATGTTTGCCGATGATCTGCGCGGCGATCTCTATCAACAGATGGCCGATCGCACCTATCCGCTCTTCCTCGCCACGATCATGGCCGACCCAGAGCAGAATGCCAACTGGTGTGATAACGTGTTAACCGTACCCGCAGAAAGTTGTGCCGACACGGCGCGCCAAGCGCTGGATGACACGCTGGCTGATTTGACGCAACGTTTGGGCAAAGATATGACCAAATGGACCTGGGGCCAGGTGCATCAAATTCAATATCCGCATTCGCCCTTCGACCAAATGCCGGTGTTGCGCTGGATCTTTGATCGCAGCATCGCCAATGGCGGTGATAAGTACACGGTTAACGCCGCGCCGATCAAGCTCGATCACCTGTACGACCAGAACTGGGTGCCAAGTTATCGTCAGATTGTTGATTTAGCTGATCTCAATCACAGCGTCTTTATGCACACGACCGGTCAATCTGGCAACATCCTCAGCGCGCATTACGCCGATTTAATCGAGCGCCACCGCGATGTGCAATATCTGCCCATGAGTTTTGGGCGTGACGCGGTGAGCGGAGACGTGTTGCAGTTGGAACCGAAGTAGACAGGCGAAGGAGAAAATTTATGACCAAAACCAATCTACAAATCTCTATGGAAACATACAACAGGCTGGAGGAGATGGCTGACGCAACTGGTGTTTCCATCGAAGCCATTGTGGAGCAGGCCGTGGATGTCTATCGCATGCAAAGTATCCTAAGCGCAACGAATGTTGCCTATGCCGCCTTACGGGAGAATGCAAAAGTATGGCGCGAACTGGAAACTGAGCGCGAACTATGCGATGTAACAATTGATGATGGCCTGAAAAATCTTTTACCGGGTTGGCAACGGCCCTTGCAATGCCTGGATTAACCGCTGAAATTCGCGTTCAGCGCGGCTTGGCTGCGCTAGATTGAGCATGGTCAACATGGTTAGGCGCGTGGGCAAACGCTGCTCATCGATCGCTTCAATTTTGACCGGCAACAGTCGATACGCCCCTGCTTGAATGCCCATCGTCTGGGCCAGTGTGTTTTCAAACTCAGCCATATTGTCGGCCAGATAAGCTGCGGAAAGGACAATGATCGTGCGTTTGGCTTGTTGAATCCCACGCTCTATATTCACCACACGAGCAACACCCGGTTCCTCAACATCCCCCGAAACGGCGATGCGTAAGCCCGCCGCCTCTAACTTCGGCGTGAGCGTTTCCCAAACCCACTGGCTGTCCGCGCCTTTGTCCACATAACTGATATAGGCGTCATAGCGAAACTCGGCATCTGTTTTGGCAATGACATTTTTCTGTCCACCCAGATAAAGCGCAACCGGAAAATTCTCCTCAATTTCCGCCTTGAAGATCGGGTGCTGTTGACTATGCTCCCCCGTGACGCGTGGCTGGAGGTATTCAAATAGATCAAAAATGCGAATTAACCCATCTTCGCTGGCAATGCCACCGCGTAGACCAGCCAGCAGGTGTTTGGTAAACAGACTATTCTGGTCACTGGGCAACACCCACGACAATTCATCACTGCGCGACGAAGCCAGAATGACTCGACCGCGGCCTTTTTGCAACTGTTCATAGTAGGCTGACGGCAAGCCACTTTTGAAAATAGGCGCACCCAACTCCTTCGGCTGACCAATACCTGCGGCGTGACAACAGTCAAAGACCACGACTACTTTGCGCGCCAGGATGGTGCTCAATAGCGTTGTGAGTTCCGCACCAGAGATAGCGGTCTGCGCCAATGACTCGTCAGAGTCAAAGCGCACGTCAACGGGCAATAGATATTCTCCAACTTGTGGGCCGGTTTCGATGCGCCCGCCGTGGCTAGAGATGTAGATGAAGACTGTAGAATCTGAATTTGTCGTAGTTGCCAGGGTCGCAAAGGCTTGGCGCGAGGCAGCGTTGGTCGCTTGATTATCCAACAACAAGGTGACGTTTTCAGGCGCATAGGCGCAGTGCTGCGGCTCGATGAGCAAATCGCGGATGGCTTGCGCGTCATTGAGGACGGTGGGCGGCAGGCGGTTGACGTATTGGTAATTGGCAATGCCGATGATAAGGGCATGTGTGTTGGGGAGAGCGGGTATCATTTTCACCTGTAATAGATGAGTTAGCCAATTGTGCTTTATCTTTCTGGGCCTGGTGTTCCAGCAGCTTATAAACAGGTAGGTCAGCACCCTCGTCTTGATAGTTCTATTTGTAAAGATGTTGCGGGGCGTGCAGGCATTGCAGAGTGATTGTCTGGTTTCATATCCTAAGCGTTATAATGGCAACGCTTAGGATATGAAACCAGGCAGGTAAGTCAGGGCAGATTGACGGCTGCGATACGCCATTGTTCTGCTTGGTGTGCAGCGAAGTCCGCCTCGCTAATGCGGCGCTGCGCCCGAAACGAATCCGCGCAACGGTCGGACAGGACGGCCAGTACCTCTGCATTTGTGCGTGTGGTGGGTAGGATACCCTGCGTAATCTCTTTGTACAAACGCAGTTCAGGCGTGTACAGTTTCATTTGGTGTAACTGAGCACCCATTTCCAGTTGCGGTATGATTTTTGCCTCTGGTTTAGCGGTCACTTCGATCTCTGAGTTTTTTGCTTCCAGCGCAGCGATATCAAGATTGTAACTGCTGTAGATGTTTGCCAGTTGATTGTAAAACTCTGGTGAATTATCTGGTACAGTTTCACTGAGCTGCAATAGCTTATCCTCTAGCTCAAGCTGTTGTGCAGGGTCAATAGGCAGTGCGTCGCCATACAAATCGATTATCGATCTCCATAATCGATCCCTCTTTTCCCCTGCTGACGAAGATCCTCCAACGATCACATGCGGTGGTATGCACATATTTGGACAAGCGCAACCTGGGTTGCGTTTCTGGTATTCTGCACAATTCAATCCTTGTTGACGACAGCCTAAACAAGCCATAACAGACCTCTTTCTAGTTGGCTAATCATAACGGACGGTTCGTGAGCCGTCACATCACTTGCGAAATGATGCTCTTGTTATTAATAAACGATCACAATAAACTTTTTCATGGATTACGAACAGCCAAATTTTCGTGCTTTTGCCTGTGCTGCCTGCCTGCGCGCAAATTCACCAGCCAAACGTTGCGAGGGCAATGTGGTGTAAAACTGCAAATCCTCACAGACTTTAGCCTGTGTTTCTGGGCTGGCGCTATGCAATGCCACACGGCTCATTGCCAGATAATAGGCAATCTCCTCGAAATGGTCTGCGCCCCCTGCCGTAATCCCCTGTTGTGCAAAGTCTGCTGCCTGTTGCCATGCCTGGTGCACAAAAGCCAACGCTGCCTGTGTCAGATACAGATAGGACTGTAGCTCAAGCTGGGCTTGTGTTGCTTTACCCGTACTTTTGCTTTTACGCAGTTGTTCCTCGGCCTGATGTAGGTAATGCTCGCATTGCTGATCGTCGCCTTTCGTCAGGTAGAAATTAGCAAGGTTTAGAAGATATGCGGCATTATCTGGTGCTAATTGTAGCGCTTCCTTGAAGCGTGCTTCGGCGCATGACCAGTCTTCTACAAGTTGGCAGGCATAGGCTAACTGTGCCGCGTAGGAGGCGAATCCAGGCAATAATTGCACAGCCTGGGTAAATTCATCACGTGCCTTTCTATAATATTCTGTCTGACCGTCGTCCAGTGCATCGATATAGCCTTTTTCTAGGTAAACTTCACCCAGATTATTATATGGGATAGCGAACTGGCCGTTACTGACTTTAATGGCTTGCTCTAATTTTTGTTGCGCATCGTTCAGTAATTGCAACTGGCGCTGATCATAGTTCTTTACATACTGTTCCGGATCCACTGTTAGCGCTTGGAGGTAGGCATCGTAACCTTGCTCGTTCAACTCAAATGCAACGCAAGAGACCGTTGCAATGTTAGCCTGCTTGAGTAGACTGCTATCCTGTACACCTAATTCAACAGCCACGCTACGCGCAAACTTAGCAAATAATTGGCAATTAACCTGACCATCTTCACTGTACACGGCGCCGTCAGGTTGTAGCTTGCCATCAATGCTGGCAATAAATTTGCGCTGCTGGGCGGGCAATGCCTGTTCTTCTACTATAACGACATGGCTGAAGACCTCGCCACACGGCGCAACATCGGCCACGGCTACCTGTTGCGCTGAAGTCGCTGGATAGCTGGCTAGAATATTATTGAACAGGACTAGGAAATATGGGTCTAGGTCCTTTCGTAAACCACCGTTGACTACGCCCACTTTATTCTCGCCGACAGCGGGGTGTTCTCCATAATCCGTGACGCACCGCTGTGTTGTCTGCAAGCGAGCATAAGCAAAGCGCACCCACCAGCCGCCAACCAGCACTACACAGACGATGACAGCGATCATCATGGTCGGACGGGCGAGCACATAAGTGACTTTTTGCAGGCGGTAGCGGTCGCCAGGACGTAACAGCGCGATCAGCACCGACATTGTTGTCAGGGTTGCGACCAGCCAAAGCGTGGTGCGCAGCAAAGTGGCCTGGTCTTGCGTATAGATCCAAAGTAAGCCCGCTGCGCCAATCCAAGCAAGGGTAAGGATGAGCAGCGCAACTGTACCCAAGCGATGCCAACCCGGATTGAGCGCCGTACGACTGACCTTGACCAAATTGAACAAATCGTTGCTGGCGCCCAAATCGCTGGTGTTGGCGGGGCCCAGCCATCTGGCAGCTTCCTTTAATTCAGCTTTATCGAGCAAGCCGCCTTCACCGCGCCCAAGCCGCACCCATTCTACCGCCTTGCCTTCCAGGCGTCGGCGCATTTCTTCTGCTTCATGTCGTTCCTCCACCCACTGGCTCAACAACGGCCACCCCGTGATCATCGCCTCATGCGACAGATCAGCTTTGGGTGTATTCTGCTCGCCGCCGTCCAAAGTCAATAAGCGATTGTCGGCCAGGTAGTGCAAGGTTTTGTCAAACAGGTCGCTATCTTCACCGGCCGAACGTAGGGCAGCAACCAGTTGCTGACGCCTGGTGTGACCGCGGCCTTCACCGAACTGCACCAGACGTAGAAAGATGCGTCGAGCGATGATCTGCTGAGCATCGTCTAAATCGGCAAAAATTTGATCGGCCTTACGCGCCATTGCCACCTGGAGGCCACTACGCTGCTCGCCAGTGATACTCTTATAAGGTAAAACTAATGCTTCGTAAGCGCGTAGAGGTAGAAACCGTCGCTCAATCCGATCCCACAGCAGCACGAGCAATTCTTGTACAAAAGGTAGGACGCCTGGTTGTCCAGTGGCATTGGCGACTACTCGCTCTACCAAAGCAGTTTCAATATAGACGCCTAGACTCTCTGCCGGCTTGACGATAGCCGCCCGTAGCCCGCTTTCGCCGAGCGGAAGAATTTCTAGCCGGTGGCGTTGAATCTCCGGCCAGAGCGAGCTAGCCATTAAGTCGACGTAGAAGTCGGCCCGCACCGTGAGTAGTATATAGCAGCGATCGCTTTTGCTGAATTTTCGCAACGTTTCTGCAAACGACCCGTCCTCTGCATTGTGCAGTGTAAACAACTCTTC
>JBBREZ010000047.1:0-21615 GCA_038225095.1 Caldilineales bacterium
GCTTGATAGAGCGATTCATTAGTTTCGTTTGTTCCTTTCGTATGTAACTTGATGTGGATAAAACATTTGAAAATTATCCAGCCCGGATAACGATCTAGCCCAAAGAGTCAGTAAGCGTACAATAGATTTTCAGTTTTTGGACGCTCGCCATTTACTGTAGAGCAGATGCTTACAGCAGAGTTGAAAAGCCACTTCTCATGGACACGCAGGCACTAAAACAATTAACAGTGGTCAGTGGTAAATTTTCAATTGTTAATCCGTGGCCGTTGTAGGGCAGCAACATCGACACAAACCTGTCGATTTCTGTACCGTTCGTACTACTTTAGCATAATACAGCTCATCTAGTCCTTACCAGTTGCTGACAAATATTAACTATCGTTTAACAGACAGTATTCTAAATTTTAACGTGGGCAATGTTCGTACGCTGCAAACCCAGGTTCACAAACACAGGTATTTCTGCTCCAGATCAGTGAGAAAACGAGCGCACCAAAATCGCTTTCCACAAGCCAGTCTATAGCGCAAACTGGGCGCACTACCCTCCGTTTACAAGGAAAGTATTCGTGCTATTCAGGAGAAAGGAGCGCAATCAATGATTAACTCACGTTACGCAGGGTGTCGTAGGATGGGTTCGCCGCTCCACCAGTGCGTGTAACCAACAATCATGCTGCGGCGAACCCATCCTACACGGGTACGGCGTACCATGACTGATTAAGTTAGGTTAGTGCATTAGCCTAGACTGTGCGGGAATAATTGCAACAGGCAAGCGAATAGTCGGTTACATCTACTTGCCACCGCCTGTCAATAACGCCAGTGGTTTCCCGAAGAAATCATAAAGGAACGGCGCGAGATCGTCCCAGGCGAACAAGGCATCGGTTTTCTTACCCTGCCAGGAGGCCCACCAGTCCTTCAAAGTTAACTTGCCGCGCCGCCAATAGGCAAAAGCTGATTGCAGATCGCGCCGGAAATAAATCCACTTAACTCCTTTATATTGCTGCTGTCGGTTCGTGGGCAATGGCCAGCCAACCAGATCACAATATTTGGTATAAAGCAGCGCCACGCCGCCGGCTTCGGCAATCGCGGACCGACCAGTTGGCCGCCCGATGTTCGGTTCAATAATAAAGTGCTCGCCGGTGCGTGCATCCTTCTTCATTTCCACATAGCCAAGCCCGTGATAGTTGACGCCCTGAAACAGGCGGAGCGTTTCCTGCAAGACCACATCATTCCGGCATTCTTCACCTAAACAACTGGTGCCGGTCTCGATCGGCCACTGGCGCAGTTTACGGGCAATAAAAGTGACGAGCGGTTCCGCATTGGCATTGAAGTAACAGTTACAGGAATAAAGATCCGCATCGGTCCCTTCGACCCAGGCTTGCGCCATTAACAGGTCGGCCCAGGCGGCGCAGCGATCATACAGGGTGAGCAATTCGGCGGCGTCTTTTACTTTAAAAACCTTGGCCTTGGTGTGCTCCTGCCACAGTTCTGTCTTCATGGGCGGCTTCAAGATGCAAGGATACGTTAGTTTGCGTGCTGCCTGTTCTGCGTCGGCCCGGCTGCGCAGAAAAAATGTACCGGGAATGGGCAATCCGTTCTGCTGAGCATAGGTGTAGAAGCTAATTTTATCTACCAGCATTTCGACCACTTCCGGCGCAGGCAGGGCAATGTGATACCATTCCTGCAATTTGGCGCGATGGCGCGAGATCAGTAGCACACTCAAATCGTTGCAAGGAAAGAGCACCGCTTTCTGTGGCAAGGTCGGCCCCAACGTTTCCAGAACGCTGAGCGTTGCGAGGCTACTGGTATCGGTAAACAGGATTTTTTCACAGACTTTTGTGCGACAACAAGGGTGATTTGGGTCTTCACCCAGCGCAATGACTGGTATATTGTGCCGCGCGAGAATTCGGGCAGACTGCAAGCCTGTCATAGAATCCAGCCCAACAATGATCGCATGTGGTGGTTTTGTCGCTTGAATTTTTGCTGGCACGGCCCACAACCTCTTTCCAGTGATTAAATCTAATTTTCATGGCTAAAACTGGCGCAATTCAATTCAGCAGGCGACCCCGGACCCCACCCCCTCCCTTCCTAGGGGAGGGGGTGGGGTCTAAACCTTAGCCCTTAGCGACCATTTTGGTGCTGGCCGCCACCCGATTGGCATGGCGACCATTGACATTGCCCTGATCCGGCAGTTCAGTTTGGGGCAGGTAACGTTCCTCGGCCGCTTGCAACTCATCGGCATCTTGCAACCGGAAGATCTCTTTGACCGAAGCGATCTGTTTCTCAACGGGCATCAGTGAGCGGGCTTCGAAGATTTTCGCAGCCGTCTGCTGCATAGCCGTCACACTGGCGCGCAGCAAGTGATTGGCCCAAATGACCAGGCTTACGCCCGCCTTTTCAAATTCCTCAACCGGGGTGCTGTAATACATGGTCGGCACGATCACGACCGGACAGCGTTGTTTCCATTCGGCCATAAAGGCCAAAATTTCATCCGGGTTAGACTTTTTGCTGTGCATCAAAATCGCATCCGCACCGGCTGCATGATAGGCTTCCGCACGACGCAACGCCTCGTCCATGCCCCAGCCAGCAATCAATGCCTCGACGCGCGCGACCAAACAAAAATCGGGGTCTGACTGGGTATCTTTGACGGCCTTGATCTTGCCCGCAAATTCACCGATATCGGCCAACGGTTGGCTTTCCCCACTGATAAACGAATTCGTCTTGGGGAACATCTTATCTTCAATACACATGGCCGCCACATTGCGCTGCTCTAATTTACGCACCAAACGCCGTGCATTGTTAAAATTACCATAGCCGGTATCAGCGTCCACCAAAATTGGAATGGTGGTGGCGTCACTCATAAACTCAAGCACTTCTACCACCTGGGTCCAGCTGGCTTCATTGTTATCGCGCACACCAAGCGCCGCCGAAATCGATAGACCGCTGCCCCAGATCCCTTTAAATCCAGCTTCTTGCACAATTTTGGCGCTCATCCCACTGTGCGCTTCCATAATGAATTCAAGCTGATTCGAATGTAACATTTGTTTAAATTGTGTCGTCTTCTTAAGCATAATCTGCCTTTCTATATAATATTTGAAATGGTTGCCAATCGACTACTTTTAAGCTTATTGGTAACTGTTCAGCCTCTGTATAGATAGGTAAACAAGTAGACAGGTAAACAGGAAGTACGTCCTGTCTCCCTGTTTACGTCCCATCTACTGATGGGCGTCTACCTGTCTACCTGCACATGGCTACGCCTGAATCGTTACGCTTGTCTAATCCCAGCTACAGTTTAGGTTAGGCCATGACTACAGGTTCTTTTGCATAACCCGCTTTTGCCTGTTCGGCGCCAAAGGTCTCGATAATCTCGACAATTCGCTCGCCGATTTCCGCTTGAGCGTCGAAGGTGCCAGCGCCGATGTGGGGTGTCAAAATCACATTGGACAGTCCTACCAGCGGTGAGATTTTGCCTTCGCCTTCGGCTTTATGCACATCCATGCCCGCACCGCGTAAATGGCCCTGGCTTAAGGCCTTATACAAGGCTAATTCGTCTACCACGCCGCCACGCGCCAGGTTGATCAAGAATGCGCTGGGCTTCATGCGGCCGAGGACATTCGCGTTGATCATATTGCGCGTCGAATCGCTCAGTGGCACATGCAAGCTGATATAGTCGGACTTTTCGATTACCTCATCGAAATCGGTCAAACGAATCCCTTTTTCGCGCAAACCGGACGCGACTTTCGGTGAAGGATTGCCGACACAGCCGATCACACGCATGCCCCAAGCCACGCCAAGCTGCCCCACGCGCGCGCCAATGTTGCCGGCCCCGACAATGCCTAGGGTGCGCCCAGTCAAGGCGTAGCCGGTCAATTCGTTCTTGGCCCAACGCCCTTGCTTGGTCAAGCGGTCCGCTTCCAGGATGTTACGCGCCAGCGTCAACATCAAGGCAAAACTCATTTCTGCCACGGCCTTAGCGCCCGGTTCAGGAATGCGAAACAGTTCAAGCCCATGGGTTTGAACGTAGTCCATATCAATATTATCAAAACCCGAGCCGGCCCGCACCAGCAATCTCAAGTTGGGCGCGCTGGCCATCACCTCCGACGTAATGCTAATCCCACTCCGAAAGATCAGCACTTCTCGATCTTTTAGCAGCGCGGGCAAAGTTTCCGTTGTTGCATGAA
The DNA here is from genome assembly GCA_038225095.1 of Caldilineales bacterium. GTDB lineage: Bacteria > Chloroflexota > Anaerolineae > Caldilineales > Caldilineaceae > JAPLGZ01. The sequence goes on from JBBREZ010000047.1 coordinate 4,173, forward strand.
AATCACAAATGACGTCATGGTGTTCACGCAACTGGTCGATCGTATCTGCATCAATCGAACTAGCAATTAAAATCTTCAAAATAAGGTCTCCGTTATCTAGATTAGGTGAAGCTGGTGTTTAAAACAAGATTTCTTTTAGGCCAATCCAAGCAATAAATAACGATCAGGGATCGAGACCTGACAGGAGGAAAATGCTCCACGACTCGACTGAGCTCGCCGAACGTCCTGTCAGGCGGGTGCCCTCTGGGCGCAAGAGGCCCAGCCCGTATCCTTATTGATTTGGAATGGCCTTACACAAATGGGCTCATCGCATCAAAAAGTTGCGGAATAAAGACTGGGTAGGGATGATAAACCACGTACGCCGCTTTCCCGGCCAATTGGCGAGTTAGCAGTTCGCGCTGACGCTCTTCTACAGCCTCAATCAGCTCATTGCGCACTGTGGGGAAGGCGAAACGAAATTTAAAATAATAGGACATGAACTCCAGCCGTTCTTCTTGGAGTGAAAAAACCATCCGCCGTCCAATCTCCCCTGGATCGATTGGCTCGACTTTGATCTCCGGTTGCTCATGGCTGGCTACAAAGAAAATTTTGTCCAACGAACCGACCATTGGTTCAGCAACCTGGCCGAACAGTTTATGCGGTGGCAACTGCACGTTGAGTTGGTGTTTCAACAACGGTGTCGCCCGGCGCATCAGTTTAGCCATAGATGAATCGCTGTCGCCGGCCATGCGGTCGGCGGATTGGGTAACCAAGCGCAGGGTGCGTAGCCGCAGCCGGTCGCGCGGCTTAACCAGCGGCCAATATTGCGGCATCGTCTGCAAATGCCAATCCCAGAGGCGAATCGGCTCTGGGATCCCATAAAGCCGCTGGCCGTCCTGGCTGATGTAGACCCATTCATCACCAATATACTTAGCTCCTTTCGCCATAAAGGCCAACAGGGTCTCAGTCTTGCCGCCTTTGGCCCAGCCCGTGGTCAATACACCGACGCCGTTGTAAGTAAAGGCAGAAGCATGCATGGGCAAAACGCCTTTGCTCAGAGCTGTCAGGTTGATGATGGCCAGCAGCAAAGGCACCGCCGATGTGCCTGATTCACAAACGATCGCGCATTGTCCACCAATCTGCGCAAAAGGAATCTGCACCTTCACGCGCGTTTTATGCTTACCGCGCAACACCAGAAAGGCATCATCCGTAAAGCCGGCGTCATCGACCCCCAGGTAGCGTATCGGTGAAGTGAGCGGCAACTGATCGACAAACCGAATGATAATGTCTGGCGGACGATGCAACGTGGCGCGAATCGGTCCCAACTGGCGCGATACGGTAGCGACATCGCCGGGGGTGGCATTCAGCAAGCGAATGCCCACAATGCCATGCAAATCATAATCAACAGGTGCAGAATCACGGAGTACCAAGATTAACGTTCTCCATTCATTGCAATCATACGCGCAAACGAATCTATCCGTCTAGCAAGGTCTGATCGATCCTTGCAACGATTGCTTGTTAAATGTATTTACCTTTTTGTAATAATAGTAATTTTAACCTAAATTTCGCGCTTTATTCATTACAGTAAGCTGACGATTTACGCATTATTAACATTTTGATAATGATTAGTTTAGAGCGAGGGTGAGGAAAAGCGCAACTGGGCAATTTACCTAAACATGGGCGCGTGTTTCAATCCGCCGTTGAGGTCAGTTGAACAGCCGATTTAGGGTAAAACTATGACGTTGTTCGATACACAGGCGGATTAAATTGAGGTAATGACCGTTTTCTAATTTTTGGGGGGTGAGACGCGTGGCCTCTTTTAACGAGCGATGCACCCAGCACATATAAAACAAAGGTTCGACCAGATGGGCTGCAACCCCCACGCGCTGGCAATAGCGTTGTGTTGTCTCGATCACCAAGTGGCTCAGCGGCGTCTCGGCCAGAAATTGCTGGGCAAAACCAACTAGCGTGTTGCGCGCTCCTTGTGTGCGTGCGGCCCCCACACAGTAAGATCGCAAAAAGTAAAAGAGATCCCAGAGCGGAACACCTTGGGCTTCAAAGGCTTCCCAATCCAGAAAGGCAATCCGCCCAGTTCCGGTCGCCATCACATTCCACGGGCCGGGATCGCCGTGCTGGAAGACTAAGGGAATGGCAGTCTGACTATTGGCCAGCGTAGCCATTTGTTCGGCCAGGAAAGCGTACTGTGCTGGCGTCAACGAGTAAAGCTCAGTAAACCGCGTCAACAATTGCCCCAACTGCTCAGCCGTCTGTTGCGGGGTAGTCGCCGTGGGATTGGCAGTGGCGGTGCCCAGTTCAGTCAACCAATCGAGCGCCGCGTGGGCGTAGGGGCAGTCAGCCGTGCCCTTCGTCCGCTGCCGAAAGGGCACGCCGTCAATGATCGTCTCACCTACAATTGCCAGTCCCGCATGATGCCCACCAAAGATGGCTTGTGGCAATGTACCAGGCTGACCAATGCCCTTTTGCCATAATGCCGTCAGCGCCTGATATTCGTTCTCCAGCCGGGCATTGAATATGGGATGCCGCACCATCTTGACAATATAGGTAGGTGGCGCGCCGGGCGTTGCCGTGGCGCGATCAAATAAAAAGAAAAGCAATTTGCGCGAGCTATAAGCACCCGGCGCAGCCAGCCCCCAGCGAAAATTAGTGAGCGAAATCCCCGCTGCTTGCGCCAGCGCACATAAATACTGGGGTGGTTGCGTGGCTAGATCCTGGGCGGTGCGCCCCACAAATACACCGGAGCGTTGTGTCAATTGGTTTAAGAACGATGGTGCATGTCCAGCTGCTTGCGCAGGCGCGACCGGTGCATCCCCCTCGGATTCAGTGTGATTAGCAGCGCGCTTGCGTTTAAACAAGCGAAGAACACGCGTGAAACGTTGAAAATCAACCGACGGGCTGACCAATTTTTGACGCAGAAAATAGCGGATCGTGGCCGAATCGGAACTTGGCACCGCTGTGTGCAGTTCATCCCACAGCGGCGTCAACCATAATTTTTGGGTTGTGTCGTCACGCTGGCTAATTTTTTGCAGCCCACTACTGTGCAAGGCCGCGCTCAAGCCATGAGATTCGTAATAAAGCAAGCCTTCTGGTTTGAGCAAACGGCGCAACTCTGCGCACAGCGCAGGCTCACGTCGCAGACGCCAGCCAGTACGCCACCCCACCAGCAACACCAGATCAACACTGTGCGTGGTCAGAGGTAGCGGTGACTTGCCGTCGATCATGAGCGGTTGCAGATTCGTCAGCTTACGATTTTTGATCGCAGTGTGTACCTGGTCCACTTGTTGCGCATTGCGACAAATGATCGTTACCGTTTGGCTAAAGTTAGCCAGCGTTACCAGCGTAGTCGCCGGCGGCAACCCGATGCAGACAACCTGTTCCGCACGCAAGCTTGGGCGCAAGAACATCCAATTGGCGCCGGCCACTTCTCCTTTCAAATTGGCACTGGGAATAAAAGTTGTTGAGCGTGTGATTTCAAGCATTCAAAATTCCTTATAGCCTATTGTGCAAATTTAGATAACCCCACCCTAACTCTCCCCTAGCAAGGGAGGGGACTGCTCAGGGGAGAGTTAGGGTGGGGTGTATTTCTGCTCGTTCCGCACGCCGGGAGCCCCCTGGGCGCGTGGGAACGCTATCCTGACGCGCCGCGTCGAGTGGTGCACCAGACAGTGATAATTTGCATTAATTGGTCGATTGACTCAGTTAAATTTTAACCACAGAGGACGCAAAGAGCGAGGAGAAAATCCTCTTTGCGTCCTCTGTGGTTAAAATATCATGGCGGCGAGACGGTCGGCGGTAATGTTGGGGTTTCACCAAGCGCAAAGCCTTCGGTTAACATCCCAAAACAGACATCTTGGGCACAATAGTTGTTGTTGCGCTCCAACTGTGCTGACCATTTTTCGATTCCAGGCAATTTGTGATGGTTATAATAGTAGTGATACGCCACCGCCAAGGCCGAATCATGCCGCCACTCTGTGTTTGAATCGATAATAACCGCCTTGATCGCCCGTTCAATTGACCCGCGCCCTGGATAGAGATGGGTGGTTTTGAGCATGCCATCTGGCCCTTTATAGGTATACTCAGGGATGTCGGTGTTATCGACGTTTTCAAAACACTGATTATCGCCGCGCCGCAGCATCAGTTCGCATTGTTGAATATTGTTGCCCAAATGCACTTGTGGGTAATTTTCATATTGCCCGTTATATACGGGAATATTACAGAATTCTTCTCGGCGAGAATCTTCGGTCACAATCCCCTTTTCGGAAATTTGCGATTTGACGGCCGGCCAGTCCGCACTTTGGCGGGGGCCATTTAATAAATCACAGGATACGCCACTCGAATAATCGACCCCATAGCCATCCATGCGCTTGATCATCAAATCGTTGGCAAAGGCATACGCCTCTGATGGGCTCAAAGCACTATCTTTGCCGCCATTCACCTCGGCGGGATTGCGATGAATGAGCAAAACATCGGGTCGATCCCATAAGTAATCCGCGATATAAGCGGCGGTATTGGTCGCCGCTGCCCCCCAATTGCTTTTACTGCTTACGGCTGAATGCGACGTAATGTAATAGGGGTTCTTGACCAGCCAATTCTGGAAGAGTACTTTGCAAGGACCAGAGCCAATCTCGGTCTTCGTATAAAAGGTGCTCGTCGGTCCCGTGCAAGTTTTACCCTGCCAATAGGCTTCGATCAGATCCGCAGAAGCCACCAATTCTGGCGTACCCCAAGCAAAATTGAGTTCGCACTGATCATCGTTGTCTGCGATCGTGATGACCTTGGTCATCATGTTTTCGAGAATCGTTTTAACTTCTGCCGCATAGTGGTCCTCGCCGGTCAGGTGATAGGCCAGCGCGCGGGCATACAGGCGCGGCGCTCCATTTTCTTCGTCCAACCAGATCGGCTTATTCGGATCTTCTTTGCATTTTTCATCCGTCTTTAAATTGTAATCCCATTTTTTGTCCGCCAGGTCAAGCACGGCCGCCATCGCATCGGCATAGGGTTCGATGCCCTGATCGGCTTTTTGTTTGATCGCAACCAATTCCGCTGGCGTCGTCAGATAACCTCTAGATGGGCCTACCACTTTTGCCGCTATGTCTTGCCCAGATACATTAGACGTTTGCGTCACAGCGGATGATATAGTAGATGATGGCGTGAACTGCTCCACGGCGGTAGGTGTATCAGCCGCAGAGGTCACATCCGTGGCTAAGCCTTGATTACAGCCTACAAGACAACCGGCAAACAGTACAAGCATCAACCAATAATTTAAAAATCGCATTCATTTACTCCTCTTACAGTAACGCTAGGAAGACTTTTTCTGGGTCAAAATCGGCACACCCACGGGTGGCGTGCTCGACCCTGCCAGACCTTCCTTGCGTTGTGGCTCCCAGCGATCAATGCGTCGTCCGCGGATCAAATTGATGACAGCCATCAACGAAGCCGCGTTGACCATACAAAAAAAGAAAGGGATCGTGAAGACTTTGGCGCGACCCAGCCGCGTACCGCCGAGCAACAGGCCCAATAAGCCACAAGCATAGAGCGCCACTTGCCCAATCGTAACGACGCGATAGAACAGGCCACGACTCCAGAGCAGCGGGCCCACTAAAAATAAAACGAGCAAAGGCAAAACCACCAACCGCCGCAACACCTTATGCGAAAAGAGTTGCAAAGCATAGAAGCCATAACGAAATGGGTTGAGCAGTTCACGGCGCAACAACACAGCCCGTAACCCACGCGTGATCACGCGCACCTTGCGGCCAAACTCAACGTCTTTTGCACCGGCCACCGGTTCATAAGCCTTGGCATCCGGTGCAAAAACCAACCGGTAGCCTTGGGTGATCACCGCAGTGGACGTTGCGAAGTCATCCGTCACACCGGTCACTACCGTGGTAAATAAGGCACGGCGAATGGCATAGATGGCGCCCGTGGCCGAAATTGTGTTGCCCGCCCGGCTTTGCGCCTGCTTAAGCCCACGGTCGAAATTCCAGTAACTGGTTTCGCCAGCGCCCGTCATGCTGCCTACCTGCTCGGTTTGATAACACTGATTGCCCGCGACGCCGCCCACTTCTGGATCGGCAAAAGGTCGCACCAGCGCCCGAATCGCATCTGGCGCAAACATACTATTCGCATCGGAAAAGACCAGAATTTCGCCAATCGCCGTCGCCACCGCGGCATTGAGCGCACCCGCTTTGCCCTGGCGCGGCAGTGATAGCAAGCGAACACCGCGTTCGGTATACGGCTGCACAATCGCATCCGTGCCATCGTTCGACCCGTCCGAGGCGATCAATATCTCAAGGCGATCGCGTGGATAGTCGAGCGCCAGGATGTTATCTAATTTCTCTGCGATCACCTGGGCTTCGTTATACGCGGCAATCACCAAGCTGACATGCGGTGTAATATCGGCGCTCTTGTAGGGTTGCCGCCATACCAAGCCACGGGCAAAGACCAACGCCGGAAACAACACGTAGGTATAAACAATTAAGATCAACGAACCCCAAAACAAACCCAATGCGCTAGCCACCGCTTTTCTCCTTCGCTAAAAAAGAGTTACACAGAGATCACAGAGGAGACACAGAGAAAAATTAACCGGCTCAATTGTTGTTTCTCTGTGTACTCTGTGTCTCCTCTGTGATCTCTGTGTAACCGCTGTATCTGCATAACATGTGTTATTTATTCAGAAATAACTTGGCGCGTTTCAGTGTGCTGTTGTGCAGGTCAAAGTCATTGACCACTTTTTCACGCCCTGCCTGGCCCATCCGCAGCCGAAGTTCTGGGTCAGCTTTCAAGCGTTGCAACGCCGTTGCCAGTGCATCTGAATCTTTGGGCGCCACGAGAAAGCCCGATTTTTCGTGCTCGACCAATTCTGGGATGCCAGAAATATTACTGGCGACCACGGGTAGACCACAGGCCATCGCTTCCTTTAATACATTGGGCAACCCTTCGCGCTTGCCGCTGGCGGCCACCACGGTCGCCAGCACAAAGACATCGGCATTCAATAACTGCTCGACCACTTGTTTATGCGTACCCGACCCGTGTAAGATGACTTTGCCGCGCAACCCGGCGCGGGTGATCTGCGTCTCAATCGCAGAACGCAATTCACCGTCGCCCACCAAATGACACTCGAAGTCAACGCCGCGTTCTTGCAACAAACGACACGCTTCGACCAATTCCGCATGACCTTTGACCGGCTCAAAGCGTGATACACAGACGATGCGCAATGATTTATCGGTCAGCGTCCGTGGCCTGGGTTTGAAAAGATTTGTATCAATCCCACCGTAAATCACGTGAACTTTGTCACTCATTTCTGGCCCACATTCACGCAAAATCACCTCTTTATTCGAGGCCGAGACAGTGATCATAAATTCAGCGGCGGCCAGTTTCGCTTTTAGCATCGTCCGATCCACATGAATATCTGACCCGCGCGCGGTAAAGCTGAAAGGAATACCCGTTAGGCGATGAATGATCAAGGCCACCAAAGCCGGATGATTAGCAAATTGGGCATGGATATGTTTAATATCCTGGCGTTCCATGTCATAGGCAAAACGCACGGCTTTGGGAAAATAGACGATGGCGCCACCAAAAAATTTAATGGTGCCAAGCGTACCGCCCACTACCTCCAACAATACCTTCAAATAAGTTCGTGGCTGACGCCGGATAAAGTGCCAATTGGCTTTGAGAACGGCTAAGGAGAGTAAAGGCGAGAAGCGGGCGCGCTTCACCAACGGCATTACTTCGGGTTGGACAATTGATTCACGCTCGCGCAACAGAGCATAAATCTCGACAGGAACACCCAGGCGCTCCATCTCTAGGATCTCGTAGAGCACAAAGGTTTCGGTCAGCTTGGGGAAACGCGAAACGATATAGGCAAGCTGTGCCGCAGATGTTGCGCGATCCGGCGCTATGGTTGCCGCTTGCTGTTTTTGCTTGGGTAAAGTGACAGACATAGCCTGAACCTCTTGATTAGTAAGCTTGTTGTTTTTTCCGTAGACGCCACCGATCCACATAAGCGCCCAAACGGAGCAGGCGTAGGCGAAAGATGGTCAGTGAAGTCTTAGGCGTAATATTTTGGCGGTTCAGCCGCAAAGGGTCGGCTACCCGTAAATCATTCTGACCCGTGAGCGTTATGAACGCCGCCACAAAACCAGCTTCCGCTAAAATCTGGGTTGTAGCGTCATTATGACTGCCATTCGGATAACAGAAGACTGGCAACGCATGGCCGATTTCGCGTTGCAAATCCTGCTGCGAGCCTACCATCTCTTCGCGCGCCTGCGCGGCGGAAAGGTTGGTCAGGATCGGATGGGTGCGCGTATGGGCGCCGAGCGTCACGCCCTGTTTATCCAACTGGCGCAGCTCATCCCAGGTGAGCACGCTTTTTTGGCTAGTTGGCTGGCTATGCAGTGCTTCGCAAATTTGATCGACCAGCAGCATGGCTTGATTGTGATTCAGCTTCAGCAGATGTTGCTTAATTTTGCGCATACTCTGTCGGCGCTCATCCAGTGTTTTCAAAGATAGATGGCCGATGGGCGCAAAGTCAAACTGGGTATAAGCCGTATGCGCCAGCGTGCGATACATGCGATCCCACCAGAATGCGCGCTCAGGGTGGTCGGGATAGGCCGTTGGCACGAAGATGGTGGCTGGTAAATGCCAGCGCTGTAAAATGGGCAGAGCATGTTCGGTCAGATCACAATATGCATCATCGAAGGTGACCAGCACCGACTTTTTGGGTAGCTGCACGTCACGCACCACGGCTTCGCAGACTTCCTCTAAGGTGACGACATGGTAATGGGTAGCCAAATATTGCATATGCCGATTAAAGGTCGCCGGGTCGGTGCTGATCAGGCGCGGGTCCAGCCTATACGAAAATTTGGCATCGGCCACCCGATGATACGTCAGGATCCGCAATAAATTCGCGTGGGTTTCACGCTGTTTAGAATGGGATAAATTACGCATGTTCGTCAGGGAAATCGTTAGTTGATCAAATTAAGTTCGTTGATATGTTCAACCGTGTGTTGCCACAGGGCATAATAGCGATTTGAGCGTAACCAGCCAAGCGTTTCGTCACCCAGCCGCGCTTGTGAAGCTTCAACGTCGTGCAGACGCGTGACCAAGCGCATGACATAACGGCTCCAACACAGGACAAAAAACGGTTTCAGCAACTCTGGCGCCAACCCCATACTGGCGGCATAACGCCCAATATACGGCCGCGCCCAGGCCGTTGGTCCAAAAAAGGTCGCATGAAACGCCGCCACATAATCCGACCCACGTTTGGCCCGCCGCCAGGCCGGGCTCGCCAGATTGAGCAGGAAAAAGAGATCGACGGCCGGTAAACCACTCGGTTCGGCCAACTCCCAATCGACAACGCCTAGCTCCCCCGTTTTTGCCACCATAATATTAACTGGGCCGAGGTCGCCATGTTCAAACACTTGCGGGATACTCGCCGCGCGCACGCCACGAATCAGCCCCTCGGTCTGTTCGACGTTGCGCAATTCCGCAGGCGAAAGCGGTACAACCCCGACAAATTGCTGGGCTAGATTGCCGATCAAGCGGTCATGCCCGTGGTCGTCATGCAGCCCCAGTTTGGTGGTCGCCTGGTGTAATTCGATCAGCCACTCCGTTGCTGCCTGTACATACGGCTCAGCCGGCTCGCGGCGCAAGCGGAAGCTCATGGTTTCCCCAGCCAATGCGGTTTCGATCAAGAGTCGATGGTCGGCATAGTCCTCGTAGGCCACCAGGCGCGGGATCGAAGCAAAGCCACCCGCGCGCACATCGTGCACTAGCTTGAGGTTCGTCGCTTCGAGATCCAAACGGGCATAATCACCGGGCAAACGCGGCGCTTTGACGACCAAGATCGGCGTCGGCTGAGCGGCGGCCAAGATGAAAAAGATCACATGGCTGGAGGCACGAAAACGCGGTGTCGCCATTACACAAGTAAGTTCGCCTGGCGAGCCAAGCTGTTCCAAGCCCAACTGTTGCCAATGGCGCGTGAGAAAGGTCAAAACCATGTTCATAGGCCACCCGCCAGTCCTTTGCAGGCCACCAGACTAAAACAAGGCACCATCCGCGCAAACAACGCAGTTTTCAGTAACATGCGCCCGGCCACCATTTGCAGTTGACCGGCCAGATTACCCGCTGGCCGGGCAAAAACATAGCGCAGGGCACTAGGCTGATCCAACGGGATGATCTCAAGACACGCTTCAAAATTGGGCCGATGCCAGTGCACATGAATATCGCCAAAGCCGCGTTGTTCTAGATGATTGACATAATGGCGGAAATGGCGCAGCCCCACCAACCCTTTGGTCCGGTCGATCTCCCAATACAAGTAGCCACCAGGCAACAACAATTGATTGGCGCGATCTACATCGGCCAGATTAGACGAATGCACGACAATTTGCTCAAAGCCAAATGGGTCAACTGGCGCCGATCTGTCCAACGGAAAGATCGTCAGCCCCGCACTAAACTGCTGTAAGGCAATAGCTAAGGAACTCTTAGCTGGCCCGCAATAGGCCACCCGGCCCAGGCGTGGGTCGGGCAGCAGAAAGCGCCAATCGATGCGGCGCGACGCTTGCAGCCTGCTATCACGGCCCGTGTGTTGATCAGACGTTTCTGCTACTTTCACGCGCGGTTCTACCGTTCCAGGTGGCGGGATGGCCAGTTGGCTTTGCTTCATTGCGGCATCGCCTGAGGCACTTGGGTAAGGTGCCAGGCCACCGTACGCGCTAACCCTTCTGGGAATTCAACCTCTGGCGTGTAATTCAGGCCAGTTTTGGCGGCCTGAATCGCGGCTTCGGAATGGCGCACATCACCAGCGCGGGCTTCGGTGTGTTGCGGCTTTAGATTGGTGCCGAGAATCCGATTTAAGGCGTCAACCAGATCCAGCAAGGTATACCGTTGACCACAAGCAATGTTAAAAACTTGACCAGCGACGCCGGGCGTGCGCGCCGCCAACAGATTGGCTTTGACATTATTTGCCACATAGGTAAAATCGCGCGACTGTAGCCCATCACCTTGAATAACTGGCGCCTCACCGCGTAACATGCCAGCAATAAAGCGCGCAATCACCGCTGCATACGGTGAATCGGGATCCTGGCGCGGTCCGAACACGTTAAAGTAACGCAACGCAACCGTTTCCAACCCATATACTTGATAAAAAGCTTGACAATATTGCTCCGCCGTTAACTTGGAAACGGCGTAAGGCGACTTTGGCTTTTGTACCATCGTCTCGCGCTTCGGCAATTCATCGCTATCGCCATAAACCGAAGACGAGGAAGCATAGACCACCCGTTGCACGCCAGCATCACGGCACGCCAATAGCAAGTTGAGCGTGCCCGTGCTGTTACAGGCGTGCGTCGTCAACGGATCCTGAACCGAACGGGGCACGGAAGGCAGCGCAGCCTGATGCAGCACGTAAGTGACACCGGTTGCGGCGCGCGTTAAGGCGCTCGGATCACGCAGGTCCCCTTCAATCAGTTCGATATCCTGACGAAATTGATCCAGATTCTCGCGGCGTCCTGTACTAAAATTATCCAGCACCCGCACAGTTGCGCCTTGTTTAAGCAATGCTTCGACCAGATGCGAGCCGATAAAGCCAGCGCCTCCGGTCACTAGAAAACGTTCAGATGACAAGCGAATTCTCCCTATTATGTGAATAATTACTCATATTACGTAGCATTTATTTTATCGGGAATAGCCGTTACATGAGTAGACGCCCATCAGTAGATGGGGCGGAAACAGGTAGCCAGGTGACCCTTACCTGTTTCCTTGTCTATCTGTTTCCCTAATTTCGCAACTATTCAGGTGGGGCGTTACGCTAGGTAGACAGGTAGACACGTAGCATGCCCTGTTCTACGTGTCTACCTGTCTACACGAGGGCTGAATAGTTACCTACTTTCTTTAATCCCGCTAATCTCTATAAAGTCGGTTCCCAACGTCTGAGCCACAATTCCAGCGAGGTCAGCAAAAAGAGCCGTTGGTAACGTTGAAAACGGGGCAAACCACCCGCCATGTTTGGATACTTGAAAGCATGCCAGACCTGTTCAATCGCTTCATACTTTAGCCAGCTATTGATGCGGGCCTGCGGATGCAATAACAAATCTTGTAAAAAGTCATGCATCTGGGGTCCCATCCAGCGATCTAAGGGAATAGCAAACCCTTTTTTTGTTTGATCAGCGATGCCAGGCGGCAACAATTTTCGCGCCAACCGCCGTGAAATAATCTTAGTTTCGCCAGCTGCGCTGAGCTTATAACGCGTTGGTAATTCTGCGGAAAGCGCCAGAAGGGCGTTATCCAGGTAAGGAACACGCACTTCTAAACCGTGAGCAGAGCTTGCCACATCGACTTTACGTAAATAATCGGCGTGGAGCCGAAGCCGAAACTCGGCGGCCATCAGTTGTTTGATCGGATCTTGCTCATCCTTGGGCACGAACGGTGCGAACCGCTCGACCGTTGGTCCCATCAACAAAGCAAGTTGTGCAAATTCTGGCCGGTACATTGCGCCCCGTTTCTCTTCCGAAAAATAGGTATGCAAGGCCACTAACAGCTCATTACGCGGCATTTGCGCCCGCCGCCAAGCTCTGGATACTTGATAGCCGGTCGTCCCCAAGTGTTGACCAACAAACTGAAACATGGGATTAAGGACGGGCATTAACGGGCGCAAAGGCGAAAAAGCAGCCAAGCGGCGCACTTGCAAATAACGTTTGTAGCCACCTAAAACCTCATCGCCACCATCACCAGAGAGTGCCACTTTGACATGTTTGCGCATCTCGCCGCAGATCATATAGGTGGGCAGACAGGAACTATCGCCAAAAGGTTCGTCATATTGCTCGACGACCTTCTTAAACAAATCCGGTTCGCCACCGTTCGTTTCCATGCGCGCTTCCTGGTGAGTGGAGCCACAGAATTTAGCCACCTGGCGCGCTAGCCCACTCTCATCAAATTCTGGATCCTCAAAACCCATACTAAAGGTGCGCAGACCAGGCATCGAGCCCTGCGATAACAAGGCGACGATCAGCGAAGAGTCAAGGCCACCAGAAAGGAAAGCACCCAGCGGTACATCTGAAATCAGGTGACAATCCAATGCCTCGATCAGCGTTTGTTTCGTTTTTTCGGTGGCAGCCTCCAAAGTATGCGTCCCGCACTCTTGGGCTTGCCAATGCCAATAGTTTCCCCGACGCGTGCCTTGCGGCCCAATTTGGAGCCAGGCGCCTGGTTCTAACATCTGAATATCGCGCCAACAGGTAGCTGGCGTAATCGCGTAACCCTGGCCCAAGTAATCGTGGATCGCCGTTGCATTGACCCGCCGCGCCACCAGATCAGAGGTTAGCAAGGCTTTTTGTTCGGAAGCAAAGAGCAAGCCGGCCGCGGTTGTCGCATAATATAAGGGTTTGATTCCAACCCGATCGCGTGCAAGGAGTAATGTATGGTTCTGCGCGTTATAAAGCGCGAAGGCAAACATGCCGCGCAGCCGCAAAAGTCCGGCTTCGATGCCCCACGCTGCAATCGCAGCTGCGATTACCTCGGTATCCGAAGCGGTGCGAAAAGTAAAACCCTTTGCCTCCAATTCATAGCGCAACTCACGGAAGTTGTAGATCTCGCCGTTGAAGACAATCACATTCTCTTCCTGCGCGTCCCACATAGGTTGATCGCCGCTACTAAGATCGATAATAGCAAGCCGCGTATGGCCTAAACCGACATCCGCCCCCAGCCAATAGGCTTGTCCATCGGGGCCGCGATGGGCGAGCGCCGTTGTCATCCGCGCCAACCGATGCTGCGCATCCGGCAACTGTGCAATTTCTCCCCAAAAACCTGCAATACCACACATGACTTTTCCTTTGTTCCTTTCAAGGTAGACGATACCGAGCAAGGCCATCCATCCTCATGATTAAAAACATCGCTTACTGGCGACCTTGATCATGGATGTGCACTTACGATATGTCAGATGTCGACAACGACCGTCGGCCTTTAACAGAACAAGGAGTTTGACCCACTGTAATGTCTGCGTAGCCTAATTCATCGAACCATTGACGTACTTGCTCTGGCGCGTGGCGCCAGATATACCAGGGTGTCATCTTATCCACAGTATCCAGATATGACCATTCCAATTGCTGGGCAGAATTCAAGGGCAATTTACCCCGATAATCGCTGATCGGTAATGGCGTTGCTAACGGCTTGCCGATCACTGGAATCCGCCGCAAAAACCACGGAATCGGATGATAAAGTTTAATCAGCGCTAAGGCGCGCGCTGCGGTCAGATGCCGAAAGAGATAATGATACAAATAGTGCGGTTTCAACACCGAATGTTTGTGATAGACCCAAATCGCCAGCGAACCGTCTGGCTTGGTATGGCGAGCAATTGCCTGTAATGCACGCTGTGTATTGGGTGTATGATGTAAGACGCCAATACTGTAAACAAAATCAAAGATCCCCTGCTGAAACGGCAAGTTGAACAAATCAGCTTGAACAATGGTGACATTCGGATATTGATGCAAATTAGCAAAAGCCGCATCAACGGCCGTGCTGAAATCAATGCCGATCACATTGGCGCCGGCCTGCGCCAACGGTTCTAAAAAACGACCCATGCCGCACCCACATTCGAGCACGAGTTTACCTGCCAAGTCGCTCGGTTGCGTTTGCGTCACTTCGCTAAACCGATCGCGTGAAATCGTGGTCTTGGTGTGCGAGTCCAGTTGTGTCTTGGAAAAAAGATTCCATTCTCCGCCAAAACTCCGGGCATAGTTCTCGCTGGCCACAAAGCGGGGTACACCGTTGACGATTGGCCAATGCTGTTGGCAACGCGGACAAACGACTTGGCCTGTCATAATCCGCCCATTTTGTTCAGTTGTCGTTTCGGTTGTCAATGGGTTATGCTGGCAATTCGGGCATCTAAACCAACGTATGCTATCAGGAATCATCTGCGCTTTCTCCTCAATCTTTTTATGTAGAATTTCTGCCGAGCAACGAATAAAAGTGGGATGATCGTGGACGCCCAAGAAAATCCAGGTTGAGCCCCTAGCGGATTTGCCACAAACTTAGCTAACTTGCCGACTGACAACTTTCTGTGCAGCCGGCTTGCGCCTGTCCTGGGTAAGCTTTGATCGCTTCTAGACACATTGCCTCCAGCACTTCAACACTGTGCGCCTCGGTAAAATAATGTTCGATATACTGGCGGCCGAGGAAGGATAGGCGGTCGCGCTCGGCTTTATGTTTAAACAGATTGATTACAGCTTCCGCGAATTTTTGATCGCTGTCGGCGACAATCACCGGTGACTCCACGCCATCATCAACGCGCAAGCCGGCAGCCGCAACCGGCGTGGTCACTACCGGCACTTGCATGGCGAGCGCCTCTAGCAATTTGTTCTGCTGGCCGGAAGCAAAACGCAATGGCGCCGTATAGACCGTGGCGCGTTCTAGATACGGTCGGATGTCGTCAACGCCACCGGTCACAGTCACACCAGGGCTATTTTGCGCAGCCTTGACCAATGCCGGCAACGGATCGCGCCCAACAATCAGCACCTCTAGATCGGGCAGCGCGGGCCGCAACAAAGGCAGAATCTTCTGAATCAACACCATCGCAGCATCATGATTGGGACGATAATCCATCCCCCCATGCAGCATAATGCAATTGGGTTGCCGCACAGGGGTCTTGCGTTGCCAATATTGAAGGTCAACCGCATTCGGAATAATCTTGGCGCGGCTGGTTGGGCCCAGAATCGCCTCGCGGTCGCGACAGGAAATAAAGGCAATATGGGGCGATTTATGCAGTAATTTCTTTTCAGTTTGGCGGGCTTGCAGATAACGCAAATACAGCAATGGTTTTTCGATTGGTTTTGCGTATTCCATTCGTCCCGTCATCCGCGTAGATGTGGCATCACAAAAATCGACCACAATTGGCAGTTTATCCCAGCCCTCAATCACCGAAAATACGCTTTTGCCATGAAAGAGCACCACATCAAACGCTTCGCGCTCGACTAGCGCTAAAAATGCTTTTTTCATCTCTTTAACGGCGTTCTGCAGGCGTTCGCTATCGCTCATCTTGCGCCTTAAGCTGACCAGCGCCTTGGTCTCGGCCTCGGTGGTCGGCGCCGCATGCCGCACAGCATCAAAGATCATCAGCCGCTCGGTATAGGCCGTCATTTCTTGCAAAGCTTCCGGTGTAACGGGTGACTTCGTTGGGGTGAGCAGTGTAATACGGTGGCGACGCGACAGGTCACGGATAAAATAATAGTGGCGGAAAGAGCTTTGCATCTTTGGATGTTGTAAAAAAGGGGTTATATACAGTATCCTCATCCCAGCTCCTTATCCAGTTTTCGGCAAAAGATCATGATTACGTTTTTTGATTAATTTTGGCTTGATAGAAATTCTCGATCAGTTTGGTCACTTGACGAATGACTTCGTCCTGCGACTGAGTGGCATCCACAATCGCAAAGTGTTTAACGACATGCTGCAACTGTAAATACTCTTGGCGACGGCTTTCGAGCAACGCCGGCGTGCCTTCCCCTTTGCGAGCAAATAACACCTCGGCCGGCGCATCCAGCATGATGATCAAGTCGGGCTTCGGATAATAATGCGCCAACATATAACTGTGAAAGCGACGCGCCAATGGTTTCTCAACACCATTGCCGACAATATCGCGGGCATAGTAATCAGCAAAAAAGTGGCGATCAAACAGGACAATATTGCCGCGTCGTAGATAGTACCAAACCACCATTTGTCGGAACCACTCTTCCGCCATCAAGTTGGTCATGCGCAAACCTACCTTTAGTTCGGCGACAGCGCGCTTAAGTGGATGCTTAGGCAGCCGCTTGGCACGTGCTGGGTCTGGTGGTCCGGTCCAATCGGGACGTTCGCCACGCGCACGCTTGATCTCAAGCAGCAAACGCGTGCTCGGTAGCACCAAATTGCTGGACTCCAGGTTGATCCCCATATAGACGTATTTCACCGGCAGCGGCAACCGATGCTCAAGTTGCTGGCCGATGGTAGATTTACCAGCACCGTCTGGTCCGATTAAGGCAACAGTAAACACAGTTTAAATTAGTCTCCACAATGATTCATCGGGCTGGATATGACAAAGCTTCAAGCTTATCTATTAATATGCGATTAATCTTTCGTTATTATATTAATCGTTATTTTACAGCGAATCCTTCGCGTTTAAGCTAACATTATCTTTACAATTTTGGTTTTGCTGACAAATCTGGGGCTAGGTCGATTGGTAAATTATAAGGAATAGGTTTATATAAAGATGAGTGAAGCGTGATGAGTGAGATCGAATGACCTTTCCTCGTTCCGCACGCTCTGCATGGGAATGCAGTCCTGACACCCCGCGTCGATTGGCGCATGCAACAGCAGGGACGCGGTCGGATGTACTCATCCGCGGCGTCCAGATGGCGTTCCCACGCGCCCAAGGGGCTCCCGGCGTGCGGAAGGAACGAGCAAGCTTCCGGCTCACTCATCATTC
>JBBREZ010000048.1:0-21191 GCA_038225095.1 Caldilineales bacterium
GGCAGACAGTTCTGGTATACTTGGCATTAGGTGGCTCCTGGCTGTGTTTGGTTATTTTCGCAAACTTAATCTTCTCACATTCAGGGCCACCTGTCTATTAATGCCTATTTCTGTAACACTCTCCGTCAGGGGTCTGAAACACAAGACAACGATGCCAACTAAGATAAGAAGTGATGGGTCAGAAATAAAAAATCCCCGTCAGGGGTCTGAAACCGACTCTGGCCTTGCGGCCTTCGCTCAGGAAAGAACAAGTCAGAAATAAAAAATCCCCGTCAGGGGTCTGAAACTAGTGTTTGGAGTAATTGTGACCTTTCCATCTGCATGTCAGAAATAAAAAATCCCCGTCAGGGGTCTGAAACGCGACACAAGTTCCATTGATCTCCTTGCCAATCTCCTGTGTCAGAAATAAAAAATCCCCGTCAGGGGTCTGAAATAACACGCCTGTCATACTAGTGTGTTGTCAAGGCTAATTTGAGTAGTTCGTCGTGACGACTTTAGTCGGTGTGCGACCAAGAACAACTAAAGTCGTCACGACAAGTCATCTATCATTTCATGCTTGACAACACACTAGTAACTGTCGGAAATAAAATTCCCTGCTTTGCCGCTTTATGGAACAAATCATTGCCTGCCCCCTATGGCAGGCAACGCTCCCCAGAACCCAGTTTCTTCCCCTCGCCCGCGTTTTCACAAGCGACCAACGGGTCGGCTACATTGAAAATCAACCCGATTATGCCAGATTTGCAAGCATAGTGTAACAACCTATTCCCTGGAAAAATGTTACCTTATACCTATAGATTAGCCATTAAGCTACCATCAAACCGAATGGCCGATCCAACATGGGTTGACTGAAGATGACTGAAACTAAGATTTTTATCGCTACAAATTGGCATACACAGGGTAGCAAACAATGACATCTTACCGTCCTGCGTCGGCCACCCTACCGGCAACGCCGGATTACAAGTTTAAATTTGTGTCTATGCAGCCTACCCCGTTGGTGAGCATTGTGATGCCTAACTTCAACCATGCCCCCTATCTGGGCACGGCCATTGCCAGTGTGCTGACGCAAAGCTATGCGAACGTTGAGCTCATTGTGGTCGACGACGGTTCAACCGATGAGAGTCGGGCCGTTGCGGCTCGCTATGGCAACCGCATTCGCTACATCTGGCAGGAAAACCGCGGCTTATCGGCGGCGCGCAATACAGGCATTCGTGCGGCCACCGGTGAATATATCGGGTTACTTGATGCTGACGATCTGTACGAGCCCGCTTGCCTGGCAACCCTGATCGCCACTTTACAGGCCAACCCCGAAGCCGATGGGATTTATTGCGGCTATCAATTTGTCGATCAACAGAACCAACCATTACCGCAGATCGAAGCCCGCCAAATTCCAGCCGAGCAGCTTTATGAGACCCTGCTAGACGGCAACTTTTTTGTCCCCGAATCTATGCTAGTCCACCAGCGTTGTTATGCTAGCGCCGGCGCTTTTGATGAAACGTTGCGCGCCTGCGAAGATTGGGATATGTGGCTGCGGATTACGCGGCAACACATGATCATCGGGACCGACGCCGTGCTCACCCGGCATCGAGTTTTGGCGGGCAGCATGTCTAGCAACCCAACGCGCATGATCAACAACCGGATGGCCGTACTCAAAAAGCATCTAGGCGCAGAGCCGGCGTTAGATACAGGGTTCAATGAGCGGGCAGCCAAAGCGTATGGCGCGGCCTATCTAAGCTCGGCGGTTGAATATCTGCAAGTTGGGGATGAAGCACGCGCTTATACCTGTCTGCAGCAAGGGGTGCAGCTCTATCCCGCTCTGCTGCAGCAATTGCCCACCTTTTTTGAGCTAGGTTGTGGCAACCAACCAAAGGGGGAGCGCGGTAATTTTGCCACGCTGGATATTGTAGGTAATACGCAGGTGCTCATCCGTTTGCTGGACAAATTATTTCTGGAGCTAGATGATAGGACAGCGGCCGCCGCTGAATTGCGCCGCTCAAAACGACAGATTTATGCACTGGCCGATTTTGCCCTCGGTTTACTGAGTTACGGCGCCAGCCAATTCGCACTGGCGCGCCACTATCTCTGGCGAGCGTTGCGCAACGACCCGAAGCTGAGAGCGAACCAGCAGTTGATCTCTACCCTGACCAGAACCTGCCTGAACCCACGCATCGTCGAATGGGTGCGCAAACAAAGGCGTCGCAAAGTATAAAAATGCATATTCTGTTTCTCTCTAACTTTTATCCGCCGCACGCAATTGGCGGTTATGAACAATGGTGCCAAGAAGTCGCCGATCTGCTGTACGCCCGCGGGCATACGGTGACGGTGCTCACCAGCCGCTATGGCGTCGAATCTAACTCGCAAAGTAGACCAGTCGCAGCAAAGCAGGTCAACGCGCCAACAATCATTCGTACGCTCCATTTGCAGGCTGACCTGGCTTATTATCAGCCACTTGACTTTTTTGTCCGCCGCCCCCAGCAAGAGCGCGCCAATCGCACCGAGCTACGGCGTGTGCTCGACCAAAGCCAGCCGGATGTGCTGATGGTCTGGGGCATGTGGAATTTATCGCATAATCTTCCTTACTGGGCAGAACAATGGCTGCCAGGGCGCGTGGCTTATTTTATTTCGTCCTATTGGCCCACCGATGTGGACCCGCACACCCAATACTGGCAATTGCCAACCCGTAGACGATTAGCCACCCTGCTCAAGCAACCTCTACGGCAAATGGCGTTGGCGCAACTACGGCGCGAGGCGTATCCACCGCCGTTGCGCATCGAAAACGCGATCTGTTGTAGTCGTTACGTACGCGACACGCTGGTGCAAGCTGGCAAACTTTCGGAGCAAGCCGCGGTTTTACTCGGCGGCAGTGATCCAGCGCCATTCTTGCGCCATGCGCGTGTTGGCGATGTGACCATCAACAAAGCAAATAGTAAGCGGCCTTTGCAATTGGTCTACTTTGGCCGTCTGATCCATGACAAAGGCGTGCATACGGCGCTAGAAGCACTCAATCTGCTCAAGCAACGCGGCCTCGCTGATCAGTTCCATTTGACGATTCTGGGCAGTGGTCATCCTGATTACGCGGCGAAGCTCCACCAGATGGTAGACGATTTTGCCCTGCACGATCAGGTAGCATTTGTTCGCCAGGTGCCCAGGCAAGAAATCCCCCAATGGTTGGGGCGCTTTGATGTTTTTGTTTTTACGTCGATTTGGCCGGAGCCGATGGCGCGCAGCGTGATGGAAGCCATGGCCGCCGGCTTGCTCGTAATTGGCTCAGAAGTAGGTGGTCAAATGGAGATGTTGGCGCATAACCGCAATGCACTCACTTTTCGCGCAGAGGATGCCGTAGCGCTGGCCGAGCATATGCTGTGCGCTTGCCAAAATCCGGCACAGCGGCAACGTTTGGCGCAAGCTGGACAACAAATGGTTTTAGAGCGTTTTACCCTCAAACGTATGGTAAATGATATGGAAGCTTATCTTTTGAACATTTCGCACGCGTAGTCTGGTACAAAGTAGCACTGGTTAGAATGAAGTCAATTTAACTTTGGTTTAGACAAGCTACTTCACATCATAACCACAGACGCCAGGTATAAATTCAGGATCATCATGCGCACGCTCTTTCTAACAAATTTTTACCCGCCTTATGGGCAGGGTGGCTATGAACAGTGGTGCCAGGAGGTAGCCGAAGGCTTGCAGACAGGCGGCCATGATCTGCAAATTCTGACCAGTCGGCACGGCCTGACGCGGGACCAAGCGCCAGCGCCCGCTTGGATTCAGCGCAAGCTCCATTTGGAAATGGAATTGAAATCGCTGCGCAATGGTCTGCAATTTTTTACCCACCGCTGTAGCAATGAGCAGGAAAATTTATACCATTTACGCCACTGCATTGAACAATTTCAACCCGATGTGATCCTGGTGTGGGGCATGTGGAATATTGTCCGCTCGGTGCCAGTCTTGGCGGAGAAATTGCTGCCTGGCCGGGTGGTCTATTACATGGGCGACTACTGGCCGACATTGCCCAACCAATACCAGCTTTATTGGCAGGCGCCGGCCAGCCATTGGAAGACCAGCCTGGTGAAGCCGCCGTTACGCTTTTTGGCCCGGCGCATCCTGGCCCGTGATCGCCTGCCGGTTCCAGAATTTGCCCATGTGATCTTTCCGACGATCTTCATGCGCGAAGAATTAAAACGGTTGGGGATGAAGGCGAATAACACCCAAATTATTTATGGAGCGGCCGACACAAGGCTGTATATCAATCAGCAGCGTCCGTCGGATCGACAACCGGCTCAGCCATTAGCATTGCTTTACGCTGGCCGCATCATGCCGGACAAAGGTGTGCATGTCGCCATCGAAGCGGTCGGCTTGTTGGTGCACCAACATGGATTACGCAACTTCAAGTTAACCGTCGTCGGGGATGGCGATCTGAACTATGCTGGACAGTTGCGCGCCCTCGTGCGTGAGAAACAGCTTGAGGCTTATGTAGAGTTTTGCCGGGCGCAGCCAAAACAAGCGATGCCGCAACTTTATGGTCAGACGGATATTTTCTTGTTCACGTCGATTTGGCAGGAGCCATTTGGTCGTGTTCTGATCGAGGCGATGGCCGCTGGCGCCGTGGTGGTCGGTTCACCGACTGGGGGTGCCGCCGAAATTCTGGTCGATGACGAGAACGCCTTGACTTTTACCCCTGGCGACGCCCATGAACTGGCCGCGCAGGTGATGCGGCTGGCCGCGGCACCTGCGCTACGCCAACGGCTGGTGGCGACCGCGCAGAAGACAGCGCATGAAAAATTTGACATCGTCCGCATGACAACCGAAATCGAAGCATATCTTCAGGCAATTGCAACAAATAAAAGTATGCATCGGATGTAAGATGGATAAACCATCGACTCATTTGGTAAAAGTGATGAAAGCGCAGGGATATGTTCGACCTTTCGCGCCCTTGTCCACTTTCGGCCGCTGAGCACATAACGAAGGATAGCTCTGATCCTAACGGGGGATTCGTAAGTTGAAACCACAAAAAATTCTAATTACAGGCGGGGCTGGTTTTATCGGTTCAAACCTGGCCGACCGTTTGCTGAAGGCAGGCCATGAAGTCACCATTTTTGACAATTTGTCTCGTTCTGGCTGCGAATGTAATCTGACCTGGCTGCAAAGTACGCATGGCCAGGCTGCATTTCGGCTCGTTCAAGCACATTTGAAAGAATTTGACGCGCTGCGGCAAGCCGCCGCAGGTGTCGATCGCATTTATCATTTAGCGGGCCAGGTGGCGGTGACGACATCGGTGCAGAATCCGCGCCAAGATTTTGAAAGCAATGCGATGGGCACTTTCAACATGCTGGAAGCCGCGCGGCTGGTTGGGAACGACCCCATTATTATCTATGCCAGCACCAATAAAGTCTATGGCAGCATGGAGGAGTTGGTAGTGAACGAAGAAGAGCAACGGTATAACTATGCCAATCTACCGTTTGGCGTCCCCGAAACGCAGCCGCTAGATTTTCATTCACCCTATGGCTGCTCCAAGGGCGCCGGCGATCAATATACACGCGACTATGCACGCATCTATCAATTACGCAGCGTGGTTGTCCGCCAAAGCTGTATCTATGGCTATCGTCAATTTGGCATTGAGGATCAGGGTTGGGTGGCCTGGTTTATGATCGCCGCCCTGAAACAACGCCCCATTTCAATTTTTGGCAATGGCAAACAGGTGCGCGATGTACTTTTCATTGATGATTTATTAAATGCCTATGAGGCCATCGTCCAGAACATCGACAAAGCAGCTGGGCAGGTTTACAACATCGGCGGCGGGCCCAATAACACCATGAGCGTCTGGCTTGAATTTGGCCAACAGTTGGAGAAACTGTTGCAACGCCCCGTCCCAGTTACCTATGGCGACTGGCGGCCGGGTGACCAACCGATCTATGTCAGCGACATACGTAAAGCGGCGAGTGAGCTTGGTTGGCAGCCACAAATTAGCGTGCAAGAAGGTGCCGAGCGGCTTTTCGGTTGGATTCGCGACAATCAGAACTTATTTGCTCATTTATAATTTATTTCTACTCTATCTATGTCTAAAGTATTACTGATCGGCTACCATCCGCCGCAACTTTTGAAAAAAGCAAAAATTGAAGCCGCCCATTACCGAACCTGGCAGTTCTTGCAGCCACTGCTCGAAAATGGGCATACGGTGCTATTATGCGCCGGCGCCCGCGGCGAAAATGCGGAATTAGTCCCTGTCCCCAAGGCCTGGGCCGCGCATCTGACCCATTGCCCAATTGCCTTTGGCCAGAACGGCTGGATTGCAGAATTACAGGGGGCGCACGACCAGTTTAACCCTGATTGTATTATCGCGGTAAATTTTAGCCATGCGCTATACGCAACCCGTCTCCGCACAGACCGTCCACTCTGGATGGACATTTATGGCGACATGCTGACGATCATGCAGGCCGGCAATTTCCGGGCGCAATCCGACCGCGGTTTGCATACGTCGATTGCCTTTATGCGCCAGGTGCTCCAGGCCGGTGATGTCTTTTCGGGTTGTGGCAAACCGCAACAGCATGCCATCGTTGGTGAGTTGGCGATGGTAGGCCGCCTGAACCGCCATACCTTTGGCTATGAATTCGTCCATGTTGTGTTGCCTGGTTCGCCGCCAGCTTTGGAAACGCCATCGTTCCGAAGCGCACCGCGCACCCTGCTCCACCAACATGGCATTGGTGAAGATGACTTTGTGGTGCTCTGGTGTGGCGGCTATAACACCTGGACCGATGTTGATACATTATTCAAGGCGCTGGAATTGGCGATGGCCCAGGATGCCCGACTTCACTACGTTTCTGTCGGCGCCAGCACCTATGAAGCGCCCGATAATGTCTACAAACGCTTAGTGGACATGATCGAACAATCGCCGTATCGCGAGCGCTTCCATATGCTGGGCTGGCGACCTTGGACCGAGATGGCTTGCTTTTATCAAGACAGTGATGTGGGTATTAACATTGATGCATTGCATTACGAAACAATCTACGGCACGCGCACGCGCCTGGTAGAGATGATCGGGGCTGGCTTGCCCGTTGTGACCAGTGTGGGCGCCGAGTTGAGTTATCTATTACTAAACCAGGGTGCAGCGCTGACTTTTGAGGTAGGCGATTGGCAGGTCTTTGGCCACCAATTGGTCAAATTGGCGCAGAATTTGGTCTTGCGCGATCAATTAGCGCGCGCCGCCTATGCCTATGCCACGCATCAACTTTCGTTTATGACGACTACGGCGGCGTTGCGGGCCTGGGTGCGCAATCCTACGCGCGCCCCAGACAAACAACCACAAAGCTTGGAAATGAGTTTGCGCACCCTAGAACATCAAACCCGTTCGTTCGTTCGTCAGCTCATGTGGCGCACGATAGGGGCTGATAAATAATGGAAAACCTGAGCACTTTCCGCCTGTCCTGGAGCCAACGTTGGCCGTTATTCTGGGAGAAAAACCAACAGCTACTGATCCGCATAGGCATTATTGTCTGCGTATTATTAGGTAGCGCAGTATTGGGGCGCAAGGCATCCTTGCTCTATTTGCTGTTGCCGCTTGGCATTGGCGCCCTGCTCGTTTTCATGCAACAACCGGCGCTGGGGCTGCTGCTCACGCTGCTAGGCGGGATCATCACGCCCTATAATGGCCCCAGTGGGCTCAATGTGAGCCTGATGGGCGTAGCGCTGCTGCTGGTGCTCTGGCTGGCCGATAACATCGTGCATGGTCGCCCGCTCCAGTTGGCCTCGCCGCAAACGACGCGACCAGCGCTGCTGCTGGTGGTCGTTGCCATTTTAGCGTTTGGGGTTGGCCAATTGCCCTGGTATCGCGCCGACCACGCGCCGATGGGCGCGCAATTGGGTGGGTTATTTATCTTTATCTTATCCGTTGGCGTCTTCTTATTCGTCGGCAACCAGGTGAAGGATTTGCGCTGGTTGCAACTGTTTATCTGGTGTTTTTTGGCGTTAGCCTCCCTGCACATTATCGGCTGGCCGCTGCCCCAAATCGGTAATATCACGCAACATTTATTTCAGGCAGGTTCACTCGGTAGCCTGTTCTGGCTCTGGGTGGTCAGCTTAGCCTTTAGCCAGGCTGTGTTTAATCGACATTTACATCCGTTAGGTCGCTTGTTGCTGGGCGCTATCGCTATTTCAACAATTTTTATAGCTTATTATTATTTAAATGATTGGAAATCCGGCTGGGTGCCGCCGTTGGTTAGCATTGCGGCCATGTTCGGCCTGCTGTCCCCTCAGCTTGGCGTTGTCCTGGCGTTGGGTGGCGCATTGCCAGCACCGCATCTGCTTTCCGATGTGATCGTCAGCGATGAATACAGCTATGGCACGCGCCTGGATGCCTGGAAAATTGTCTTAGAAATCGCCAAGGTAAATCCGATTTTAGGGTTGGGGCCGGCCAATTACCATTGGTATACCCCGCTTTTCCCGATTCGCGGTTATGCGGTCAAGTTCAACTCGCACAGCCAATATATTGATTTGATCGCCCAGACCGGCGTGTTGGGGTTAGGTTGTTTTATCTGGTTTGTCTGGGCGGTTGGCCGTTTATGTTGGCGACTGCGCACTAAAGCGCCAGAAGGTTTTGCCAGAGCCTATGTTTATGGCGCTTTTGGTGGCCTGATCGGCAGTCTCGTCGCCGGCGCGCTGGGTGATTGGGTATTGCCTTTTTTCTACAATGTCGGCCTTGCTGGTTTTCGTTCTAGCATCCTTACCTGGTTATTTCTGGGCGGACTAGTTGTGATTGAACAAATGAGCAATCAGCAAACGAGTGATGCGCAGCCAGTCGATTGACATATTTTTTTTACAAAACACCTTACAATTAACTAATAGACAAACCAAATAAAGGTTGCACATTTGTAGAGGCACGGTATACCGTGCCCGTCCAGTTGGATTGTGCAGAGTCTATTTGGTTTGTCTATAATAATCTATATTATTAAATAAAGGTCCGCATCATGCAGCCGTTTCTAGCGGAAATTGATCACATTCAACCACAGATAAGCCGACTAACAATGCGCCACCAGACACAAACCTATCGAGTTGGATTGATCAGATGGCCAAGTGATGGCAGTGGGATTGGTGAGGCTATTTACCATGCTTTAGAGGCACAGGGGCACCAGCCATTCTACTTTTCGCTAGGCGCAGCCATGACGACACCAGTAGATGTCGTCTTTTTATTTGGCCCGTTTGGGCGATTCCTCCATGAGCTAGGTCAGTTGCGGGCAGCGCTGGCTGACCCAAAACCAATTTTCATTTTCTGGAACACCGAAGGCTTGCCTGATCTCAGATTGCCCTGGCCGGTAATGGCCAGCCTCAGTGCTGCGCGTTCCTGGCTGAGCCGTCTGCGCAATACGGTTCACTTACAAAGCTATGCCCCTTCTTTATTGTCGCGGGTGGATAACAGTATGATCCGCTTTCGTCATCTTGGCGATTTTCTCTATGCGAATCAGCAGGGCTGGATCGATATATTTGCCGACATTTCGGCTGTCTATAGCCATTTATTGAATACCAGCGGCGTGCCAACGCTGACGGCGCCTTTTGGCGGTGCATGCGATTGGTATGCGGACCTCCACTTAAAGCGCGACATTGATGTGTTGTGGATGGGCAAGCGGGCCACAAATCGGCGCAGCAAATTGATCGATCAGGTGCGGATCGAACTACGCCAGCGTGGGGTGGAAATATATGTAGTCGATAACGTCGAACGACCGTTTGTCTTTGACGAAGCCCGCACCCATCTGCTAAATCGCACCAAAATTACGCTCAATTTGCTGCGCACCTGGTACGATGAAATTTCGTTACGTATCTGTCTTGCCGCTGCCAACCGTTCGCTCGTGGTTTCTGAACCGCTGCTTTCCCATGTGCCACAATACCAAGTCGGCCAACATTATGTGGTAGCCCCGGCCGAACAGCTCGCCGACCGTATTATGTACTATTTAGAACAAGAGGACGAGCGCCAGTGCATTGTCGAAAACGCCTATCAGTTGGTAACCGGCGAGCTTACGATAGCAAATAGTGTGCGTTCGCTGCTGAAAGAGGCGCAGCGACTCCGCTGTGGCAGAGCGCAATGCCACTGATAATCGACAAACCAAAACTTCATCGATTCCGTAGGCACCCAGGGAACCCCCTGGGTGCCTACAAGGTAAACCGTAAGCAATTTGTTACGACGCCGCGGCGAAAACCTTGTTACACTAAAGCGGCAATGGTAGGCGGTTATCCGTATCGCACGCCGCCAAGCACTCGGTAAGCAGGCAACACTTTGTCGATCAAGCATGAGAATTTACAAGTATGCGTCACCTACAAAACAACGAACTGGCCGCTCTACTCCGTCCCAATCATCAGCCTGATCTTTCCATCGTGATCGTCAGCTGGAACACGCGCGAATTGTTGGCGCAATGTCTAACCTCGCTTGGCGAAGACCTAAAAACTTGTCCACAGTTGAAGGTCGAAACTTTTGTCGTTGACAATGCGTCGCATGATGGCAGTGGCGCCATGGTGGACAAAGATTTCTCATGGGTGGAATTGCTCGAAAACAAGCGTAATATTGGCTTTGCCAGCGCCAATAACCAAGCGATCCAAATGAGTGATGGCCGCTATGTGCTGTTGCTGAATCCAGATACGAAGATCGCGCTGGGGGCCATCCGAGCGTTGGTAGACTTTATGGATGCAAACCCCAAAGCAGGTGCGGCCGGTTCGCGTTTGACGAATCCAGATGGCACATTACAGCCTTCTTGCCACCCACGCCCAACCCTAGCGCGCGAATTGTGGCGCCTGTTGCATTTTGATCTGCTTTACCCATATGCGGTCTACAAAATGCACACATGGTCGCCCAGCATGCCGCGCATGGTGGATGTGGTTCAGGGCGCGGCGATGATCATCCGCAGCGAAATCTTGGCCCAGGTCGGCAGCTTAGACACTGACTATTTTATCTATTCAGAGGAAGTCGATCTGTGTTATCGCATTCAACAGGCAGGCTGGAAGATTTATTGGGTGCCAAAATCGGTCGTTGTGCATTACGGCGGTCAGAGCACACAGCAGGTTGCTGCGGAAATGTTTCTCAGGCTCTATCAAGGCAAAATTCTCTATTTTCGCAAACATGGTGGCTGGTTGGCTGCACTAATTTATAAAATCATCTTGCTGCTCGCCGCCGCCGTCCGGCTGGCCAGCCTGCCGCTGGCCCGTTTGGCAGCCCCCACCCAGCGCACACGACTGTTGCAATTGGCCGGCCACTATCGACGGCTAGTGCTGGCCTTGCCACGGATGTGAATCAGGTGCGGCTAGCCGGGTCAAATAGCTCAGATCTGAATTCGGAATTTCAGAAAAGCCCGCCGAATCAATTCGGCATCTGATATATAAAACCCATCGAAACGGGTTCACGCGTGTGCTTAACGTGTTTTAACACGTTTTCTTATAGCAGGCTGCGAATTCATTCGCAGCCAAGAGCCGTTACGCTCAATCCATCGATCAAATTAATAACTCAATCAATCTTTTCATGCGCATTCTCTTTCTAACCCAAGTTTTACCTTATCCCCTGGATGCCGGGCCCAAAGTGCGTTCTTATTATGTATTGCAGCATCTGGCGCGCGCACATAAGGTAACCCTGGTCTCGTTTGTGCGCAGCAGTGATAGCCCGGCGGCGCTTGCCCATTTACAAAGCTTTTGCCACCAAGTCTACACGGTGCCGATCACGCGTTCAAAGTTCAAAGATGCAGCCTTTCTGCTACAAAGTTTGGTCACAGGCCAGCCATTTATCATCGCCCGCGATTGGGCGTCCGCCATGGCCCACTTGATTACCAAACTGATGCACGATCCGGAATGCTTTGATGCGGTCCATGCCGATCAACTGTGGATGGCGCCTTATGCGTTGCATGCGCGCACAGCGGTCGCCACAAAATCTAACGATCAATCTGCGCCAACCCCATCTGCGCCAACCCCATCTGCGCCAACCCTAGTCTTGGATCAACACAACGCGGTCTACATGATCCCGCAGCGCCTAGCAATGACCGAAGGCAACCCGCTCAAACGGCTTCTGCTCGATCTAGAAGCCCGCAAGCTGGCTGATTATGAAGTGCAAACCTGTCGCCAGTTTGATCACGTGGCTTGGGTGACGCAGGAGGATTATGCGGCCGTGCAAAGTCAAGTGACTGTTGGCCCGGCGATTCCGCAGGACGGCGTGATCCCAATTTGCGCCGATCCAGAAACAGAACCTGTGATCGTGCGCAAGGCGGGGGCAAGACGCGTGACTTTTTTGGGCGGCCTGCACTATCCACCGAATGCTCAGGGCATTTGCTGGTTTGCCGAAAAAGTCTTTCCCCAAGTACTGGCCCAAGTGCCAGATGCGATCTTGACCGTATTAGGCAAACAGCCACCCGCCGCGTTGTTGAGCTATGGCATTCCCGCCGCGAACCTTGAAATAACCGATTACATTGCCGACCCCAAACCCTACCTGGCCGAAACAGCGGCCTTTATTGTGCCCTTATTAGCCGGTGGCGGCATGCGCGTGAAGATCATTGACGGCTGGACGTGGGGGCTGCCGGTGGTGAGCACAACGGTTGGCGCCGAAGGTATTGAACGGTGTGCAAATAAAAATATTTTGATCGCCGACGAACCTGACGATTTTGCCGACAAAATTATTCATTTGCTGCAAGCGCCGGCCGCGGCGGAACAGCTTGCCCAGGCCGGTCGCGCCTGGGTCGTGCAACATTACAACTGGCATACTCGCTATCAGTCATGGGATCAAATTTATGCCTAATTGCCTTTTAAATGGGCCTTTATGAAGATATTATTTATCGTACCCTATGCCCCTAATTTAATTCGCGTGCGCTCGTATCAGCTGATCTGTGCGCTGGCACAGCGTCAACATCAAGTGACCGTCGCGACACTGTGGACGAATGAAGAAGAGCGCGCTGATCTACAAAGTCTGCGCCAATTGGGCGTCCAGGTTGTCGCGCAACAGGCCGCAATCTGGCGTTCGCTGGCCAATACGCTGCTGGCGCTGCCCACGCGCATGCCACTGCAAGCCGTCTACAGTTGGCAGCCAGCGTTGGCTGCCAATATTCGCCAACTTTTGCAGACGCAAGCTTTTGATGTCGTGCATGTGGAACATTTGCGCGGTGCCCGTTATGGCCTCTTGGCCAAGTCGATCAGACAGCCAAATGGTTCGATTGCGCCGGTCGTGTGGGACAGTGTTGACTGTATTTCGCATCTGTTTCAACAGGCCGTCCAAAATAGTCGTAGTCGTAAAGGCCGTCTGATCACTGGCCTCGACCTAAAGCGGACGCAGCGTTATGAAGGGAAACTTGTCCACGCATTTGATCGCGTGCTCGTAACATCACCCGCCGACAAAGCAGCGCTAGAACAGGTAGCTAGCCTTTGGGGTATCAACAAAAAGTGGCCCAATCACAGAGAAGCCCAACAAAATCAGGCATGCGCGCATTTACATGTGCTGCCAAACGGGGTAGATTTGGGATATTTTACCCCCAACGCAGCCAGGCGTGATCCGGCCACCATCGTCTTTAGCGGCAAGATGAGCTATCATGCCAATATTACAGCGGCCCTCCATCTGGTTAACGACATCATGCCGCAGGTTTGGGCGCACAGTCCGGATGTCAAAATCTGGATTGTTGGCAAAGATCCTTCCCCCCAGGTGCGAGCCTTGGAACAGTGCGGCCCCGTCGGTCAAGCGACGACAGCAGCCGAGCAACAACCGGTGACCGTTACGGGGAAAGTCAGTGATCTGCGCCCCTATTTGCAGCGCGCGACCGTGGCCGCCGCGCCGATTCCCTATGGCGCGGGCATTCAAAATAAAGTTCTGGAAGCGATGGCCTGTGCCGCGCCGGTGATTGCCAGCCCGCAGGCCAGCTCGGCCTTGCAGATTCACGACGGCCATGAGCTGCTGGTGGCGCCCGACGCCGACACGTTTGCAAAAGCCATTTTGCGCTTGCTTACCGATCCGGTGCAACAGGCCACCCTGGGTCGATCTGGCAGAACATATGTAGAAAACCACCACTCGTGGCATGCCGTCGCCACCCAACTCGAAGCCATCTACAACTTGGCCATCGTGAACCGCAAACAGCAAACCGTCCATTAGCAACAAGTAAGCGAAGGTTACTATGAATCTGGAAGGTCAATTCCTGAGCCAAAAGATAAAACATGAGCCACAAGGCGCGGTAAGCAAACGATTTGCCTTGTCGATCCAGCAGGCGTTGTTGATCATCATTGCGGCCACCGTTTTATTACGCGTGGTGTCGGCGCTTGTGCAAGGCGAAACGGTCCAACCGTTGCCCGGTGTTTTTGATCAGGTTTCCTATGACGAACTGGCTCGGCGCGTGGTTGATGGGCACGGTTTCAGCTTTGCCACCGATCACTGGCCGGCGACGCGCGCCGGTGAGCCAACGGCGCATTGGAGTTACCTGTATACGGTCTACCTAGCCGCCGTTTATCTTGTTTTAGGCGTACATCCCCTGGCGGCGCGCCTGATCCAGGCGGTTCTCACTGGCGTTTTACATAGCTGGTTGATCTGGCGGCTGGGTCGTCATATTTTTGGGCCACGCGTTGGCCTGATCGCGGCTGGGTTGAGCGCAGTCTATATCTATTTCTTTTACTATGCCGGTTCGTTGATTACTGAACCGTTTTATATTGTCAGTATCTTGTGGACGTTTGATGTGGCTTTACGGTTGGCCGCTGTGCTACAGGAACGCCGCACGGTGGAGCAACATCCAAGCAACCACTGGCGACTTTGGCTAGAATTAGGGTTGGCGCTTGGTGTGACAATCTTGCTCCGCCAACTATTCCTGTTGTTCATCCCATTTATCTATGGCTGGTTGGGGTGGACGTGGCTCCGCGCCCATGCGCAGGCAGCGCAACCACAATCCATCCAGGTGAACCAACCAAAGCAGCAGGCGTGGCGGAAATTCCTGGCAGGCTTCGTGGTCGCCACCGGCATGATCGGCTTGCTGATTACCCCGTGGACAGTACGCAATTATTTGGCTTTCGGCGCCTTTGTGCCACTCAACACCAACGCCGGCTATGCATTTTTCTGGGGCAATCATCCCATCTATGGCACGCATTTTGTAGGGATATTGCCAGCCGACGGCCCATCCTATTTAGATTTGATCCCAAAAGAATTGCGCCCGCTCAATGAGGCAGCGCTTGACCGCGCCCTGCTCCAGCGAGGGGTTGGTTTTATTACCGCCGATCCCCAGCGCTACATCTTACTTTCGATCAGCCGCATGAATGAATATTTTAAATTTTGGCCTTCTGCCGATTCCAGTTTGACGAGTAATCTGGCGCGCGTCGGCTCCTTTGGGCTCTATTTACCCTTAATGCTTTATGGCTTATGGCTATCAATTCGTCGCGGTTGGCACGCAGAAGACCCGCAGCAACGCGCTTATCTTGGCTTGCTTTATCTCTTCATGTTCATTTATACCGCTATTCATTTATTGAGCTGGGCCTTGATCCGCTACCGTTTACCAGTAGATGCGATCCTCATTCTCTTCGCCGCTTTGGGTCTAGTCGATTTGGCAAATCGTTATCGTTTACGTTTTCAAACGCCACAATAATACCGCTCAGTTTGGCGACAGAAACCCCACAAGTTCACCCCATGCTTTCATCTATGGGCATGATTGCCCATAGATGAAAGCTCAGAAAACACCTCACTCACAAGCAGCAATTCACAAGGACGCGTACCAGCGAACAAGCGCGAGCCGTGGCCAGTGAAATGATTCCGCAGTTGCAGCATAGGTAAATCTCGCCTCCACAACGGATTAATCCAGGCCAACTGTAAGCGATTTGTAACACATCTTATATTTGATGTTTGCTAGACTCGCGCTATACACGTTGCACGCTCAGGCTACGCAAACTAAACGATGTCTTTACGTTTGGTTACGCTGACCCCTCCCCTGCTGGGAGGGAACTGTTCACATAGCGCGCCCAGAGGGCTCCTGAAAGCGCCATCAGGCACAGGCGAAGTCACTTGGTCGATCCCGTGACTGCTCCCTCTCAGCAAGGGAGGGGTCAGCGTTACAATTTTCATATGATTTACGACTGCCAGGCGTCCACAATACTCCTATGGCAGCAATAAAAAAATTTGATTGTCAGGCAAATGTAACACCTGAATCCGATGGATTTTGATACACTGGCGTTAGGGAAACAGAGTAAGGCAAAGCAGTAGAAGCAGGGAGAAATTACAGGCCAAGCTGTTGCTTACTTAACTTGATGGCTAGCGAATGAGCAAATATCAAGTCACCCAGTAGCTAATGCCGAGCGTCATTGCTCGTTAATTTTCAATCGCCAAACTGCGCTCGGCATTGGTCCGTATGTTCGTTCTACTCCCTTATGCGCTACGGGAAAATGGGCAGATTGAGCAATCTGCCCTGTTGTACATCACGCTTACAGTAGAAATCCAGGAGACCTTGTCGGATGACATTTAATGCTAAATTTGCAACTGCTGATAGCTTAGGAAGCACGCCGGGTCTTTTGACGACGCAGGCGACGAGCAGGCGGCTTTATCGGGTTGCATTATTGGTGAGTGACACCGTGATGCTGCTCCTGGCCTTTGTGCTGGCCTACTGGCTGCGCTTTGATGTCGGGGTGGCACTTTCTACTGATGTAACGCCAGCCCTTGATGTATACATTCGCGTAATCTTAATGCTCGTGCCCGTATGGCTGATCCTCTTTACGCTGTTACGCCTGTATGACTTTCAGTATCTGCTTGGTGGGACCAGCGAATATGTTCGTGTGCTGAATGGTTGTACGACCGCCATGATGCTAGTCGTGATTTTTAGCTTCTTGACGCCAGAGTTTCTAATCTCACGTGGTTGGCCGATTATGTCCTGGGTCTTCTCTAGCCTTTTGATCTGCACCAACCGCTTGATTTTACGCCGCATGGCTTATGCCTCGCGCAGCAAAGGTTGGTTTGTGACGCCAGCCGTCATTGTCGGCACCAACTCCGAGGCGGTCTCACTGGCCATGCAATTGCGCGAAAGCAGCAATTCTGGGGTCTACATTCTCGGCTTTATCGAAGAGCACAACCTGAAGGATTCAGATTTGACGCAACCTTCGCTCATAGGGCTGCCCATTTTAGGGGGGTTGGATTCTTTACCCGAAGTGCTAAAGCGTCTGGGGGCCGAAGAGGTGATCATCGCAACAACCGCCTTGACGCGTGCCCAGTTGATTGAAACGGCGCAAGAACTTACGGCCATCCCCCAGGTGAAAATGTCGCTTTCTTCCGGCCTATACGAGATCTTTACAACGGGGATGCAGGTGACGTTCAAAGGAGCGGTTCCTTTGATGAACATCAACCGCTTGCGCTTGGATCCCATCGAAGTGGCCTTAAAAACGGTCTTAGATTACGCGCTGATTTTATCAGGCATGCTGGTGTTGTTACCGGTGTTCATCATGCTTGCGTTCCTGATCAAGTTGGATTCACCAGGCCCCATTTTCCACCGACGCCGTGTGTTAGGGATTGGCGGCAAAGTGTTTGATGCCTTCAAATTCCGCACAATGGTGGTCAATGGCAATGAAGTGCTTGCTCAGCACCCGGAATTGTTGGCCGAGTTGCAAGCCACGCACAAGCTCAAAGATGATCCACGCATTACACGCGTCGGCCAATGGTTGCGTCGCGCCAGCATCGATGAATTGCCACAGGTTCTTAACATTCTGCTTGGTCAAATGAGCCTGGTGGGGCCGCGCATGATTAGCCCGGCGGAGGCGGCCATGTACGGACAAATGAAACACAATTTGCTGACCGTCAAACCAGGCTTGACCGGACTATGGCAGGTTTCGGGACGCTCAGATCTATCTTACGATGAACGAGTTCGGCTCGACATGCAATACATTCGCAATTACAGCATCTGGCTAGATTTACAAATTCTTGTCTTCCAAACCTTACCAGCCGTATTAAAAGGCAGCGGGGCCTATTAAATTATGAAAGCGCTGATCTTAGCCGCCGGTAAAGGCACACGCATTAGTCATCTAACTCAGAATTGTCCCAAACCGATGTTGCCCGTTGGCGAAAAACCACTGTTGGCCTATCTGGTCGATTGGTTACGCCAGCATAACATCACGGAAATTGCGATTAATTTGCATTATGCGCCCGATGCGATCATCAACTACTTTGGCAACGGCAGCGCTCATGGGGTTGCGCTCACCTATTCTTACGAAGCGCAATTGCTGGGGACGGCCGGCGCAGCCAAACAGTTGGAATATTTTTTGAACGAACCCTTTGTCGTGATTTATGGCGATGTCTACACAAATCTTAACCTGACGCGACTAATTGACTTTCACACCGCGCACAAAACAAGCGCAACCAATGCTTCGATCATGACGCTGGCCTTATACCAAGTTCCCAATCCGACCGAATGCGGGCTGGTAGCGCTAGATGCGGCCAATCGAGTGACCCGCTTTGTGGAAAAACCACCGGCAGATCAAGTTTTTACCGATCTGGCGAATGCTGGCATTATGGTATGTGAACCAGAGGTTCTCCAGTTCATACCCAGCCATACAGCGTTCGATTTTGGCCATCATGTCTTGCCGCGTTTGCTCGCCGTCGATTCACCAATTTTTGGGCAAGCGCTGGCCGACCATGAATTCCTGATTGACATCGGCACGCCGGCTGGCTATCAGCGGGCTCAGCAAAAAGCAGCAACGCAACTAACGATGACCACTCAACCAGTGATAGGAATGGCCATTTCATGATCGTCACCCAAACACCATTACGAATCAGCTTTCTGGGCGGCGGTACAGATTTTCGTGAGTTCTACCGGCAAGAAGAAGGCTGGGCGCTGACCTCGGCGATTGATAAATATATCTATGTGATCATCAAAGAGCGTTTCGACGCCAAGATTCGGGTGGGCTATACCCGCACCGAAATGGTCGATGATATCGATGAACTACAACATGAACTCGTCCGCGAATGCTTACGCAAAACTGGCATCTTGCGCGGTGTCGAAATTTCTACGATGGCCGATATTCCGTCCGAAGGCTCTGGATTGGGTTCATCGAGCACGGTGACAGTTGGACTGCTGAATGCGATGTATCACTACCTAGGCACACCGGTTGACCATGAACGGCTGGCCGCCGAAGCCTGTGAAATTGAGCTCGATGTGCTGGGAAAACCGATTGGCGTTCAAGATCAGTATATCGCGGCCTATGGCGGTCAACGTTTCCTCCATTTTTGCACAAACGATCAGGTCAAGGTGCAGTCGCTTAATTTTGATGAAAATGTGATGCGCAAATTGAATCAGAATTTATTGCTTTTTTACACGAATATTGCGCGTAAAGCCGAAAGCGTGTTAGCCGAGCAGGTGCAAAATATTGACAATCGCCTGCCGGTGTTGCGAGAAATGAAGCAGCTGGCCCTTCAAGCTAAAGCCAGTTTATGCGCCCATTCCTTGGATGATTTTGGCCTGCTATTAGACCAAAGTTGGCAGCTCAAGAAACAATTGGCCAGCAAAATTAGTAACAACGTGATTGATGACATGTATAACGCGGCCCGCAAGGCAGGTGCACTGGGCGGCAAAATTACTGGCGCTGGTGGTGGTGGGTTCTTGTTGCTCTATTGTCCTGCGGCCAAACAAGACGATGTACGAAGTGCCTTGGCAAACTTGACTGAGTTGTCCTTTAACTTAGAACGTGACGGATCAAAGGTGATCTTTAATTACCGCCGTTGGTAACGCGCTACAGTACTTTATGTGGCAATTGGCATGTGGCAATCGGCCACTTTACAAATGAAGGAATTTTAGATGAACTATTACAAACAGTACGTTGTCGACATCAAGCAAACACTAGATAGCTTGCCGTGGGAATCGATTCATCACATCGTTCATCTCCTTCACCAGGCAAGGTTGGATGGTAAACAGGTCTTTGTGATGGGCAATGGCGGCAGTGCTTCAACGGCATCGCACATGGCCTGCGATCTGAACAAAAATACAGTGGCGCCCAATCATCCCCGCTTTCGGGTGATGGCCCTCACCGACAGCATGGCGCTCTTTTCGGCCTGTGCCAATGATTTTAGTTATGAAGATGCCTTTGCCGAGCAGTTAGAAAACTTCGTACGCGAAGGCGATATTGTGGTAGCGATTTCGGCCAGTGGTAATTCACCTAATGTGCTGAAAGCCGTAAAGCGGGCCAGCTCTCACAAGGCAATTACAATTGGTTGGAGTGGCTACGATGGTGGCAAACTGGCCGCCCTTGTCGATTTCTCGGTGGTGATCCCCAGCCAATCGATTGAACAGATCGAAGATATCCACCTGATGCTGGAACACATGATCACGGTTGCGCTGCGCAACAAGGCGATGGATACGGTAGCGATCAATGGGGATTATATTTTTGGTTTACAACGCTTAGAAGCCTACTAGTGGCTTGTCAAGCCTGACATGAGTAGCTGTTCGTAGTGACGACTTTAGTCGTTCGTGATCGCACAAGGACTAAAGTCGTCACTACGAGCCATTCAACTGAGCCTGGACAACACCCTGGTGGCCCCCCTAACCTTCCGCTATCGAGGACAAGTAGGGTAGGGTCAATAATTGCAGCTTGAATTGATGTGATTGATGACGAATACATCAATGGGGACTATAGCAACAATGCATGGTTTCTTCCTAGACCGAGATGGCGTGATCAATTGTGAACGCGCGGACTATGTGAAAGCTTGGGATGAATTTATGTTTTTACCGGGTGTGCTGCCAGCATTGCAGCGTCTTGCCACTTTGAATTTGCCAATCATTGTTATTAGTAATCAATCGGCAATTGGACGCGGCTTAGTCACCCGTACAACGGTAGACGCCATCCACCAACAAGCACAGGTCAGCATTCAAGCTGCCGGCGGGCGTATTGATGGTTTTTTCGTTTGCCCGCACCATCCAGATGCGAATTGCACTTGCCGTAAGCCAAAACCGGGGTTGTTAGCGCAAGCCGCCGCTACGTTTAAACTGCGGTTGGCAGAATGCACTTTTATCGGTGATGCCATTACAGACTTTCAATCGGCACAGGCGGCTGGTTGCCACTCAATTTTAGTCAAAAGCGGACGACAAGGTGCCCAATTGCACAAATTACTGGCAGCAAATGCCGCGCCGCCCATCGTACCCGACCTGACGGCTGCTGTCGAACTGATTCTATCAGTAGAGCAAAAAAACTATGTCTGATTACGAACAATTACTGGCTCCCCATACTTTTCAGGTCTGTTGCCCCCATCT
>JBBREZ010000049.1:0-21078 GCA_038225095.1 Caldilineales bacterium
TTGCGTCCTGGCTGCCATCGTCGATTACCAGATATTCAATGCTGTCAATGCCCGGCAACTGGCGCGGCAAAGCAGCCACGGTCTGCGGCAATGTTTTGGCTTCGTTATAACACGGAATTTGAATGATCAGTTTCACAGCGCTGATGGGCCAGACACCCGCTTCTCATCAAGAATATGCTGGGCAATGCTAACAATCATGTGACGAAACCAGCTATTCTCCAGCCGTTAATCACGGTTTTTCGGTTTACCAAGCAAATTCCCAAAGAACATTTGACGGATCGAGCCCTTCGCTTCGACCGGTATGGGTTCGGAGGCGATATCCCAGTTTTTGAGGACGGCCTGCGCTTCCCATTCCACCCGCGCCTGAACCGTTTGTTCCAACGTTGTCAATAGGGGATGGGGTTGATCGGGTTGGGCTTCGGCGGTCAGCAGTTCGCGCCAGTCGGCGAGTGCTTGCTGTAATTGATCGATCCGAAACAAGAGCTGTTCACGATTCGCCTGGAACGCACCAAAAAGATGTTCGGCGCTGTGCTCGAGCGCAGTCGCCTGGGCAAACGGGCGACCAGCCAGCCGTTTGACATCGCGCCAGCTCACTGCGGTCGAGTTTACCTGCATCATCGCCGCCGCTAACAGTTGGGGCAATTGTTCGACGCCCGCAATCATGCCGTCATGCTCCTGGACATCCACAAACAACGGCTTGGCGCCCAGACGCTCGACAAAATCACTGGCTAATTGCACGGCGCGGGAATCGGTGTGCAAACCGGGCGCAACACAAAAAATTGCCTCATCAAACAGATCGGCGCGGGTTGTGAGTGAGCCACCGACACCGGAAAGGATCGGGTGGCCGACCACAAAATGGGTATGTTGGGGCAGATATTGCGCAGCCAGATCAATAGCTGGCTGCATCACGTCGACGAGGGCAAAGACAAGCGTATTGGGTTTGAGATCCTGGCTGAGATGCGTGAACAGGGCTTGTAATTCACTCACGGGCACGGCCAGCACGATTAATTCGGCATTGGCATAAGCATTGTAGAGATTCCACTCGAGGCGCTGTACGGCGTTCTGGCGGCGCGCCTGTTGTCCGGCGTCGGGATTTTTGTCGTGTCCAACAATTTCAAAATTGCCTGGCGTACGTTGCAACCCCAGCCCAACGCTAGCGCCCGTCAAACCTAGTCCGATAATCGTAATAATTGGCTTTGCCATGCTTACTCCCAACCCCAATAATGCAAATGTCAGATTGCAAGAAAATTGTTACATCTCGCTGATTTATTTTTAGCGAAAACCGTGTACAATCTGAAAGTCTTGTGACGAAATATAGCAAGGATAGACAAGGGTTGTAGGGGTTCTGCTTGCTGAACCTGCTGGGCGCAGAACAGAACCCCTATAACCCTTGTCCAATCTATATCTATTTTCTCTAGTCAGTGATTATTTCGCTTGAAGTTTAACAAGATCAGAACTTTAACAACAGCATACCCACGGATAGACACCTGACAGTTCAAACCAGGCGAAATTTAGTGGCGGCTATCGGCTGCCTGTAAGGCCAGCAACAAGGCACAGCGTGGATCGTCCGCCGGGCACGCAGACGCCTGATGCTGCGCGATCAGCCAACAGGCGTCGGGCGTACAGCCAGCCGCGCAAGCCCACGTCGCGCCAATCAGGGGATGTTCACGCTGGACATAGAGGGCATAGCGCCAACCTTGTTGTGGATCGGCAACAGCCAAGCTATCGATCCACTTGGGCGCAAACGCCGCTAACAGCACCAACGGGCCGCGCAACCAAAGGCCAAGTGGCACGCCTGCGTCATCCGCAGCCACTTTACCTACATCGTGCAAGAGCGCCGCCACAAGCAAATCAGGCTGATCATATCCGGCCGCTTGGAGAGTAGCCAACACATTTAAACTGTGGCGTTGGGCATCAATCGGCATACGCGCAAAGAGTGTAACGGCTGCGCTTGGCAAAATCTGCGCTACCATTTGGCTTTCGGCCACCGCAACCTGCGCATTCAAGCCCTGGAAGAATTGACGTAGGCGATACACAATGCGTTGTCCCAGGCTAACTGAGCCCAATCTCAGTGTACTTTGGGGTCTCCTTGGCGGCGCTAATCGTACGTCCATACTTACGTCAAAAAGATCCTAGATAGCGTACGTAAGACCAGTTGTACCGGTACAGAAATGATGTCGCGGGCCAGAAAAAGCACGGCAAACAAAATCAAAAACCCATACTGACTCAACTGAGCCCGCAGCTTAGATGTATCACCCGGTAGCAAAGCAAAGAGCACATGAGACCCATCTAATGGCGGGACCGGGATCAAATTAAAGACAAAAAGCGAAACGTTAATCACAATAAAGTTGCGCAGAAATTCAAACACGAAGCCACCCGCGGGGTTAAGGCGCAGCAAGATAAAGCCCAAAATCGCCAACACAAGGTTACTCAGTGGACCAGCTATAGCGACCAAAATGATACCTAAGCGGCGATCAATGGTAATGCGGTTAGGATTCCATTGCACGGGTTTCGCCCACCCAAAGCCGGCCAACAAGATCAAAATCGCGCCCATTGGGTCAATATGCACCAGGGGATTGAGCGTATAACGGCCTTGCAACTTGGGTGTATCGTCACCCAGTGCAACAGCTGTGGCCGCATGGGCAAATTCGTGAACAGGAAAAGCGATGAAGACGATAGTCGCAATGGCCAGCAAGCGCGCTGGGCTCAGCAGACCACCACCACCGGTCACGGCAATCCAATAAAGGAGGAGCAAGCCAACGATCGCCACAGTAATTTTCTGATATTGTGAGAGCGAACTCCACCAGTTACTCAATACATTCCGGCCACGACCAGAGAAATTCGAGTACATCAGGATCCTTTCAAATACGAAGCGCCACATCAGGCCAAATCGGTATAGTTCGGCGTTGGTGCGCTATGATTTGGGCAAATTATAGCATATTCGTCTATCATTACCACAATTATTCATCGCTCATCCGACGGAAGTAAGCACGCTTGAATGTGCGTTTGTACTGGGAGCGCAGTTTTAGGCTGGCATCTATCGAATTAACCCTATTGTCCTATTGACGGCGATCATCTAACTTGTACAATAGATATACCATCCGTATAATTCTTCAATTATCGTATGCTATGAATTTACACAGCGCTAACTTTTGTCATTCGCTCACCTGGCCATTGCTGTGAACTATCGAAACCTTCTAACGCCGCGGCTGCTCGCAGTGCTCGCCATTGCCATGTTAGTTGTTGGCTTAGCGGTGGCGATGATTGATTACTTTCGTTCTTCAGTTGCGCTTGGCCCCCAGCAATCTGTTGCGACAAGCAATCCCAAAATCGGCGTTCATACCCGGCTAACCGACGAGGTTGAACCGTGGAAAATCAAACACAGTTTAGAAATGGTGCGCGAAATGGGCGCGTCTTGGATTGTGGAGTATTTTCCTTGGGCTTATATAGAGTCTAGTCCCGGTCAATATAATTGGGCCCATGCGGATTTGGTGATCGATCATGCCAACCGCCAAGGTTTGGCTGTTATTGCGCGGATGGGATTTGTGCCCGGATGGGCGCGCCCCAAGGGCACAACCGATTTATATTTGGATCAGCTTCATTTTCAGGATTTTGGCCGCTTTGCTGCCCAGTTTGCCGCTCGCTATGCCGGCAAAGTGAAGTATATGATCATCTGGAATGAACCCAATTTGAGCCTGGAATGGGGCTACCAACCGGTTGATCCAGCCAACTATGTAACGATGCTGCGCACAGTCTATCCACTGGTCAAAGCGGCTAATCCACAGATGCAGATCTTGGCTGGTGCGCTGGCGCCAACGCTAGCCCTCCCTGGCAGCGAATCAGGCATGAACGATCTGGATTATTTACAAAGTATGTACGCTGACGGCGCAGCTCGTTATTTTGATATCCTGGCGGTTCACGCCTATGGCTGGCATTCGGAGCCCGATGAGCCAGCGGCGAAAGATGTGGTTAATTTTCGGCGTACCGAATTACTACGCGCCATTATGGTGACCAATGGTGACGGCGCAAAAACGGTGATGATCACCGAAGCGGGCTGGAATGATCACCCACGCTGGACGCGTGCGGTGCTGCCCAGCCAACGGATCGCGTATACGATTCGCGCTTATGCGATTGCCAAAAAAGAGTGGCCTTGGGTCCAAACCGTCTGCTTTTGGGCTTTTCGCTATCCGTGGGATGCCAAAAGTTACCAAGATTATTTTACCTTTGTCCGCACCGATTTCGAGCCTAAGCCGATCTATCTCGAAGTACAGCGTTATGCGCAGGCGCCAGCAAAATGATCAAAGTTCAGGCGATCAAGCAGCAGGTGATCAAACATCAATGGCTGGCAGCGGCGCTAGGCTTATGCATGATGATTTTGCTTGGTGGCGTAATTTTTGAACGCGACAGCATCTTCCCTGTCCAGGACCGCACCTGGCAAACGATGCAACAAAATCGGGTCTGGCGGATTGGCGCCGACCCTAGTTTTCCCCCTTTTGAGCAATTGGGCGCCAACGGCCAACCGGAGGGTTACGACATTGACTTAGCCCGCCAGATGGCCGCTAAGTGGGGGTTGCAGGTGCAAATTGTCAGCATCGGGTTTGATAGTTTGTTAGATGCGCTGCAAGCGGGCAAGATCGATAGCGTGATCAGCGCGCTGCCATACGACGAGCGCCTGACCCAAAACGTCACCTATTCGGCGCCTTATTTTGAAGCAGGTATTCGTCTAGCCGTCCGCCAAACTTCAGCGCTGACAGGTGTAGACCAGTTGAAGGATCCCAAACTTACGCCCAAGATCGCCGTTGAATGGGGCAGCAGCGGCGATCTGGTGGGGCGACGGCTCCAGCGCGAAACTGCGGCCATCCAGATTGCGCAATTTTCTACGCCCGAAGCAGCCGTGAATGCGCTATTGCAGGATCAAACGATCACGGCCTTGTTGGTGGATCAAGTGACATTACGCCAAATGCAAGGGGAAGGCAAACTGATCAAGGCCCTTGGACCAGTGCTCGAAAGCAACCCATATGTGATCGCAATGCCCCATACGGCACCGATTTTACAGGCGCAAGTTGAGCAAGCACTGCTCAATTTGCAAGCTAGTGGGCTGCCAACCCAGTTAGAAAATAAATGGTTTGACAAATAAAAACCGATTTTGCGCTTGTGGGCTGTCAAACCACAGCCATGTTGTCCATTTGAGTTCGGCGGTTACAAACCGCACCGACAACATCCCGTCGAGGCGGCCAATCCGACCTTCTAAGACCATCTCTAAGCTTTTTACCAAGCTGGGCTGTAGTTCGCACCGGAAATTCGGAAGATCTCCCCATAAAGCTTATACGTCAGCATTAAACAGTTCCGGAGGAAAATTTGTTCAACAATGAACGGATTCGGATCGGCTTGTGCGCCGATACCCACTTTTGGCCTACCAATACACTCTATAGTGGATCACACGGCAGCCTACAGCTGCAACCGTGGTCTGAACAACTACAAACCGTGTTATTGGCTGAATTAGAGGGCGCACAACTTGATTATGTGATCCACATGGGTGATATTACCTGCGGCGGCGGTGTTTATAATATGCCAGAGCAGGAATTCTATACGGCGTTGGAACACACCCACCAAACATATAACCGGCTTGCCGCGCGCTTTTATGCCTTGCCGGGCAATCATGATTGTCCACCAGGTGGCGGCAATTGGTCCTATTTTGAACAGTTATGGGGCCTGCAAGCGGGGATAGGCGACATCATCGATACGCCAATGGCGCGGCTGGTCTTACTCAACACCCAGGGCCATTCGGCGCAACAGATCGAGGCCGCCAAGCCAACCGATCCAGTCTATGGTTGGGTTAGCGATGCAGAACTAAAACGACTGGAAGATGCGCTGGCTACGGCTGGCAAACGGCCGGTACTGCTC
Organism: Caldilineales bacterium; assembly: GCA_038225095.1. Classification (GTDB taxonomy): domain Bacteria; phylum Chloroflexota; class Anaerolineae; order Caldilineales; family Caldilineaceae; genus JAPLGZ01. Next base: position 5,905 of record JBBREZ010000049.1, read on the forward strand.
TTTGCCCACCAGTTGCTACAGCCCTGGAGTGAGGATAAACCGTGGGAGGATTTTTATGGCGTTCGCAACGCGGCGGCGGTCTTAGAAATGATGGAGCGCTATGGCAATGTACGAATTGTTTTTCAAGCCCACGCTCATCGTCTGGACGTGCAAACGATCTACGTGGGAACCCAACGCTGTCACTTTATCGTGATGCCTTCGATCATCGAATATCCGCTTGGCTGGTTGCGCCTGGATCTGACGCCCGGCGCCCTCCAACTATCGCTACAGCGCCTACCGTTGCCCGACTTAGCGAGTTTGGGCGGCTATAGTGGCGAAGGTCAATTATGGCGGAGTGGCAAATCGGAATGGGCCAACATGCAGATTGAACTTGCCTAGAATTTATCAGATATTAGACATGATTCGGCATCAGCATTCACCACGGGTAGACAAGGAGACGCCCATCCGTAGATGGGACGGCAACAGGTAGCCATCACCTGTCTACCTATATACCCATCTTTGTTAATCCAGATAATATCTATTGATAGTTGGTTTTCAGCTTCAGCGCTGCCGTCACCCTTCCTGGAACCGAAAGCGCTAGTGCACGATGACGCTGCCTAACAACACCTCGCCATCACCTGTGGTGCGCCCAGCCTTTTCAGTCACCGGCAGCCGCAACGTTCCCCCACTGTTGGATTCATAGAGCCCCACCCAGATCATGTAGGCACCAGGCCGCAATGTCGGCGGCAAGGGCAACGCATAATCGCTGAGAATGCGATCCCCCACACGCCAGAAGCGCGCCGGAAAGCGATCCGCCGCCGGGTCGTGGTCAACATTAGCCACCAATTTGCCATCAGCACCACGCAGATGGACAAAGGCCGTATAATCAGTGGCTGGCGTGCCTATCGCATCCCATTGCAAAGTCACGGTCAACGTACTAGTCGAGGTTGCGGTGATTGCCTGGGGCTGATCATATTGGGAAAGTTGAATCACTTGACCAAATTGCGTGCCAGCCTTTTGAACGCCCAGTCGATCCAACTGTGGTAAATGGGCTGGACTAATGGCAATTTGCGCCAGAAAGGGCGGATCGATCTTGTCACCGGCGTGGGTGCGGGCAGGAATGGGAAAGTGACCACTTTGCTCGGTTTTTGGGTCAATAAAACCAATATAAATTTGCGCCAACAGTGGAGAATGCTCGTTGATCTGGCCCTGAATCAACACAGGATAAGCATCGGCATAGATGACACCTGGTTGCCACAAACGTGTGGGGTTGCGTCCCCAACCGGTATGGGTGGTCAAATTACCCACTTCCATACGCTTGTCATCCAAAAGTTGAATAAAGACTTGATAATCATCATTGATTTTTTTGTCGGCGCGCAGGTATAGTGTCACCGGGACATGGTCACCAGGCTTAAAACGAATTGTCGGCACCTCAAGCGCTAACAAAGTAATTTTATCCTGATCGCCATAAATGACGTCAACTGATTTAGCCGTTACCGGTATGCTCTGTACGGGGCTGGGGGCGGCGTAACTGGCTGGCAGCAGTACACCTAAGACAAAAATTGAGCAAGCAAACAACAGGCATGGCAATGCAACGAACGCCGTCCACCACCAACGCGGGGCCAAATGCTGTAGCCAGGTGTCCAGGCCGAGCACCAAGAGCATGGCAAAAGCGCTAATGGCCGGGAACAGCAAACGACCCTGACTGCCGGTTGCCTTGCTGATCCAATAGAAAATTAAGGCGGTCGAAAACGCCGCCCACAGCGCCACTAGCAAGCGCACGCGTACATAAGCCGTTTGCAACAGCTCTGTATGATCAGGGGCTTCAACCGTGCGATAACGCACCCGTACCGTTCGCCAGAGTAAGCCAACCACGGCGATAAGTGCTACGCCATCCAATCCTGTGTAAATCCCAACGGGCAATAGGATGCTAAACCAGCCAAACAAGCCCCAAAATGAGTAGCGCAGCCCGCGAAATTCCTGCCAAAAACCAGCCAACGTCAGCGGATGGTCGCGCAGACCATTGTTAGCCAACAAATGGCTTATGCCCGACCAGTCGCCATAAAGCGTGTAATTACGCCAATACCACCAGCCAGCCACGGCCAGCGCAGGCAACGCCACCGGCAAAAACGCGCGCAGCGGTATTTGCCAATCACGGCGCGTCCAGGCCAGGACAAGCACAGTAAACGCGCTCAACACGAACAAGCCCAACCCCTGTAATTTACTCAACGCAGCCAGACCCAACAACAGGCCAAGCACAATCCATTCCCATAACGCAAGCTTGACGGCAGTGGGCGGCACAGCGTCGGCACGCGCATCACCATCGGTCGGTTTCGCCAACAATCGCGCCAGCCAATAGACCACTGCGGCGCTGGCGGCGATGATCATGTTATCGTTTGAAAGCGAGGCGCTGATAAAGATAAACTGGGGAATGCTGGCGGCCAGCAGCAACGTAAACAACGGCAGCGCGCGTGAACGTGGAAACGCTAATGTGGCCGTCAGGTAAGTCAGCCAGAGCGTGAGCGCGCCCAGCAGCAATGAAAACCAGCGCCCGATGTGCAAAGCCAGATTCACGCCCTGCAAAGGCCGCGGCGCGGCGCTGTAGAGCATCCGATTTTTATTGCCGGGGAACAGTGGATCACCGATATTGGCGCGCGGGTTGAAGGTGGAGATCGTGGCAAAGTCACCTTGATCAATGCCCGCAGTCAACCCGCCGACAACCATATAATAGAGCGGCGCCTGACTGCCTTCTTGTTCCCACGGTCCCTTAACATCGTCGCTCTGCACGGGCAGTGGATTGCCTTGCGCCAGATGGCGCGCAAACGCATAATGATAGATTTCGTCGGGCGTTTCAAACGGCGGGACAATCAAACTGTACCCAATGCCCAATAACAAAAATAGTAGCACCGTCGCGCCGGCGAGCAAGCGGCCGTTGCGCGCAGATAACCAAGTTGGAGCGTGGCTGGTTGAATTCGTTGCTTCAACTAGCCCAGACGTGGTGGTAAACATATGGCCTATTATCGCTACTCTGGCTATTTGGGCAAATAGGGCAGGAGCAACATCTGCTTGTCCTCTGACGTGGTCGCGCCTTGACTTTGGGTAACGGGCAGCTTGGCCAGGGTGACGCTATGATAGATTTGCAAAGTGAGTTGGTAGCGTTCTGGATGTTGCCAATCAAGCGGCGTCGTAGGCACGACTTCAATATATTCTTTGATCGTCTTACCTGGATCCCAATAGCTGGTGCGCACCGCCTCGTTGTACGGCTCACGCTCGGTGGCACCAACGACCCGCATCTGACCATCAGCCTGCGTCTCGATGATTTGCAAAATATATTTGTAGCGATCCTCCGTCTTTTTATGCAATTTCTGCCAGTAGATGGTCACCGGCAGCGAATTGCCGATAGCGATTGGTTGGCCGATATCGTAACCAATCACCCGAATTTGATCGCCAAAAGCGGCATCCAATGGATGCGTGATGCCGGGCGGAATACCGTCAAACACGACGCCGTCTACGGGCACGTAAAGTTCCAGATCCAGGAAGGAGGTGGGACTGTGGAACTTCTCTTCACGAATGAGAATCGAGTTGGGATTTTTTTCAGCAAACCATTTGTTTACTTTATTTTCCGGGTCAATATAAGGATGGGTGCCGGAACGCGCCAACCAGATGCGCCGATATTGCTTCTGAAACGTCGCCAACTGCGCAAAGGTATGCTCCCAACTGTTACGGAGCAGCGGCATGCCATAATGCGCCGTGCCTAGCCCAGCCCGCGCCGCCGCATCCAGCTTCGCCGTGGGCAGATAATAATCAAAAATCCGCCAGGAGAAAGGCGGGCTGATCAGCAATAAATCGCCCGGCAACAAATTTTCATCCAAATATTTACCCATGCCAGAGTAGTCATCGTTGCCATATTTTTCGGGCATGGCAAAGTAATTGCGCGTGCTATACCCCGCCCCCGTCACTAACAACAACGTCAAGCCAAGCGTGACGAGTTTTTGCTTAGGCCACAGCACGCCGAGGCCACCGGCAACGAGCAAGATGAAGGCTCCGCCCAACAGACTCAAATGGCGGGCATTCATATAGGCGGGTTGAAATAGGTTGAGCAACAAAATGATGCCGATACAAATGACGATCCAGAGTGGCAACAGCCAGCCGTTGCGCGCCAGCGTGTGGTGCGACCGCAACGACCACGCCACGCCCACCAGCGCAACCAGGCCATAAATCCAACCCAGCCAGCGCACATTATCAATGTTGACGCTTAGCCCTAAACTGAACGCATTAAGCAGATCGGGAATCAGCGTAGCTAATGAAACGGCGTGAAAATTGCCACCTGCGCCTTGGCTCAGAATTGACCAGGCCGCCCAGCCGCCAATCGCGCCGCCGAGGATTAGGGTACCCAGCGCCAGTAGCAAGCCCTGATAGCGATTGCGCGCCGCCAGCCACAAATAAAGCAGCAGGGCGTGGACCGGCACCAAAAAAACGGCAAAATAATGGGTTGCCAAGAACAGACTAACCGTTACACCATAGGCGAGGAAGCGGCGAACCGAAAAGGTAGGCGCCTCGGTGGCGCGCAGCAACAGATAGGTGCTGAGTACGGCCAATAACGCCCACAAAGCATAGGGTCGCGCTTCTTGTCCATACCAGAGAAAAAATGGATTGACAGCCGCCAGCAGCGCAGCCCAAACGGGCGTTGATTTCGGCAAAACATCGCGCCGGGCAAAATAATGCGCCAACACCCAAAGTGCAGGGACAAGTAGCGTCGCCGCCATTACCGAAGGAAAACGCAATGCAAATTCGCTGTTGCCCGCCAGCCGGATCAAAATTCCTTGCAGCAAGAAAAAGAGGAAGGGATGTTGATCCGTCGTGAACATTTCGGAAAAACCATCACGCATGACCAGCGAACCGCGCAACAGCGCCCCCCAACCCTCTTCGGCGCGTTGCAGGCTCAAGCTTTCATCCCACCACAAATCCTTGCCGTCCAAGCGCCAGACCACGCGCGTAAACGCCAGCAGCACCAAGCCCAGCAGAAGCCAGCGGAGCATGGCAGATTGATGTTTTTGCCAGAATGAGGCTTGGGGTTCAGTTCTCAATGTCATTTTTAATCTTGTCACCATAGATCAGGGCCAAGGGCGTAGGGAGCATCCTCAGATGCGGCTCTGTCCCTGTCAGAGCCGCATCTGAGGACGCTCCCTACACGCTAACCTAATGTGATTCGCGTTGCGCCATTCGACGCGGAGCATCGATCAGTCGCTCACTTCAAGCTCGCCAATCGTCACATCTTGCCCAGCCGGCGTGGTAACCGCAGCACCGGTGGCCGGGTCATACAGCCGCAAGGTCACCTGATAGCGGCCAGCCGGCAGATCCGCTGGCACCAGAATGCCGCGTTGATCCACGGCGGGCTGGCCCACGATCCAGACCCGCGTGGGTGCAAACCAATTTTGCGGCACATAATCTTGCGTGTAAATCGCTTGGCCGCTGGCATTTTGCAGCCGCAGACTAAACTTAAAATCCTGGGCCGGTTGTGAAACCTGCCACTCGGTGGTCACGCGCGCCAGTTGGTTGCGCTGGACAGCCTGACTGGGCACCGACGCCCGCGCTAAGGTTAAGGCGGGACCAAAGGCCATGTTCAAAGTTTGGGTTCTGGTTGCAGGCTCTGGCATGCCATACAGTGTTACCCGAATCCCATTGAAAAAATTCGCGGGCACGGCCCAGCCATGCGTCGCCAGCCACACTTGCACCTTGGCTGGTTCATGAAAAAAGAGCACTTCCCAAACGCGTGTCGCCTTGGCCGTCCGCGCAACGAGCGCCTGATCCACCTGCTTATTTTTCGCGTCGATCAAAAAGCGCAAGTCATGCAAAGGCAGACCGCCCTTATAATAGTGCTTAAACACGATATTAGGATCAATGCCGTCGGTCGCAATCATATCACCCGGTTGCTGGAATTGTTGAATATAAGCCGCCGCCGCCCGATAATCTGGTTTCTGGAGGTCGGGATTAGTATAGAGTTGCGTCAGCGCCAATTGATTCGTGGCCACGCATCCAATCACCAAGGCCAACATTAATAGCCGCCACAGCACCACAAATTTACTCTGTACTGTCAGCCATTGCGGCACAATTGGACTCGCCGCGGCCAATGCGCTGCCAATCAGCAGCAGCAAGGGGCCACTGGCCATGATCGTATAACGCTCATGAAAATCCGGGTGGCGCAAGGCCAGTGCGAAGACAAAACCAAGCGGAACTAAGACCAAGGTTGCCAGAAAGAGACTGGCCGCCGGTCGGATGCGCCACCAAAGCCCTAAGCCGAGCACCGCCAACGTCAGATAGAGCCACGGCAGCCAATTTTGCCAAGGCAATGGCATCGTTTCGCCCACAGTATACGTCATCAAGACCCGCCAAGGAATCTGCCAAGGGTCAATCGGGTCGCGCCAGCCGTGAAAGTTAAAAATCTTCAGCGCACGCGGCAGCCAGGGCAAAAAGCCGACCACCACGATCACGCCAGCCAGCGCCCAACGCGCCACGGCGCGCCAATCGCGCTTGACGATCAGCCAGCCAAGCGCAAAGACCGTATGGGCGATCGGGATCAGAAACCCGTAAAAATGGGCATAAACTGCCGCCGTAATCGACAGCACATAGCCAATCAGGAAGGCAGTCTGCCGCTTGCCTTGGGCAATTAATAGGTGCCACAAACACCAACTGGCGACTAAACCAATCAACAAAAGCCAGCTATAGGTGCGTGCTTCCTGGGCATACCAGACCTGGAACGCATTGGTGGCCAACAACAAAGCCGCAACGACGCCAGCCGGCCGGTTACCCAGATCAAGCGCCAGCCGATAAACGAACGCAATGGCCAGAACACTGGGCCACACCGAAAGAAAACGCGTGGCGAAATCATGATCGCCCGCGACAATTATCCAGAAATGGAGGAGCACAAAGTAACCGGGCAGATGTTCGACCGGCATACTGCGCAACAGTTGCCCAAAGGGTTGTGCGCTACGTTGTAGGCTGATGCCCTCGTCGCTCCACAAACTTTGGAAGTCGAGCCGGTAGAGGCGCAGCCCAAAACTGACGAGGAGCAGCGCCATCACAACAAAAGTCGTGAAGGCCGATAATCCAGTGGATCGTTTAGCACTGTTCATGCGATGACGTTCATTTTACGCCTGTGAATCAGCTTAGCCAGCGGCCCGAATAACGCCAGAGGCAAGCGTTCTTTCTGTGGTAAATTGTATCCCAAAAAACGAATTTGCTCGCCCAACGCTATTTACACTGCGGGTTAGAGCGTTTTTAAAAGCGCTTTTTCTGGCCTATCATACCTTACAAGGCGCAATAGACGAACCATTGCTCCGTCTATTGCGCGCGAATATTGAGTTCGGTTACTATCGCTCGGTCATCCAGAAACTCTTTGCCATCTGCGCGACGCGCCTGGATGCGCACGCCATTAGTCTTTGGATCATAGAAACCAAGATACAGCGTATAAGGGCCTGGGCTTGCCTGTGCGCTCACCTGCAAGGCAACCCGATCCACAATCACTTCGCCCGGCGCCCAACTCCAGGTCGGGTTGCCACCTTGCTGCGGTGGACTATCATACTGCGCCGCCATGCCAGATGTTGCGTTCTCAAGATGCAAAAATCGCGTATAATCCACCTGGGTTGCGGCCTCGCTGCGGTAATAAAGGGTGACAGAAAAGTGGTCACCCGCATGCAGGCCCGCCGCCGGCACGGCCAGATCATAGCCGAGCAGGCTTGCCATATCACCAAAATGGGCCGTAGCTTGCTGGGTCGGTGTAGGCGTTGCCGGGTTCACGATTTTCACCGGCGGCAGACGAAAATGATCGTCCGATGTCGCTTGCCCTGCGGTGCGCACCGGCAAGCGATCACGCGTGGCAAAATTATACATCCCAACCTCCGGCCAGTATAAGCCGCTGGGCGCATTGGCTGGGATACGCAAGAGATAGGTATCGGGTTGCGCGTAATAGCGATCCCAAAGCAACGGCGGACGGAAAAACGGTCCTGGCAATTGATCTTCCTGCACCAATGGACGCCCGGCGATGTCCGTCAGGTGCACAAAGCCATGATAGTTTTGGGCGACGGCGGCAAGCGCTTGCCAGTCAAGCGTATAGCGTACATACGCACCACTGACCACAATCGTTGGCTTGTCAGCCACAAAAGCGAGCGGCTGACCGGCGGCGGTGGCTGTAAAGCCCATCAGCCGAATCGCATCGCCAATTTGTACGTTGAGCGGATTGGGCGGCGCAGTTTGCTCAGGAATGGGCGAGGTTAGCGTAAAAGTCCCCACCGTGTGTGCTGGTTGCTGCCATTCAGCCGCGGTTGCGCCCAGTCGCACAGCAATCCGATAGATGCCTTGTGGCAAACCGGGCGGCAAGGCCAACACATAGGCATCATCCACCAGTGTACCTGGCGGCCAGTTACTGGCCTGTGTCGTATTGAAATAGGGATAGGTCAACGTCTCGGTTTTGACAATACCTCGCTCATCTAACAATTCCCACTCCACACGCAAGGTCTTAGACGGTGCGCCAACCGCATACCAATAGGGATACAGATAAAGCTGGCCAGCATTGATCTGTTCAGTGCGCAAGCCCAGCAAACGAACACCATTGGCTTCGACCATTTGCGCTGACGTTTCAATGGCCGTCCATGGTCGCGGCCAAATAAAGGCGGTCAAACCAAAGACAAGCAACGCACAGGGGACGACCGCCAGCCACCGCCATCCGCGCTGACGCCCGGTCAGCCAGGTTAGCGCGGCCAACGTGAGCAAGCTGATCGCCCCGGCCCAAGTAGCGAGCGGTGTGCCTGCCCAAGTAAGCTGCACGTCATGGCTGCCCGCGGGCAAATCCACGGTCAGCAAGCCCAGATTGGTGCTAGGGTAGATTTTGAGCAGGGTATGCTGATCTAGCATCACCTGCCAACCGGGAAAGTAAAAATTATTGAAACGCAAAGGGCCGCCTGCCCCGCCAGCAACATGAAAGTCCAGATCATAGGCGTTGCCGCGGCGTAGTTGCAGATCAAGTTTTGGCGCCGTTTGAGCCTTTGCAGGGGCCAAAACCAGGGTTCGATCCACCCAACGCGGCCTGAACTCTTGAATTGAACTATTGCCTTCACCGCCGCCCAAGATGCCGTTATCCACCTCGACCTGGGCAAAAACTGGCAAGGCCACATCCGTGCTAGATGCTGCGAAGACATCCATCCAACTCAGGCGCGGCAGATTGGCCAGTACAATGAGTATGAGCAACAATCCGCCTACCACCGTCGGTTGCCACCGCAAACGTAGTGGGAGCAGAAGGCCGCCGGTCAAAAGCGCCAATGGCAACGACAAGAGCGCAAGCAAACGCCAGGTGAACTGCGCCACCGGCAGCACATCGTTGCTCAACCAGAGCGGCAAGGCCCAAGCGCCGATCAGCAGGCTGATCAGCAGGGCAGCCACGCCCCAGAACAGCCACACCGGATCGCGGCGGCGCGCCAACAGAAGGCCAGCGATCGCCAAGCCTAATTGAATTAAGCCGAGCCGGATCGGTCGAGCAAAGGTGTGGGTAAAGACGAAACCAGCATCAAGAAAATTGTGCCAAGTCCAAACGCTGCCCGGTAACCAGACCGTTTTGGCAATTTCATAGGCCGTATCCGCCAAATAGTGCCGTTCTAAGACCAAAGGCAACCAGAAAAACGCGCTGATCCCCATTGCAAGCACAAGGCTCAGCCCGGCCCAGTACAGCGTCAATCGGTTACGCTCGCCCTGCCACCAGCAAATCGCCATATACACCAGCAAGATGGGGGGCAGAAACAAAAGCGTAATGTTATGTGTGATCGCCAGGCCACCCAGGCTCAAGGCGACCGGCAGACAATACCGGCTCGGCTGACGCTCCTGAAACAAACGGGATACGCTCCAAAAAATCCAAGGCAACAGTGCCTGCGCACCGGCTTCCGCTAACGCACCGCGAATATACACATTGGTTAGCAGATAGGGCGCGTACATATACGCTGTAGCCGCCACCAAAGCGCTCCAGGGTTGGTGGGGGCCAAAGGTGGCGCGCGCCACCAGCCACATGCCAAAACCAGCCACCAAAATTAAGAGTCCAAAACTCGCCATAAAGGCAAAATAAAAGCTGAAGCCCAGCAAATGCAGCAGCTCGACCAGATAATAGGTGCTCGGCGCGTAAAAATTAAAGAGTGGATAGCCATAGCCGAGCATCAAACTGGGCGTCCAACGTGGGTAGAAAGTACCATGCCGAATCAGATAATCCAGCACACCCAACCGTAAAAGGTGTAAGCCGCCATCAAATGAGCGCGGCAAGCCCTCCTGGTAAAACGGCCATAACGCCGGGATCGCCAATCCAAACAACGTCAGCCATAACCGGTCGTACAGCCAATACCAACTGGCGCGCAACGTCTGCCCCACACTGGACGTTGCAAATTTATGGCGGATTAGCCATGGTGAGGAAGTCGCTTTCTCAACACTCATTGGGCAGCATCCTGGCGTAACAGCACAAAGAAGTCGGGCGCCTTTTCACCGTCCGCCTGTAAAGGCAAGCGGGTTTGCCCTTGATCGTAGAGACCAATAATTAATTGGGACCACTGCGTGCCCGGTGCTAGGGCAGGTGACGCTGCAAAGCGATAATCGTCTTCGATCACATCGCCGGGCTGCCAGGTTGAAGTCGGAAAACGATTTTGCTGCGGTGGCTGGTCAATTTGGGCCAGCAATTTGCCGGTTTTATCTAACAACTGGACAAACACCGTGTAATTCGTATTCACAACTTGGGTCGCCTGCCATTTAACGTGGACCGCCACGGGCAGCTTGGTCTGATCACGTTCGACAGCCACCGTCGCCAATTGAATGCCATTCGCCCAGCGCGCGACTGAGTTGGGGTTGAGCGCAACGGAAGGTGCGGCAGCATGCACGCGCACTTGGGCCAACACCACGCGGTCACCGGTCGTTTGGCCTTGAGCGTTCAGCACAGCTTGGCGTTTGGTCTTATTATCGTATTGGTAGAAGCCAAGACTCAACGTCGCCAACCCCGCATAGCGCTGATCTTTGACCACAATGGCATACGTGTCCGCAAAAACGCCACCCGGCAACCACTGGCGCGTCGGGTGGCGGCCTTGCGCCGGAACGCCGTCGAACTGATAAAGCAACCGGTCATGTTCGTCGGCCAGATGAATAAACAAGGTGTAAAAGCCGTCGATGAGTTGCGGCGTGGAAAAATAGAGCGTGATCGGCAACGGCTGGCCCGGTCGCACAGCCGCGCCTTTAGGCAGATCAACGCCCAGGAGTTGCATGCCGCTGGCAAATTGCGCGTTTACGGGGCGATCCAGCTGCGGTGCGGCGGCCAAAGTGGGCGGCAGATGATACCCGTTGTACAACGTGCTAGTCTGCGATAGGGCCAACCCGACAAAGAACAGCGCAATTGCCCCTTGCAACCACGGCTGCCAGCGCCGCGGCAACCAGGATTGCCAGCCAAAGACTAACAATAAGGCCAGCGCCGGTGAAGCGGCCAGCATCAAGCGCCCTTGTTCGCCGTAATCGACAGTGCGCGTCCAGTTGAGCACGCTCAGCGCAAAGAGCACAAACCAAAGCAACATCGTCGCCAAAATCAAGCGCTCGTGCCGGTCCTCAGGATGCCGCGTGCGCACGAGCCAAGGCAGCAAGCCGAGACCGCCAACCCCCATAAAAACTTTGGTCGTATCCAGATAAGCGGCGGGCGCAATGATGCTGACAAAGACGCCCCAATACGAGGCAACCAGCCAGGGCACATAATCCAACGTTTTGGCGAGGCTAAAAGGCTGTGGGCGATATAAACTGGGCAGGGCCAACGCCATCTGGCGCATGGGGATCGGCTGGCCCCAGTACCACAGATTACGCCAATAATAACCGCCAGCGATGACCAAAAAGCCAAGCAGGGCAAACCCAATCGCGCGCAACGTATGCCGCCAATCGGTATAGCTCAGGTAAATGCCGACAAAAATCAGCAGCGGCGCGCCCAACAAGAATGCGCTGTATTTAGCCAGCGCGGCCAACCCGGCGCAAACGCCCACCCAAAACCAACTGCGCGCCGTCTTCGCCACATAGACGCTGTACGCCGCCGCCCACATGGTGAAAACATTGGTGGCGACCGACCAGGCGTCCGTGGTGATATTGGCGGCGGCAAACAGGAATTGTGGGTTAAAACCGACAATGCTCGTGGTGGCGATGGCGAGCGTCGGTGCGCGCGGAAAAAGCGTGCGTGTCAACAGCCACGTGCCGAGCACGGCCAGCAAGCCGCCCAGCATCGCCACCCCGCGCGCAATCCAAAGCGGCCAGATCCCAGCCCAAGTCCGCTCGGGCAAAGTTACGGTGAGCCGTTGGCTTAACACTTTGTCATGATAGGGATTGGCGCTTTTGGCCGCCAGGGCCACGCTCTCAGCAAGCGGGGAACCTACAGAAGCGAGGGCCGCCAACGTATAATACAGCGGCGGCTGGGCGACTAATTCATAAGAAAGATTAGCCGTGGACCGGCCTAACAGGGGCAACTGGCGGTGCGCACGCAAATAGGTGATGTAACGATAATGCGCCAAGGCGTCGAAGCCTTCCAAGGGTGGAATCAGCGCCGCATAGGTAATCACCAAGCCCAGGAACAGGCTCATCAGCAGCGCAATCGCCCAGTTTTGTCTGCGCCGCTGGCTAGCATCGACAACTGCGGCTGACTGAGGCTGCTGTACGCGACCGCCAATTTCTGGGCTAGGATAAGACTGGGCTGTGAGGCGTAATGCGCCCCCTCTAGCGGATTGAGTTAACGTAGTCCATAAACGATTCATCATCGATTTGACATTAAACATTATCGGGAATAACAGGATTTGGTAGATAGGGACGCCTACCTGTTTCCCGATTTACCTGTCTACCAGAGGGAATGGCTTATTCCCAATCATGTCTATTGTATCTCTTTGTGCAAGTACATAAAAATCGTGTGAACCCTCATCCGTCTCTAACAAAAGCCGGTGTTGCTGGGCATCATAAAAGCCGATGATGATTTTTCGCCATTGCGTGGTTGGGTGACCAAAGGTATAAACATCGCGAATGACATCGCTGTTCTGCCAGGTGGAGGTAGGAAACCGGCCTGCCTGGGGTTGCTGATCCACCTGCGCCAAGAGTTGGCCGGAGCCATCTAACAATTGGGCAAAGACCGTGTAGTCGTTATGAATCACCTGCGTCGTCTGCCAAGCGACGTGGAGTGAAACAGGCAAGTAGCTGCTATCCTGATCAACTTTTACCGAAAGCAATTGGATGCCGTTTTCCCAGCGCGCGAGTGGAACAGCAACGACGGGTGTCGGTAACGGCGTGGTACTATCGACGCGCACGCGTGCCACAGTCAGGCGGTCACCAATCACGTTGCCGTCGGCCCCGACCACCATCTGGCGCTGATGGGCATCGCGATAGTTGTAAAAGCCCAAGCTCAACGTGGCAAGCGTGTCATGCACGGGTAACTTGCTGTCGAGCCAATAGGTATCCGCAAAAACCGCGCCGGGCACCCATTGGCGCGTGGGGTGGCGGCCTTGGGCGGGCACTCCATCAAATTGATAAAGCAACTGGTCTTTATCATCGGCAAGGTGAATGAATAAAGTGTAAAAATCACTGATTTCCTTTTGCGTTGTAAAGTAAATGGTCAACGGCATCGGTTTACCCGGCAAAATCGACGCCCCGGATGGGAAATCAATGCCCAATACTTGCATACCGCCTTCAAAATGAGCATTGATTTCCCGATCATAGTGGAGCGGCGGCGTCATCGCCAGGGGGATATAGTAGCTATCATAAACGGTAAATAGCTGAGAAACGGCCAGCCCCAAAAATAAAATGGCAAGCAAACGGTGTAGACTCGCGTGCCATTGCGTGGGCAGCCAAGCCTGCCAGCCAAAAACCACCAGGAGCGCAATCGCGGGCGCAGCCGGAAAAAGTAAGCGGCCTTGATTGGAGGCAACCATCAAATGGATCCAGTTAACCAGGCTGGCAAAGATCACGCCAAACCAAATCCAGGCCAACCCCAGCGCAGGCCACTGGCTGGTTTGCCGGGCCACAAGCCAACGAATCGGCAGCACGCATAGCCCAAGCGTGGCGATGCCAAGCACATTCTGGATCACCCAATGATAACCTGGCGGCGCAATGATGCCGTAGCCGAAGACGCCCCAATAGGAATGCAGTAACCACTGCACTTCTTGCCATAGCTTATGCCCAAAGAAAGGCAAAGGTTCGGGCCTGAACAGGCCAGGCAGCAACGTTAAGATCTTTTGTAAAGGCGTCAAAGAACCCGTTTCAACCAGATTACTCAGATACCAGAAGCCAGCCGTGACCAGAAAACCCGCAGCCAACAAAAGCGTTTGCTGCCCCAAACGCCACCAACTTTCTCTGTGCCAATTTTCCCTGTGCCATTGACTGAGCCAGATAAAGCCCAGTGGCACAACGACGAACAAGCCACTATATTTGGTCAAAGCAGCCAGGCCCGCGCACATGCCGGTTAAGAGCCAGCCCAGCCGTGGTCGCGTGGTGCGCGTGCTATAGATGCCAAGTGCAATCGCCCAGACAAACATGGCGGCCGCCCAAGTATCATTGGTAATCGTGCCCGCGCTGAAGAGAAACTGCGGGTTCAAACCCACAATGCTGGCAACCGCCAGGGCTGCGGTCGGTTGCGTCGGCAGCAACCAGCGCAAACAAAACCAACTGCCCAGCACCGTCAATAATCCACCGAGCAGCGCCACCAACTTGGCAATGTAAATCGGCAACTCGGCCAATGCGGTAAAGTGCGGCGGGGTGAAGGTGGCGCGTTGACTGAGCCCTTTTTGATAATAGGGATTTACCTGATTGAGTTCGAGCGCTTCTGGGCTGATGGTGCCCGCGCTGACCAGCGCGGCAATGGCATAGTAAAAAGGTGGTTGTTGCACCAGTTCGTGAGAAAAAGCCGCAGTTTCACTGTCTAAACCTGGCAAGCGCTGGGTCCGCTGCAAATAGGCAATATAGCGAAAGTGATCGCCCGAATCCGGCCCTTCAAAAAACGGCGTCATGAGGCCATACAAACTTGCCATGATGCAGAAAGCGACCAGCAGCATGATCATTTCAAAATCGCGCTTCCATTTCATCATGGGCCTACTGTAGGTGTTCGGTAATCGGTGGTTAGAGGTAAGAATTCAGAAACCCCACCCGCGCCCAGTGGGCTCCCGCTCCCCT
>JBBREZ010000050.1:0-20927 GCA_038225095.1 Caldilineales bacterium
GAAGGATTGCGACAATTGGCCCAAGTATATCTCGGTATGGGCAGCCTAGACAAGGCAGAAACGCACTTTCAACAAGCCATTGTGCTGGCCCACAAAGTACAGTTATCACCACGCGTGCTCGCTCGGCTGTATGCGCAGCGACTGGATACGCTGTTTTGGCAGGGCCGTTATGCAGAAATGGTTCGCATCGGCGAGGAAGGTCTGACTCTGCTTGGTGATGATCCATGCTCGGTCGAAACCGCTTTACTGACTACACACATAGGGCAAGGTCATGACTGGCTAAATCTAAAAAACAAAGCTCTGCCCTATTATGATAATGTGGCAGCATACCTTGAATCCCTAGCCTATGTTGAAGAACTCAGAATACCTTATATTTTGCTCATATCTGCCTACGGGGGGTTTGCCAAAAGAACGATTGAAGCCAAGCAGTGGGCACTCGCGCTAAAACGTCAGGCAGAAGCAAAGCATGATCTACGCGCATTAGCCGACATGTATGTCACACTTGGCCCGCATGTTTTTGGTAGTTGCGGAGAGCTACAAGCGGCGATTGATCATCTGCAACAAAGTCTACAACTAGCCAGAAAAATAGGCGACACTAAACTTGAGAATATAGCTTTAGTCCGGCTCGTAGGCGAATTGATGCGGCGCGGAGAACTGGAAAAGTCTGAAGCTTATGTGCGACTTGCGCTTGAAAAGGCGGAGGTCATGGGCAGCATGCCGCTCATCAGATGGAGTCAAATTAGGCTTGCAGGCATTTTACTTTGCCGTGGGGCCTGGCAAGCAGCAATCGACACGATGCAAAATGTTCGTCAAATTGCTCAGTCGACAAATGATAAGGCACAGGAAATACTCTGTCTATCCATGATAGCTCGCATCTACACACTACAAGGGGATAAATGGGCGGCCTGGGGCCAACTCGAGGAAGTAGTTAGGCAGTTGACCGTACCTGAAGTCAAAGCTGCGTTTCTCACCAATTCTGGTATAGGGAGCTTAGTGAAGCGATTAAGCCAGTTAGAAGCAGTCTGCCCAGAGCCTGAGACCTTTCAAACCTATTGTCAACGTCTTCGCTTTGAAAAGCCAACCTTCGGCGACATCTCTTTCGTCCAATGGTATCTGACGTCAATAGCCGCAGAAGAGGGATTTCAAATGACAGCACTTGGGATGGAGCGCGAAACTTCCCAAAGTCTCCAGTCTCAAATTGCCAAGCATGGCTGGATTTGGGAGAACCCATTAGGCGATTGTGCATTCACCGTGCGCGATACATTGGAAATATATGCCGCCAACGGACGGGACTTGTTAGGGGCAAACATCAGTGCGCCCCGGATGCTACGCCCAATCGTTGGCGACTTCGCGCTACAAACGATTTGCCAGCCCATTTCAACGGCGCAGCCAGCGATTGGTGGGTTGTTGCTCTGGCACGATCAGACGAACTATGTGCGGCTCGACAAAGGGACGCTCGACCCGGAAGAAATTTCCTTTCGTGGCTGTCTAGCGAATCAGGATGTTATCATCGGCCGAGGGCGACTTCCTGCGGAGCGCGCCTTCCTACGGCTGGAACGACGTGGGAAACAGGTGCGCGCCTTATGCAGTGCAGATGGTCAACAATGGTTTACCGCTGGAGAAATCGAATTTCCTGTTGCTGATCCCGTGCAAATTGGGCTGCACGCCATCGGCGAGATCGACCGCTGGGTTTATCCTGGCGCCTATCCCGATGGTACAGCTATTCGCTTCGAGACGTTTGCGGTGTATCAAGGTAATGATTAAAGTGCAGCCACGCAGGCTCTCGTCCGTATGGACGAGAGCCTGTTTGAAAACTCAGAGGCTTAGGGGTCTATCAATGGCGCCAGTGAGACGCCCTCTGCTTTCAGGGCAAGTTGTAACCGCATCTTGAGGTCGGCCACCGAGATGGCTGCGGCCCGCGTCGCCAGGGTCTTCGAAGCCTCTGGCAGGTCAATCTTCTCCAAGTCGGCGCGCGCCCAGAAATGCGCCATGAGTGTCCGGTCGCCGTAGAGCGGTACGCCGTCGCTAAACACGAGTTGCACATCGGCGGGCGTTGTATCGATGACCGCGTGATAGGGATGATTGTGGTCGCCGTCGATGACGAGGAGATCGGCCCGCAGTCCGACGCTGATCGCGCCCACCTCATCGTCAACACCGGCAATGCGCGCGGGTGTCGCTGTCACCATGTCAACCAACTGCCGATCCGTCAAACGATTTCCGAGGTGCTCGCGATTCCACCGCGCAGCGAACTTTAGCTCGTCGAGCAGATTGCTACTACCCGTCACTGCCCAGTCAGGCGCGAGCGCAATGTCCACACCGGCGTCGAGCGCCGCATTGAGGTTGGTCGTCTGCCCATACAGCGCCAGATTGCTGCGGGGCGACCAGACCAGCGCCGTGCCGGTGCGCACCATCGCCTGAAAGTCGGTCGCGCTCAGCGAGAGCCCGTGAATGATGACACCCTTCGGGTTCAGGAGCGCTTGTGACTGGAGGAAGGTAAATTCCTCCTCTGCGGTCGCGTCCGTGCCTTCGGCAAGGTGGATGAAGAGGGCCTCAAGCGACGGATTCGCGATGTAAGCGCGGGCGGCCCCAACGAAGGCGGCGCGGGCGGCCGGGTTGCTCGCTGGCGGCAGTTCTAATACGTTGAGGACGTGCTCACGATTGAGCCCAGTTGTCCCATAGAACCCACTCTGTTGAAGTCGAGGTTGCGCACGAGCCCGTGAATGCACGGTTGGGGTTGCGTGGCCAAGATCGACGTCGTTCCGCCGACGAGGGCGCGCAACTCACCCCAGGCGTTCATATCACAGAAGTGTGAAGACGCCAGACGGTTGAACGGTCCGTCAACCATCTGGAGATACTGCGGGTCCATTCGCCACTGATTGCGGTTCGTGAACAACTGGTCGGGCTGCCAGCGCGGCAGCACGTTCCACGGCACATGATTGTGGACATCGACAAAACTGGGCAGGATAATGCCGTGCGTATTCACGGTCACGGCGTTTGGCAGGTCAGGTCGCTTGTCGGAAACGGCGGCAATTCGTCCATTCACGATGGCGACATACCCTTGCTCGATCACACCGCCTGGCGTGATGATCGTGCCGCGCAACACGATCGACGCGCCTTCGCGAATCTTCTGTGGTTCATTCGTCTGTGGTTCATTCGTCTGTGCCGCACTGGGAATGGCGGCGAGGCAGAGAAACAGAAGGCTCAGGAGCAAGCTCGCTCGGACCAGACGCTTCATACCGCACCCCCTTGTGGCACTTGAAATTTTTGCATAATCGCCTCTCCCTACTTTTTCGCCAAGCCATAGTAATAATCACCACCCACAACGGCGTTATAAAACCAGCCTTTGACCCAGCGTTGTTCGTAACGACGCCCTAACTGCACGGAGAGCAGGATGGTCGGCGCCTGGTCATAGAAAAGCTGATTAAACTCGTGGTAGATGGCGGCCCGCTTAGCCGGATCCGTCTCGGCCACGCCACGTTTGGTGATGTCCTTGAATTGTGCCGCCAATGCGGCGGGCAGCCCTTGATTAATGCCGAAAAAGCCCACGCTGTAGGGCACAACCCAGTTGTGCGGGTCGTGAATGTCTTCGGTCCAACCATTGATAAAGAGCGGGAAGGCGTTCGCCTGCTGATTCTTTAAAAAGTCAGGCCACGGCATATCCGTCAACTCGATGACAAATTTGGGGTTGATCGCGGCGACGCTCTGCTTGAGCATCTCCGCCACTTTCTGCCACTGGTCCGCACCGGTAGGATGGGCAATGGTAAAGCGAAAGCCGACCTGATCAAGCTTTGCCCCATACTTCTGCGCTAATTCCGGCGCTGCGGCGGCGAATTCAGCACGACATTGCGCTGGGTTATAGGTGTAGTGTGGGCTGTGCTCCTCATAGCCCACCATCCCTGGGAGCATGACATTATAGACCTGCACGGCTTCCCCTTGCTGGACTTGCTTGATAAAGGTTGCCCAGTCGAAGCAGTAGGCGAAGGCTTTGCGGATGTGCAAATTGCTGAAAAAATCCGGTGGGATGCCGTTGCCGTCAAGCTGGCCGCTGCCGATGTAGTTTTTACCCGCGGCCCGGTCGACCGCCTGATTCAAAAAGATGTCGCTGTGGCCGACGTTGGGCAGACCCTTATAGACCCGCAGCGGCTTATCCGCATTGGCGCTTGGCTGGCATTGGCCGGCCGCGTCACACACTTCGCCCACCAACGCATCCATCTGTGGATAATCCTCAGCGGAATCAACAATGATCGAGTCGGCGTCACCCGCCTGCAACATGGCAAGGCGCTTGCTGAACTCCGGAACAAGTTTGACGACAATCGTCTTCAATGCCGGCGCCCCACTAGGTCCACCGGGCCAGGCCAGTTCGGTGCGCCAGTAATTTGGATTGGCCTTCAAGACATATTCTGCGCCGGGCGTCCAATGATCGAGGATGTAGGGGCCAGTGCCATTTTCGCTTGCCCCGATCTTGGTTTTATTGATCTCTTCCGAACTTTTGCCGTAATATTTCTGCCAGGTGGCACAATTGCCATCCCAGCCGCCGTTGGCGCTGATCCAGGCTTGCTGGGTCACGGAGCCCCAGGGTTGGGCCAGTGTAGCCAGGAAGGGCGCCCACGGCTTCTGCAAACGAAAAGTCACTGTGCCGGCCGCCGCATCGGCGACAACGGCCGCCATCACTTGCGCACAGACCGCCTTGAGTTTGGCAGCATCCGCAGCGGCCAAACCGGCCTGGTCATCTGCTAATTTGCCGGATGCATCCACCAGTTGCGCGACATCGGTCACTCCCAGAAGTGGTTCAGCTAACAACCATTGCGGCGAGGCCCCGCCCCCTTGCAACAGACCGCGTTGGAAGGTAAAGGCCACGTCCGCCGGTGTCAGCGTGTCGCCACTGTGGAATTTCACCCCCTTGCGAATCTGGAAGGTGTACGTCTTGCCATCGGCCGCAATGCCACCGTTTTCCAGGCTTGGCGTCATCAGCGCCAACTCCGGCACAAAACTATTGGAATCGCTTTTGTTGAAATAGATCAACGTGTTGTAGGTATTGCGGATCACCTGGTATCCAAGAAATTCGTAGTCGAGCGCCGGGTCGATTGTCGCCGGGTCCCCAAGTGCAGTGCTGACGAAGGTTGTTGGGTCTTTCGCTGTAACGCCCTTGATGGTTGCGGCCTGCCGCTGTGCTGCATCTGGTTGGATACAGGCCGTGAAGATCAAACTGATGACGACGAGCAAGCTAAAGCGCCTTGCCCAATCTTGATGATGTAACATAATCTACTCCTTATCCTTTGCTCGGTTTGAAAACGCGGATTTTTCAACTGCCAACGATTGTGACCGTGTGTTTTTGTTGCGCCACCTAGTCTACGCTAATTTTGGACAGCGGCGCATCGATAAAACTATAGAGTTCGCTCCATAAAATTATAGAGTTTTACGGAGCGAACCTATACGGGCGCCTACTATCCATCAATCTCCAGTGCAGCGTCCAGCGGGGGTTCGGACGCCCCACCCTTTTGCTCCCCTATTGCTGGCTGACCCGCCGCGTTCTCTTGAATATTTTCCTCCTTTCCGAGCATAAATTGAGCTGGGTCACCGTCTCCTTCCGCATTCCGCACTCCGTATTCCGCACTCTCTTCCGCCGCCCACACCAGCGTCCACGTATCGGTGATTACCATCGTGATCGTGCGCCGGATCACTTGGCCGTGTTCAGAGATTTACTGCATATGTGAGCGCAGTGTGGTGATGCGAGCGACGATGCGGCGTACGGTTTTGCTCATGCGTTGACTATACACGTTTTTTCTGATACATGGGTGCCTTTTTTCGCCAAAAATTCGCCAAAATGTTTTAGGGTATGCTTGAAAACCCTTACCTTTTGTGGTATGCTTGACTTTACAATGGGGTTGGCATGCGCTGGCCCAGCGGCCACATCAGCGCCATCAACCAGCAGGAGCAAGGTAATGGGCAGATACATCGATGCGCGGACAGATTTTGGCTTCAAACGATTGTTTGGACAGGAAGACAGCAAAGAAATCCTGAAGCAATTTCTCTTTGATGTGTTAAAGCTGCCGCACCCGATCATCGAACTTACTCATATTCCGCTCGAACAGTTGCCCAAATCGGCAGCGGAGCGACGCGGCATCTACGATATCTATTGCGTGGATAGCATAGGGCAGCGCTTTATTGTCGAAATGCAGCAAGCCGATCAGGAGAATGTCAAAGAACGCGCGCTCTATTACAGCACCTTTGCTATCACCTATCAAGCGCAACGCGGGGCAGATTGGCAATTCAACTTGCTGCCGGTTTATTGCATTCTCATTCTCGATTTTACGTTGATGGAAGATGACAAAACTTATCTGCGCTATGTCCAGTTGTATGATACAAACAACCAGGCCGTCTTCTATAACAAGCTAACGTTTGTGTATATAGAATTGGTCAAGTTCAAACAGCCGCTCCAGAACTTGTCCCCTGCCGATAAATGGATTTATCTGTTGCGCCACCTGCCCGAATTGCAACAAATTCCCGCCGAGTTGGCGAACGAACCTTTTACCCAAGCCTTTGCGATTGCCGAGGAAGCTGGCTTATCCCCCGAAGATCGGTGGGTGTATGAAGGCAGCCTCAAGCAGGCGCGCGTTCTCAATGCCCAACTCACTGCTGCCGAGGAAAAAGGGGTAGAGAAAGGCCGCCTAGCCGAAAAAATCGAGATTGCCCGTTCGATGCGACGGCGCGGCATCGAAACGCCGTTGATCTTGGAGATGACAGGGTTGACCGCAGCAGAACTAACTGCGCTGGCGGAATCATCCTTGTAATCTGGTAAGGATAATTTGTATGATTCGTCGTGATAGATAACCAGCAGCAAACTTGCCTCTGACACCTTTGTTTTATCTCAAGCATGGAGGAGCCAATGCCCCGTTCAACCCCTAGTGCAATTCCACAAACATCCGCTGCGTCATCCCCATCTTCTATCACTTTTGGTGATCTACTCAAACAACTACGCAAGCGCGCCGGCATGATGCAAGCCGAGTTGGGCGCGCTGGTCGGTTTGAGTCTGGCCCACATCAGCCATTTAGAAAAGAACCAACGGCTGCCCGCTGTCAAAGCGATCACGGAAAAGTTCATTGCGGCGCTCGATTTGCAGGATGACCCGCGCACGGCCATGCGCCTGATTAAATTGGCGGCCACGGCGCGCGGGGAGAGGCCCCCAACTTCCATCACCTTGACGCGTGAAATGCGCGAGATAGTGACGGAAGAAACCGATATCTACCAGACAACGCCCCCTGCCCAACCAACGCAGCTGATTGGGCGTGACAAAAAATCAACACGCTTGCCAACCGCCTCCTTAATCATGCGGGTCGCTTGTTGACGCTGGTGGGACCGCCAGGGGTGGGCAAAACACGGCTGGGATTGGCGGTGGCGGCGCAGTTGCAAGCGATTTTTGCCGATGGTGTTTACTTTGTCCCGTTGGCAGCGCTCACAGATCCTGAATTGGTGGCACCGGCCATACTAACAGCGTTGGGTATCCCAGAAGGTCGGCAAAATACAAAGCCACCCCAATTGCGCTTAATCGAATTTCTGCGCCGCAAAGCGTTGCTCTTGTTACTTGATAACTTTGAGCAAATTCTCTCCGTCGGACATTTGCTGGCTGACTTGTTAGCGGAATGTCCACATTTGTGCATCCTGGTTACCAGCCGTGAACGGTTGCATCTACGGGCCGAGCAGCGCTTCCGCGTACAACCGCTTGAACTGACGTATGCCGTCGAATTGTTCGTCCAGCGCGCCCAGGCCAGTGAACCCGCTTTTGAATTGACCGCCGAGACTATGCCACCGCTCGAAACAATTTGCACCAAGCTGGATTGCTTACCCCTGGCGATTGAGTTGATCGCGGCGCAGATTGACCTATTTGCGCCACAGACACTGCTGACGCGTCTAGAGCAACGTCCCTTTGAAATGCTAAACGATGGGGCCACCGACTTGCCCGCCCGCCACCGTACGTTGCGCAACGCCATTCAGAGTAGCTACCATTTGTTGGATGCGCAAGAGCGCAAACTCTTTCGGATGTTATACTCAAATCAGAATGAAAACCGGAGTTTTGTGGATCATATGTTAAACTGCCTCGAGCGAACAGATGCCTTGAAAAATTGAGAGAAAAGCCCATGTTACGACCAGACTTTGCCAAATGGCACCAGACGGCCGACGACCTGCTTAGATTAGCCAGGGAAGCCGAGCACCCAAGAAGCCAAGAAAGGTACCTGGCGTTGTATGCCATCGGCACGCAGCAAAGCAATGCCACGCAGTGGGCCAAAGCCACCGGTCGGGAAAACGAGACGGTGTTGGGTTGGGTGCACGCTTATAATGCTGGCGGACCGGCAACCGTCATCTATCAACACCGTGGGGGACGCTCCCCCTTTTTACCCAAAACATGCGTGCCGAACTCGTGGCCGTTGTCAAAACCAGTACCCCAACCGAGCATGAACTTCCCGGACGGGGGTGGACCCTAAAGAAGCTACAACGGTGGGTCGCCATCCAGTTGGGTCGGCAAGTCAGTCGAAATACACTGCGCACGATGCTCCGCGCCGCCGGTCTGCGCTGGAAACAGTGCAAGAAACGACTGACCAACGCTGATCCCGACAAGCGGGCCCACTTTGTCGAGCAATTTCAAGCCCTCTATGCGCGCATGTGTTGCGGCGAAGTGGTCATCATCTATCTCGACGAAGTCCATCTTCACCAAGATATGGAAGCTGGCTTTACTTGGTCCCCGGTCGGTGAATCGCACTGGATGCCCAGTTCTTCGCCTGGCCTTTCGGCACGACTCAATGGCTTTGGGGTCTACAATTTCACCGATGGTGCTTGTTTCGTTTGGGAAGATGGCAAATGCAATGGCAAGACTACCATGGATTTTCTCCAGCAACTCACGCACTGGCTTGGCAACACTGACCGCCAGGTCGTCATGATTTGGGATGGCGCCTCCTATCATCGGCGTCAGAAGGTCCGCACTTATGCCGAACAACTTGGTTTCCAGATTCTCCCACTGCCTGGCGACAGTCCCGACCTCAATCCCATTGAAGGGCTCTGGAAGTGGCTGCGCACAGAAGTCACCCACCATTATTGCCACGCAACCCTTGATCAACTCCGCCAAGCTTGTTTGGCCTTCATCGATGAGATTAATCGCGACCCTTTACAGATCATCTCGCGACTTTGGTCTCGCTTCGACCTTGATCCAGATATCGAAAAACTCCGGTTTTCATTCTGAACTCAGTATAACCGCAAACTCGGGTCTTTTTTGTTTCGTAGATCCGATGTATCCTATACTATTCACAATCAGTGGTTCTAGCTGCATCACCAAACAATGAGGTATCATGGATTACCAACAACTACTCACCTATTTCACCACCAAACAGCCCGAAATGCTCGCCGTGATCGGCCAACTGGTCACCCACGAGACGCCGAGCAACGATAAGCCGCGGCTGGATGCGTTCGCCGATTTGCTGGCTGGCCGCCTACGCGACGCTGGTGCTATTGTGGAAATTATCCCCAGCGCGACTGCAGGCAATCATGTGCGCGCCACCTTTGCCAATGCCCAAACTGATGCCAACGCCAAGCCAGCCTTGGTGCTCTGTCATTTTGATACAGTCTGGGCAATCGGATCGCTGGCCACCCATTCGTTTCGGGTTGAGGCAGACGGCAAAGCGTATGGGCCGGGCATTTTTGATATGCAAGCCAGCCTGGCTTTATCTGAATATGCCTTGCACGCCATTCGTGACTTACACTTAGTCCTGCCCCGTCCGCTCACCATTTTAATGACATCCGATGAAGAAGTGGGCAGCCGCAGTTCACGCCAACTGATTGAAAGCGAAGCACAAAAAGCGGAGTATGTTTTGGTCATGGAATCGCCCTTGCCAGGCGGCGTCCTGAAAACGACGCGCAAGGGGATTGGTGGTTTTGACCTCGCCATCACAGGGCGCGCCGTGCATGCGGGCATCGAACCGGAAAAAGGCATCAGTGCGATCCAGGAAATGGCGCACCAGATTTTGAAGCTACATCGTTTGACCGACATGCCGAAAGGGACAACAGTCAATGTGGGCGTTGTGCATGGTGGCACCGTTTCCAATGTCGTCGCCCCCCACGCCTCCGCCCAGATCGACGTGCGCGCCTGGACGCAGGAAGAAGCGGATCGCCTGGAGCAGGCCATCCTCAGCTTGCAACCGGTGTTGCCGGGCGCACAGCTACAGATCACAGGCGGCTGGAATCGTCCACCGTTAGAGCGCAAAGTCACCGGTGCCTTGTTCGAGCGGGCGCGTGAAATTGGCAAAAGACTAGGGCTTGATCTGAAAGAAGGGGGCACAGGCGGTGGCAGCGACGGCAACTTGACTGGTGCGCTGGGCGTGCCGACGCTGGACGGTTTGGGCGTGCCGGGTGCGGGTGCCCATGCAGATCACGAACATATAGAAGTAGCTGGAATTGCCGGACAAGCCGCCTTGCTGGTGGCGCTGTTGATGACCCTATAGATGGACCAGGATGACTGTCATCCTGCCAAACGGAAATGATTACTCTGTAAACTAAATGTTTTGGCATTTTAGACTAATTTGGTTGATTGACTCACCCATGTTATGCAGCAGGATTATGTGCTGGGAGCGAAATAGGTTGCAGTTTTTGTAGTTCTAGATAAGCCTGTTGCAAGGCGGAAAGGTAGAGTTTGGTTTTCAAGGTATAATGGTTCAGCTTGGTGGCGACTTTGAGCATTTTAACCTGTCACCAATGAATGGCTCTGTGAGCAACCCAAGCCTAAAGGCGTTGGGCTTCGAGGCTGAACAGCGAAAACTGTTCTAGGCTTTGAACTTGTTCCGTGAGCGAGCGCCCAACTGCGCTACTCGTATCTTCAACGGCGTTACTTTCCCTCGCTCCGAGGGTAGCTGTCGCTTTTGCTAAAGCGTTGTTCAAAATGTTATGGGCGGCATTGGTGTCTCTATCGTGGATCGAACCACAATTCGGGCAGACCCAACCGCGTTGGTGAAGTTTCAGCGCTGGGTTTTTATGACCGCAATCGCTACACAGTTTAGAGGAAGGAAAGAAGCGCTCTACATGTGTGATCTCAGTGCCAGCCCATTCCGCCTTGTAGGTGACGAAGTTGACGAACTGCGCCCAACCCGCATCACCTATCGACTTCGCCAGATGATGATTCGCCATCATGCCTTTGATGTTCAAATCTTCAAAGGCGATCAGGCCGTAGGTATCTACCAACTGGCGAGAAAGTTGGTGGTGAAAATCCAGGCGACGGTTTCGGATCTTCTCATGGGTGGCAGCGACGCTTTGCGCCGCTTTCTTAATCGAGTGATCGCCCTTATGCCGGTTGATCCAAAGCTTATTCTGCTGCTTGGCTTCGAGTTTTCGACTCAAACGGCGCTGGCGAATCTGCAATGTGCGTTCGGTGTTGCGGTAAAACTTGGGCGCTTCAATCTTTTCGCCAGTGGACAGCGTGACAAAGTCGTGCAAGCCCAGGTCAATGCCCACTGCGGGATCGTTCGTTCTGTCTGCTGGATCAGCGACTTCACATTCGCACTGCAAGGAGACGAAATACTGGCCGCTCTTGTTTTTCGAGACGGTTGTATGATTGATCTTCCCTTCAAGTGGTCGGTGAATGACCGCTTGAACCTTGCCAACTTTCGGCAAGTAGACAAGCGAACCAGCGACTGTTACCCGTTGCGGGTAGCGAATCGATTGATTGTCGTGCTTGCTATGGTAGGTTGGATAGCCTTTGGGCATTCCATCTTTGCGCGGCTTCTTGCCTTTCGGTGGCAACGTACCATTCTTGCACATTGCAAAGTAGCGCTGAAAAGCAGCGTCCAAATTCTTGAGAGACTGTTGAAGCACTTGGCTGTCGGCTTCCTTGAGCCAAGCAAGTGCTTCGACGCGCTCTGTTCAGACAGATCGTTAGCGCAATCGTAGTAGTTCAACGATTCGCCATCTTCAATGAAAGCGTTGCGGCGTATGGTCAGATAGCGATTGTACACAAAGCGCGCATGACCAAATTGCTTGGCAAGCACGGCTTGTTGCTCACTATCGGGATACAGTCGAAACTTAAACGCTTGCTGGACGATCACTGTTTTGTACCTTTGCTAACGCTTCACTTAGCACAATATCAAGAGTTTCCATCATGTTCTTACCAATGAGTGCAGCAAGAAGTTTTAGCTTCCCGCGCGTATCCGCAGTTATTTTTAGATTGACGATTTCTTTATCCATATTATCTGTTGTATCATTATGGATAATTATTGTCAAATGTGAGTTTGCAGAAGCACAGCGCAGGGAAGGGCAACACGGAGCGCGCCCAAAGGGCACCCGAAGCTCACAGTTGCTTAAGCAACTGATCAAGCCCTTATAGCCCACTGCTAAAGCTGGTGGGTTTTACGGGCTACCGACGAATAAACTTGCCAGAAATATTCGTGTATCCAACCGTTGGGACGCCTTGCGCCCGCTTCGCGAATTTATCTCAGCGCCACACTGCTGAGCGATCCGACGCCCCTTTGTGCATGCAGAATAATACCATTGGGGGGATATATAAAACCGGGAGGAAGTTCTGCGCTGGTTAAGAGCTAATACGGCTTTATCGCTGTTTGCCTGCTCCACAACTTTTTGAACCTCGATCGACTTTAGCCTCTGTGTGTTCAATGCCTGATTTGATATTAACCGTTCTGGACAGTCAGGATATTCTTACGTTACTATAGGGCTTGCCGATCCTGAGCGACAAGGAATTGCAAAAGCGTACGCTGACCAACCTGTATAACCAGCGTCCCACGTGGCTTGATCTGGCGCACAAGAAATTAGATGCTGCGGTGTTTGCTGCCTACGGCTGGCCAGTGGATCTCAGTGACGAAGAAATTTTGACTCGACTGTTGGCGTTGAATTTGGAGAGAGCTCAAAAGCGTTAGTGCCGATCTGAACAACGCCCGTCGACCGATCGTCAGGCGTTATTTTCCCTCGTTAAGACCGAGAACCCTCTGGGTGTCGTCGTAATCATCTGGACGCCGCGGATGAGTACATCCGGCCGCGTCCCTGCTGTTGCGTACGCTACTTGACGCGGAGTGTCAGGACTGCATGCCCACGCGCCCGGAGGGCACCCGGCGTGCGGAACGAGCCTCTCTTGACGCCTCAATTGTATAATTTTAAATGGTTTATCTATAAGTCACGCTCAAAAGGGTTGTTTTACTGTTTACGCCATAAAAGCAATAGCCCCTTATCTACTAAGTTTAGTAGATAAGGGGCTATTGCCCACACTGCATCTTGTGCTTTTGGCTCCTCGGGATGGACTCGAACCAACAACCCTCCGGTTAACAGCCGGATGCTCTGCCAATTGAGCTACCGAGGATTACTAATTTCTGTTCGCAAGTATACCGGTCGTTGCCAGCAATGTCAAATTTGCTGCTTAAAAATGGAATTTTGAAAGTGTAAGAATTTGTGCCATAAACCGGTTGGTCAATAGACAGTATCAGGATTAACCGGATTGGGTAGACAGGCTTCGACGTGCGGTTCGAGAGCCTCGCCGAACGACAGCCGAACGGTAAACAAGGATACAGGTGAAGCCTACCTGTTTACCTATTTACCTGTATCCTAGAGGGAATGGCTGATTCCCGATATTGTCTAAAGGGCATGGCTCATGGCACAAATTCTATGGCTGTCTTTTACCCTAAATAGTCACGCAATTTCCGGCTGCGCAACGGATGCCGTAATTTACGGAGCGCCTTGGCTTCGATCTGGCGCACACGTTCGCGGGTGACGTTGAATTCACGGCCTACGTCTTCCAACGTACGCGTAATGCCATCTTCTAACCCAAAACGCATGATCAATACGCGTCGCTCGCGTTCGTTCAAGCCGTCAAGAATTTCATTCATTTGCTCTTGCAGCAAACGGCGGCTAGCCGCATCGACCGGGCCGGGCATGCTTTCATCCTCGATAAAATCGCCCAAGGAACTATTTTCTTCCGTGCCGACCGGCGAGGACAAGCTCAACGGTTCCTGGCTCAGCCGCTTGATGCGTTGCACCTTAGAGGCAGCGCGCTCGAGGCGACGGCTTATTTCGGGTTCCAGGTTGCTGTCGTTTTGGATTGCCTTGCGGATAGCCGTCACATCATCGGCTTCTAGGAATTCCATTTCCAAGGCGATCTCTTCAAAGGTTGGCTCGCGACCTAGCTCTTGCTGCAGGCGACGTTGGATGCGGCTTTGGCGGTTGATCGTTTCTACCATGTGCACAGGAATCCGAATTGTGCGGGCCTGGTCGGCAATGGCTCGGCTAATGGCTTGGCGAATCCACCAAGTGGCATAGGTGCTGAACTTAAAGCCAAGCGTATGGTCAAATTTGTCTACGGCGCGTAACAGACCTAGATTGCCTTCCTGGATCAAATCTAGAAAGTTAAGACCACGGCCGATGTAGCGCTTGGCAACGCTCACCACCAGGCGCAAGTTACTATTGGCCAGTCGATCATGGGCCAATTTCCCAGTGACGATCTTTTGTTCTAATTCATCACGCTGATCCAAATCGGTAACGTGATCGAGTTCGGTCTGGGCGTTATCACCGTCTTCGATGCGCTGGGCAAGATCGAGTTCCTCTTCGGCAGTCAAGAGTGGATGGCGTCCGATATCGCGCAGATACATTCTGACTGGGTCAAGGCTTTGACCGAGTTCAGGTACATCGGCAATCAATTTCTCGATTGGGACGTACTTCTCTTTCTCGATCTCTTCTTCTAGCTTGGTGTCGCGCGGAATGCGCGGGATCGGCGCTGTATCCTCTTCTTCCTCTTCCGGGATGTCGTCGAACACATATTCCGGTGGTTTCTCCCCCAAGTTGATATACTGGTCCAATTCGCTCTCGGTAGAACTTGCGCTCCGCGCAAGAGGCGTGATCGGCTCATTATTCGGCTTATCGAGGGCGTTCCGTTGTCTCCTGATCATCAGTCTCCCTTGTCCGCAGCGGCGGATCAGAACATTTTTACGCCGTGGTCACGGCGATCCTTACGAAATAATGTCTGGCCTAGCTCTTGACGCGATTGTTGTAAACGGGATAGGTCGCGCAGATGTTGGTTATTAATGTAGCCAAACTGTTTAGCGCCTGTCAGGTCACCCTGACGAGAAGCATCTTCCTCTAAAAATTTAATGTTGGTACTTTCCGCGCTCAACCTTTGAATTCGGATTCGGATCAATGTGCGAATAACGTCTTCGCGCAGCACATTTTCACTGCTTTGCGGTAATTGAGCGTTAAACGTCATTAATTGAGCTAATCGACCATGCAGGTGAGGGGTTAATGTGTCTTGAAAAAGCTCAATATCCCACTGATCATCGCTGTTGACAAACTGTTTTAATGCCCGACAGATCTCCTGGTTCTCGACATTTTGTAGGTCTTCGACGCGCAGCGATGAAATTTCCAACAGCTGCGTGGCGCCGGCCAACCAGACAATTAAATCTGGATTGCTCAATAACCGGGCCAGCAAATAATCCTCTTCATTCACCACATGAGGTGCGGCAATTGGTCGCCGTAGTTCTGATCGTGATTCTGAAGATCGCGGCGAGTTACCAGTCAATGGCTTGGATGAAGTTTGTGGCGTCTTGTCCGCTGACTTACGTTCTTTTTGAACAAAAGTAACGTGTTGCGTACGCGCAGAAGATTTAACGCGGCTGTCGATAATCAGCTCAGCAATCTGTACGAGTTTACTTAGTTGTTGGACATAGTGCTGGCGCTCAGCTTCATCGCTGAGCTCGGCAATCAGTGGCGTTAGTTCAGCAACCGCCTGGCCCTTGCCGTGCGCACTGGTTAAATCGTATTGTTCGGCCACTACTTTAAAATAAAAATCAACTAACGGTTGCGCATGATCAACCAATTGTTGCCAGTGTTGCGGGTCATGCCGAACGACATCATCTGGGTCTTGGCCTAGCGGCATCGCAATAATGGATAGATTCGCGCCCAATCGCTCGGTTAATTCAACCCGCCCACTTGCGGTGACGGTTGGCTTCGTTACACGCACCAGGGCCTGTCGCGCCTGGTTCAGGCCACGAATAGTTGCTTGTTGGCCGGCGGCATCCGCATCCAAGGCGAGGACAAAGGTATCTGTATAGCGATTTAACTGCTGAAGTTGCTCGGTCGTTAAGGCAGTGCCCATACAAGCTACGACATTCGTATAGCCAAATTGATGGGCCGCTATCACATCCATATAACCTTCGACAACTACCACCTTTTGTTCCGCACGGATCGCTTGATGCGCTAAATCCAAGCCATAAATAATGCGTGACTTATGAAAGAGCGGGGTTTCCGCTGTGTTCAGATATTTAGGCTGGCCTTCACCCAGGATCCGCCCGCCAAAGCCAATCACGCGGCCTTGGCGATCGCGAATCGGAATCATCAGCCGGGCGCGAAAGGCATCATAGGTGCTGTTGCGCTCCTCATTGCGCTTTAGCAAACCAGCGGCCAGTTGTTGCTCTATAGTATACCCTTTTTCGGTTAGAAAATCACGTAAGCTACTCCATTGATCAAGCGCATAGCCGAGCTTAAACAGTTCTTGCGTGCGGGCATCAATGCTGCGGCGCTCTACATAGTCACGCGCAATCTGGGCGGCTGGATGGTGGCGCAGAATTTCTTGAAAATAAGTCGTCGTCAGTTCGTTAAGTTCATATAGTTTCGTACGTTGGTCGGCGGATGGATCAGTTTCGTTCTCTCCCAGGCTTACGCCCGCTTCTTTGGCGAGCATTTGTAGCGCATCCCGAAAATCCAGATTCTCCTTGCGCATGACAAAGTTAAAGACATCGCCGCCGACCCCGCAGGCGCCAAAACAATGCCAATTTCCACTTTGCGGATAGACGACAAAACTGGGTGTCTTTTCACTGTGGAAGGGACAGTTGCCCTTATAGATACTCCCGCTGCGCTTGAGTGGCGTATAGCGCGAAATGAGTTCAACAATGTCTATACGTTGTTTAACTTCGTCGCTGACACTCATCTTGTAACTCCGCCGTTGCTGTTAATCGATCCAAAGTCCTGGTTCGCAAATTCGCTGGGATTATATCTGTTGTTATCGTGCATGTTAAAGGAAATGCAGATCCTGCGCCTGGCCTGCGAGCTGCGGTTAGCTTTGCGCTAAATTCTGGGCGGCAGCAATTTCGGGATAGACCTGTTCGCACTCGCGAAATAAATCCATCAACTGCATGGCCTTCATAAAATTGCCTTTGGTCTTGACGCGCCCACTAAAAAAGGCCTCACTGGCGCTTTCTGTACCCATCCAAACCACATGCAGTAAATCGGCTGGCAAAGTTACCTCTAAATTGGCTCTGCCGGGACGCGGACCATAAAATACTTCCAACGGTGGCTGGCGCCCATCTAGCAAGATTTCGGCATCAGGTGCCGTCGTTATGATGCGAATGACTAGATTGCTCCGGGTAAACGCTTCAATATTTTTCGGACTAGCACTGAGGCGGTCAAAAACCAATGCCATCGTTGAATAGAAATGTTCTGCTGAGTGAAAGATCGCCAAGATTCCATTCCTTCCCGCTTTTGTCTACGCTCTCTACTATTCAACACCTACGCAACCGGTACAAGCTGCTTAACCGTTCCAAAATTCGCATCCTGTTCATTAGACATGATCGGGATTAACAGCGTTCAGTAGCTAGGTAAACACGTATACAGGTGACACCTCTCTATCTACCTGTTTACCTAGCTCCCTATTTCCCAGAAGGGATGGCTTATTTCCGATCATGTCTATTAGATACTTCATTTGATGAACACGGATTTTTATCCTACTCTATTAATCGTTCAAAACACCGTGTTTCCTTCGCTAGGTCAGAAAAGCCGTGATCGCCAGCCATTTAAGACGATGCTTCCCTGTTGTATGTTCTATGCATCGCCTTGCTCAGACGTTCAATGACGTCAATGTCACCGCTGGCGTCGATACTACACATGTGAACATTGATTGGGAAAGTTGATCGACGCTGCCTGCGGGGTGGCATCTTTGTCCAGATGCAGGCGCAAATTTGATTCACCGTAAACACAATCCTGACCTGCGTGTATACGTAGGAATGCTCATTATACGTTTGCTTGATTGTAATGTCACATTGGGGCGCAGGATGAATGGGGGGTATGCTTACCAATGCGTTATTTGATAGAGCAAAATTTGCTTATAGAATCTAGTCAGTGAACGTAAAAGTTAGATTGTAATAAAGCTGCAAGCTGCGAATAGAGCGATTTCTGCTATACTGTTAGTCAGGATAGTCGATTTTTTTGACAGGAGGTGCCTAACGCGATAATTAACTCAGGGAAGAGAGCGCATGGCCCGTCTAAAACAGTCAACGGTTACGTGTGAACAGCAGCGTTATATAGCTTCCAAAAAGCTGGTCACGATCGACTGAACATTGTTGGCGACGGGTGACGAGGAAGGGGTTCCTGGTGTTTTATTGACCAGGCTAATCGCAGCCGTTGCACTCAGCAACTAGGCTACGAGAAGATCGATCAATCAGCGGATGCCCCTGGGTCGCTTCCACCGGCCCAACCCGGAATGATGGCGGTTGTTGCCACCGAAAACTTTGGCTGTTTATAAGCCTCTTTGGCTGTTTACAAGCCTAGGTGTAACAAGCCAACCTAGTTCCGAACAATCTTTCCCCACCCACACAGAAAGCAAACGCATAAAAGCACTGGGTAACTGGTGACACAGAGGCGTTAAGCCGTGGAAAACAGCAACTGGTAACAGGAATTTTGTTATTGGTTTATGACAGAGTGGTTGTTGAGCGTTGGTCTAGATTTACCCTGCGCATGACAACTACCACTCAGTAATAACCGATCTTTTTGCTTTTCCCAGTTGCCCAATCTCCTACCTATACAATAACGGTTCTGTCGTTTTTGGCAGGAAAAGCACGTTTGATCTTTTCTTTCTAGGATGATCTAGCGTCACATTTCTGTTGAATTCGGCAGCGCCGCCATAATCCAAGCTCAAGGAGCATTTTCCATGTGTGGAATTGTTGGCTATATTGGCGCGCAATCTGCGGCGTCGGTTGTTTTGAATGGTTTACGCCAGTTGGAATATCGCGGCTATGATTCGGCTGGGATGGCCGTGATCAATGCCGACGGCGCGCTGCACGTGCGGCGTGCGGCCGGTAAATTAAGTAACCTGACCCGGCTGCTTGACCAGGAGCCACTGCAAGGCCAGGTGGGTGTCGGCCACACGCGCTGGGCGACCCACGGTCCACCTTGCCAACGCAATGCCCATCCGCATCGCAGTGTCGATGGTAAGTTGGTGGTGGTGCAGAATGGCATTGTGGAAAATTTTACCGAATTACGCCAGCAGCTTCAGGGTGATGGCTATCCGTTCCACAGTGATACAGACACCGAAGTGATCGTGCATTTGATCCACCGCTACTATCACAATGGCAGCGCTGGCAATCTGGTAAACGCGGTCCAACGGACGCTGCATGATCTGAAAGGGCCGAGCGCGATTGTCGTGCTCAGCCAGGATGAGCCAGATCAGTTGATTGCGGCGCGCCTGGGCAATGCTGGCGGCGTTGCGATTGGCCAGGGCGAGGGTGAGATGTTTATCGCCAGCGATATTCCGGCAATTTTGCGCCACACGCGCCAGATCACCTTTTTGGAAAATCGCCAAATGGCTGTGATCACATCGCATAGCGCGCAATACATGGACTTGGAAGGCAATCCAGTGGCCAAGCAGTCGATTCACATCGACTGGAACCCGCTGGCTGCCGAAAAGGGCGAATTTCGCCACTTTATGCAAAAAGAAATTTACGAACAAGGCCGCAGCTTAACCGATACGTTGCGCGGCCGACTAGACTTTCAACAAGAACGCGTGGTGCTTGATTCGCTGAATTTGTCGGTTGAACAGATGCGTGCCCTGGACAAAGTGACGATTGTCGCTTGTGGCACAAGTTATTATGCCGGGCTGGTAGGCAAATACATGATCGAGCAAGTGGTGCGCCTGCCGGTCGAAGTGGATTATGCCAGCGAATTTCGCTATCGGCAGCCAGTGGTCAAGCCAAGTCATCTAATCGTGGCGATTACCCAGAGCGGCGAAACGGTGGACACCTTAGCGGCGTTAGAAGAAGCGCGCACCCAAGGTGCCTTTACGGTGGCGATTGTCAACGCGATTGGCAGCCAGGCGGCCCGTGTTTGTGACGGTGTGCTCTACATGCAGGCTGGCCCAGAAATCGGCGTGGCCAGCACTAAGGCCTTCACGGCGTCGGTGACTGACCTCTTTCTGTTGGCTGTTTATCTGGGCCAAGCGCGCGGCACGCTTGACGCGGCGCGGCGCGGCGAACTCATTCGTGCCGTCGCAACGTTGCCCGGTCTGGCCGGTGAATTGTTGGAAAATGCGTGGCGTGGCAATGAGTACAAAGCGTTAGCCGAGCGCTTTCACCAATACCGCAATTTCCTGTATTTGGGCCGTGGCATTAACTTCCCGATTGCTTTGGAAGGGGCGCTCAAGCTCAAGGAAATTAGCTATATTCATGCCGAAGGCTATGCCGCCGGCGAAATGAAACATGGCCCGATTGCGCTGATCGACCAGGATATGCCCACGCTAGTGATTGCGCCTAAAGACAGTGTTTACGACAAGATGCTCAGCCAGATCGAGCAAGTGAAAGCGCGTGATGGGTTGGTGTTAGCGGTTGCGCACGCGGCAGACGAAACTATCAAGGCCAAGGCCGATGTCGTCCTGCCCATCCCCGTGATCCATGAACTGTTGACACCCATTTTGGCGGTGATCCCGTTGCAAATTCTGGCCTACGAGATCGCTCTCTGCCGCGGTGTTGATGTAGATCAGCCGCGTAACCTGGCGAAAAGTGTGACCGTGGAATAGCCGTAACGTGCCGGGGACGGACAGGGCCATCAAGTTTGCTCCATCCTTCGATCTGTGCCCCGTCCGTCCCCGGCCCGTTTGCAGGCTTCCGGATGTTCATTCGCTTTCGATCACGGTG
>JBBREZ010000051.1:0-20908 GCA_038225095.1 Caldilineales bacterium
AGCATGATCACGATTGGTCAGACGGCGGGCAAAGGGCGTGGAGTTTTTGCCCAAAAACAATTTGCCGCAAATGAAATCATTGAGCGGGCTCCGGTCATCGTTTTGCCCACCGATCAGGAACAATTTCTCGATCAAACCGTACTCAAAGATTATTACTATTACTGGAATGCAGAGGCCGTTGCGTTGGCTTTAGGCTTTGGTTCGCTCTACAACCATGCTTATACGCCTAATGCCCATTATGTAAAAAAACAGGCCGAGCACATGATAGAGTTCATCGCCCTGCGTACGATTGAAGTAGACGAGGAGATCACGGTCAATTACAACGGCGACCCCACGGATCAAGCCCTGCTTTGGTTTCACGTACTCGAATAAAGGAATTTAGTAACTGTTCAGGCTTAGTGATACGTAGGTAAATAGTGAGATAAGTAAACACGGATAGATGGATGTACTCCCTGTTTACCTGTTTACACAAGATCTGAACAATTATGTAATTTATACCTCATGTTGATCCGCATGGATAGCTGTGCCGGCAACTTGATTTCGCCATAACATCAGCGCGGCGATACATGCACCCGCGATGATCGGTGGGCCGTGATTATCGCGCGCAACCGTCAACACAACTGCACCCAGCAGGCTGGCGCTGCCCATAACCCTTGCTGCGCTGGCTATTTTGCTATTGCGCTGTAGCAAAATAGCCAAGAGGTTGATCCCTACCGCACCGAGCATACTGATCGCAAAGCTTGCTCCCATCGTCGCGCCGACCAGAATGGACAGGAAGTAGACCATGTATACGGGCGCAATGGGCCATACCGGGTCGTTGCGCAAGAGCAACCAAACGCTCAGGCCACCAAGCAGGCCACACAGCCCAACCGACGAACCGGCGCCATGCGGCTCCCAGGCATAGCCCGCCATGTTGCCGGCCAGGCCGCCGGCCAGAAACAAGAGCAAGCCCCGCCAACGCCCGAGCTTTTGTTCAACCGTTGGACCGATCAGCGCAATAGCCATGCTGTTCGAGACGAACGCCACCCAGCCATCAGCGTGAACCAACAAGGGAGTCAGCAGCCGCCACCATTCACCCGCGGCAAAGGCAACGGGATCGCGCCGCAGCACACCTAATACCTGGGGGTAGCGGAACTGTGCGCCGGTGAAAATCGAGCTGATCACCAAAATGCCTAGCGTCATCATCGGCAGCGCATGCTGCCCAAGCTGGTGTAGGCTATCTGCTGGGTTGGATGTCTGCTTCATCTTAATTTTACTTTCTGATCACCCCGACCAGAAGTAACGTGCGCCCCATTGCATAACTTGAGTAAGGCGATGCCCATTCAATCGCGATCCCTGGCCCCATTGCAAGCAACCCAACCGGTATCCTGATTGATTTGGCCTTAGTCGATGAGCAGTTGATAGCCATAGCCCCGGATCGTGGCGATAAACCGTGGCTCTTCACTGCTATCGGGCTCAATTCGGCTGCGCACACGGCTGACCATGCGATCAATGTTGGCATCATAGACATCACCCTGTGCCTCTGGCCACACTGCCTGTGCGATCTCATCTTTGCTGATCACACGCCCGCGGTTTTGGTACATAAACCAGAGCATGTCAAATTGCTTAACGCTGAGTGGCGGATCGAGCATTTCTCCATCAACATAGACCTGGCGCGTGGCCGGATCAATGCGGAGCGCCGGTTCATGGATCGCCAGGAGCGAAGGTGCGGTAGCAGTGGCAGAAGGATCATAGAAACGAAAACGGGTGGAAGCGAATTGCACTTCACTCCCATCACGCAACCAGGCTGTTCCGCCTAGCGTCAACCGTTGACCATCCACTAATACGCCGTTCTTGCTCTGCAAATCGTGAACTTGATAGGCATTGTCATGGTGGCGGATTTCGGCATGCTGACGCGAGGCGAACTGATCTTCCAGCACAATGGTTGAACCGGCCATGCGCCCGACCGTGCTGACATCCTCGAGTAATTCATATTCTGTCCCCACTTTGGGACCATTCATGCAGATAAGTTTTCCGTACCGGCTCACACTATCTACCTCAAATTTCGTTTAAACGTCAGTGGACAGCGACAGCATGGTGCCAATTGAAATTTATTAGGCACCACTTGCTATAAGCAGCGCTCTCGGCCATCTCTGCATCAATATCGTGTCTAGATTGACTATTAGATCGTATATATTTATATGTCTAATTAGGATGACAGCGCCAGGTTGTTAATCGGTAGACCACAGCGGAGCCGGCACGCCTACGGGCCGGACCATGCGCACGAGGCCTGCTTGCTCCGTCCTTGCGCGCAACCTGGCGCTGTCATATTAGGTTCATCGGTGAAAGGCTGGCAAGCCATTCCGCGAGTTGCTTGGCATCAAGTAACGTTATCCATATTCGACTGACGAGCACTTCTGTAAGTATACTTTGCTTTGCTGAAAACAACTAGTGGTGCATTCCTTACTGGCTTGTGTAATGTAACATTTCTTGCCGAGCAAAAGTGTTACTTCACCACAACCGCGAGTATAATTTAGTCAAATATACCAGGATCGCCGTAAACAGGCAAAGTGCCTGCAATTGTATGAAGTCTTTGGGATCGGATGCTTGCTCAATGTCTTTGTCACCACAAAATTTCCCAGACAGAGAGTCGAATAATCAGACTGATAATAACACCGATAACAACTATGAAGCAACGAAGGTAAGTGGCCTATCATCATCCTTGCTGAATAAAGGCTCTGGCGCAGACGAGCACTTTGGTGATTTGGTTGGCCACACCATCGGTCACTACTTGGTCGAAGCACGTCTGGGCGGCGGCGCAATGGCGTCGGTCTATCGCGCCATCGACCAGCTTCAACCGCGTGTGGTTGCGCTCAAAGTGTTGCTGCCCGGCGCCGACCATATTGTTCGCGAACGCTTTCGCCTCGAAGCACGCACCGTTAGTACGCTTGTCCACCCCAATATTGTCGCAACCTTGCAAGTTAGTCAAACTGGCGCGCAGGGTGTCACCTATATCGCCATGGAACTGGTCGAAGGGAGTAGTTTGGCTGACTTACTGGAACAAAAACGCCAGTTGAGCGTTGTTGATTGTTGTAAGCTATTGGAGCCAATTGCGCGCGCCCTGGTTTACGCGCATCAACATACGGTTATTCATCGCGATGTTAAGCCAAGTAATATCCTCTTGCGGCGTGTGACGGCTGATGTACCCGGTCAAGTCCAAATTTCGACCCTGGATTTTCCGGTCGTGCCCTTGTTATCCGATTTTGGGATTGCCCGCAGCTTGGATGCACCAGAATTGACCAGTGCTGGGCGCACGATTGGCACACCAGCCTACATGGCGCCCGAACAATGCGCCGGTAGCCGCCAGATTGATGGTCGTGCCGACCTGTATGCTTTGGGCGCGGTGATGTATCGTTGCCTGGTGGGCCGGCCACCTTTTGTTGGAACGACTACCCAAATTTTGCACGCCCATGTCTATGATGCTGTGACTGTTTCTCAGGAGACGCTGGCTAAATTGCCAGCGTTAGTCATCGATATTTTGAAAAAGACGTTGGCCAAAGAGCCTGATCAAAGATACCCGACCGCAGAACTGCTAGCCGCTGATCTAGCCGCCGCGGCGCGCCTGCCAGAACAGCCGATCATTGTGCAGGATGAGCGCACCGCTACGATGGCCACCTTGCCCGTTGTCCGGTCCGCGCCTACGACTTCGCAGGTGCTGGTATCTGCGCCTATGCTCAAAACCGGTACGTCCCCCATCCAAGCGGGTGAAGCGGCTGTTGCTAAGCTGGGGATAGAGCGCGATAAAGCAGCCAAGGCCTCTCTGCCGCGGCCTGCGCGTAAACGCCGAGAAAGCACCAATTGGGCGGGGGTATTGCTAGGCTCACTTTTGGCCCTCTTGCCACTGGTGCTGGGGTTGGTCGTTATTATCAGCTTGCTGCCCTCCACCTGGATGACAAAACTGGGCATTGGCGTTGAAAAGCCGTTGGCGACCCCTGCTCTGGTTGGCGGCGCGGGAACAGTCAGCCCACCGAACGCAACATTTGTCCCAACGCGCGGCGCTAACCCTGCCTCTGCTGGCGCAGTAACCGTGTTAACCCCCACTGTGCTGACGCCGACGATTTCCGTGCAGGATTGGTGGGACAGAGCCCAATCATTTTATGAACAGCGTGATTGGCAGGCTACGCGCGATAGCTTGATCGTCATTTTCCGCACCAATCCAGCGTTTGCTCAGGCGTTGGCAACGCATCAAGGTTCGGAAGGCCAATTGATTGCCCAGCTCTTTTTTGGCCGCACGCCTGCGCCATTCTGGGGGCAATGGCGCAGCGTTTTTAAGGATAGAGAATTGGTGCGGACGATACTTTTCAATGCCTATGTGGGCATGGCCAGCGCCAACAATGCGACTAAAAACCCTAAAGCTACTGTGGATCTTTTCAATAATGCGTTGGCGCTTCGTCCCAATCAGTTAGCCATTACTCGCCTGCGCGATGCAACTGAGAAATATCTAAAAGCCACCGGCGAAGCGCAGAAGGAGGCGGCAATTGAACTTGGTCAGGCCCATCGCGCGTACGCTGATGAGTTGAGCCGGCAAGGCGAAGCCTGTGGCGCCGCCGAGCAGGTGATTGTGGTTAATGCGATGACATCAACTAGCCAACCGAGTGAGATCGCCAATCAATACGATGCTGCCTGCGCGGGCTTGCAACAAGCCGGCGAGCACGATGACTTGCTGAAAAAGTTAGTGGGTAAGATTATTTATTCTACCGTGGAAGATGGTCAATCGCGAATTTATAGTATGCCATTGACGGATACCTTCCACGCCAATTTGCTGGTCGCCAATGGCTCACAGCCACGCCTTTCCCCGGATGGCAAAACGCTCATTTTTCACGCGACGCCGCCCGATCCAGAAGGCATCGGCGCCTTTGTGTTGCAGAACGGTCTGGCGCCAACCGACCGTTCTGTGCGTTATCCAGGATATGTAGAAGATGGCCAGGAAAGTCCGGCGGATTGGAATCCTGCCGGCGATACGATTGCCTTTGCCAGCCGGCGCGAAGGTGACCGGCGTTCACGAATCTACGTCACATCGGCCACGCCTAACAGTTATAATCATTGGTTCTTCGGCGAAGATCCAGCCTGGCAACCCGGCGCAAACAGTGGGCAATGGATTGTCTATCGGGGCACTGATAACTCGGGCAATCAACTGGGGCTTTGGCAAGCCGACCAGCAGGGGAGAAATTCTGCGCCGTTGACAACCGTTGATGGTGATCGGCGGCCGACGTGGTCACCCGATGGCAAATACGTTGTCTTTATGAGTGATAAGCGCGATGGCAATTGGGAAATTTACCGCCTGACTTTTGCCGATCACAGCGTAATCCGCCTGACCATCAATGCGGCTCGCGATGGATTGCCGACCGTTAGCCCGGATGGCAAATTTGTGGCCTTTGTCAGTGATCGGAGTGGTTCGTTGCAAATTTGGGTGGTTGGGCTTGATGGTGGTGAGGCTAAGCCGATTGCAGGCATTCAGGGTAACTTTTCCAACTGGTTGGAGCATGCGATTCAGTGGGTGAAATAGATAGCGGTCGGCCTTTCAATAATCAACCTGGCAACAATAAACCTGGCGATGAACCCACGGCTGGGACGGCGCTAGCCAATCTCACGGGGCGGCAAGTCGGGCGCTATCTCGTCCAGCGGCAACTGGGCAGTGGCGGCGTCGCTGTGGTCTATCAAGCGTACGACCAGGTGCAGGGTATCTCGGTGGCGCTTAAGGTATTGTTGCCTGGTGCTGATGAAAAGACGCATGGTCGTTTTCGTCGCGAGGCCTTGACCGCAGGCGCCTTGCGCCACCCGCATATTGTGCGTATTTTGCAGGTTGGCACGGCCTTGCAGGGCGAAATCGCCTATATTGCCATGGAATTAATTGAAGGCGAAACCCTGGGCGCACTCTTGTCCAGCCGCGGCCGTTTGCGCCCAGAAGAAAGTTGCAATTTGCTAGAGCCAATTGCCCACGCCCTGGCCTTTGCTCATCAACAAGGTTTTGTGCATCGTGACGTAAAACCTAGCAACATTCTCTTGCGGCCTGCCGGCCCTGGCGCACCCAACACGGTGCAACTGGAAACGCTTGATTACCCGGTGACACCTTTGCTATCTGATTTTGGCATTGCGCGCGCCCTGGATGCGCCAGACTTGACCAGCACAGGGCGCACGGTGGGCACGCCTGCCTATATGGCCCCCGAGCAGTGCGCTGGGCGACGTGATGCCAATGGACGCGCCGATATCTATTCTTTGGGGGCGGTGCTCTATCGTTGTGTGGTGGGGCATACTCCTTTTTCTGGTTCGACCACCCAAATTTTGCACGCCCATGTCTACGAACCACTGACCATTGACGACGACGTGCTGAGTCTACTACCCTATAGTGTGGTGGCTATTTTGCAACGCAGCCTGGCGAAGCGGCCAGAGGATCGATATGCCAGCGCCGAAGAAATGGCCGGCGCTCTGACGCGAGCCGCCGGGCGCTCCGTGCCGCGTGCACCGGCCATGCAAAATCTAACGGGCGCAGCAAGCGAAGCGACTGGCACCTTAATGCTAACGTCAGTGCCGGCCGAGGCGCAGCCGCTCACCCACGCTACCACCGTTTTGGTGCCTGCACCTGGTGTACCGTCAACCGCCAGAACATCACAAACTGCGCCCATTGCCACCGCATCACCCCTAGATGCGCCTTTGCCCAGCCGTTCACGCGGCGTAGCCTTGCCCACTTTGTTGACTGGGTTAGGGTTGATGCTGCTTGGGCTCATTTTTGTCGCGGTGATTGCCTTTCTTGTGTATAATTACCGGTTGGGGAACCGCGCATCTGGCAATGTAAGCACGCCGCAAATTGCGCAGACGCTGCCAACGAGCACGAATACGCCGCCACTGACGCCATCCCCCACTGTCCAACAAAATGGGGTCCAACACAATGGAGGGGGTTCAGGGACGCTTACGGCGCTTGCCATTCAGCCAACAACGCTAGGCTCGAGCCTGACAACCATACCTGTGCTCGCTGCTACGGCTACATTTGTGCCAACAGTGATCATTCCGCCGACCGCAACACCGGTGTCCGCTCCTAGCCCAATGGCTACGGTCGCGCCTACAGACACACCTATGCCATCTGCCACGTGGACGCCGCTGCCTTTACCGACAACTGTCGTTACACCCACAACGGTAACGCCAACGATAACCCCGACGCTGACCCCGACGTTGACGCTGACGCCGACGGTTGAAGCCGAGATATGCTCGACCCAGATTGATGAGCATTTCCGCAGCTATATTGCTAGCCAATCACAGCCCATCAAAGACCAATTGAAATGTGCGCAATATGCGGCTACAGCGCCACACGCGCGACTCCTACGCTTTGAACATGGCTTCATGCTGCTTTTGGAGGAATCATCGGAAGTGTACATTGCGGCTGGTGATCAATGGATCCAACAGGGAGTTGATTGGCAGAGCGATGTTGACCCTGCGACAACCCCCC
Source organism: Caldilineales bacterium (assembly GCA_038225095.1). Classification (GTDB taxonomy): domain Bacteria; phylum Chloroflexota; class Anaerolineae; order Caldilineales; family Caldilineaceae; genus JAPLGZ01. Next base: position 7,481 of record JBBREZ010000051.1, read on the forward strand.
TGCCTTCCAAGATCGATCTCTATCAGCCGGCGGGCATGTGGGAAAAGCTTTGGAAGAAGCATAAAGGTGAGGATCGCTTAGGCTATGCGACGCAGGCTGAGCCAAGCCGATTTGATGCGGTTAAGCAAGAGTTCACGAACGGTAGTATCTTGCTCGCCAATCAAGCTAATGGAGAAGTTTACCGCTTTTTAGGCGCAAGCCAACTGCCAAAATAGTGAATTAGTATCGCTCACGAGCGCTGCGCTTTGCTCAACGGTCAACCACTGGAAATGCTCCATAATTTCTGCCGCTTCAATCGCAATGCTCATCGCGAGATTTTTGGGCGTATGGTGTTGTTGCCAATTGCGCGCCGCAACAAATTGGTGGACAGCCGCGCGCAATTCATCAACGGTTGTTTGTTCGTCCACGATATTGATTGTCCCCTCATGGCGCACAGATTAATGAAAATTAAAAATTTCGGTCATGTGGCGTGATTAGCCGTTTATTTGCCTCTGTTTACTTTTTGATGGCAACAATCAACCCATCTCGGATCGGTGCCAGCGTCACGAGCCAGCTGGGGTCGGTGGTGATCAGGCGGGTGAATTCGCGCACGCCTGTGGTAGACGGTGAATGATCGTTGGCATCGAAGATGCCGCCGCCGCGGAACATGTTGTCGATGATCAAGACGCCGCCTGAGCGCAATTTTTCGGCAATCACCGGCAGTGAATTGGGATAGCCCTCTTTGTCAATGTCGTTGAAGATCAGGTCAAAAGGGCCAGCGGTTTGCTTTAAGGTTTGGACGGCCTCGGCCACATGGTAGCGAGTCAGTTCGCCATAGCCCAATGCACCCAAGTGTTGGCGCGCCATTTGTGACAATTTTTCATCCCATACGACATGGTGTACTACACCACCGCCGTTTTCCTGCACGGCTTTGGCAAACCAGGCTGTCGAATAACCATAACCTGAGCCCAGTTCAAAGACGCTGCGCGCGCCAATCATGCGCGCAATTTGATAACAGAGTTGACCAGCAACCGGTCCAATGATCGGAAAATTACTTTTTTTTGCGTAGTCCTCCATCGTCTGGAATTCCACTGGGCGCTCCGGCACGAGCGTGGTGAGATAATCTTGAATGCTTGTATAGTTTAATTCTGCCATTGGTCGTTTCCTTTTGCGAGCTTGATTCTGCCATTGGTCGTTTCCTTTTGCGAGCTTGTTTGAATTAGAGTGGTGATGGGGATGGAAAATTGAAAATAGCACGGTATTTTACGCCGTGAAGTCAGGCACTGATGTGATGATAGTATAAAGGGCGGCCGGAGATTGTACAAAAATGGGGAGACTAGGCGAGTTGCGAGCTGGCGGCCAGGTAGCCAGGTAGCTAGACCCTGGCTACCTGGCTACCTGGCTACTTTTCTACCGAATGTAAGTCCGCTCTACATCGAGATGCGCGGTCACAAAGACTCGATGCGTGTTGCTGGTCAACGGCCAACAAGTGATCATCGTCAAGCGTTGGTCATTGGTCTGTTGCAGATAAGCGGCGTTGAGCGCTTGCTGCGTTTTACTGGCATATTTCTCTGGCAACACGCTGACCTTGTCCACGACATAGGCATAGCGTACGCGATTTTTCCAGACGTAGACAGTTTCGCCACCTTTAAGCAAATTGAGCTCGCGGAAGACCGAGCCGTAAATATTGTTGTGGCCACTCATAACAACGTTGCCAATCTCGCCCGGCAAAGCGCTATTTTTGTGCCAACCGGCCGCGTCGCGCACATCGTCCCACTGGCTGATCTGTGTGCCATCTCTCTGAGTCACCAGTTGCCAGCCTTTTTCGGCAACCGCTGTGTCTAAAGCGAGGGCTGGAATCTCCAACCGATCCGGACCGTTCCCGCTGCTTTGGATTTGTGTTGGCAGCTTGTCAGCCGGGCTTAGCTTGTCGATGTCTGCCGGTGCGGCGTATTGACTCAGATCCGCCCCGGTGGTTGGCTCAGAGGTCGGCGCTGGCGGCGTAGCGATAGGCGTCAGCGTGGGCGTCATTGGCGCTGTGGGCGTGACTGTGATCGTTGGTGTCAAGTTGGGTGTTGCCGTCACAATGGGTGTAGCTGCGATCGTGGCCGTCACCGGCAACGTTGGCGTTACGGTGGGCGTCGGTGGGATGACGACCAGGCTGGCCGCCAAGAAATCCTCACCGATGCCATCATCGGCGAGTGAACCCATGCCCATATGCACCTTAAACGGCGGCAAAGGATCGCCTGCTGGAAACCCTGGTAGTTTAGAGAAGTTGGCAATACTGAATTCCAGGTCTGGCGTGGCGGTGCTGGGCGCAGCAAACAGCGTCACCGTATAGGGCAACTTGGGGCCCCATGGGATATTGTTCAATTGATCACCGATGCCGCCGGTGTAGGAGTAAACGCCGATTTGTGTGAGGGTATCGGCATCGCGGACACCAACGACCACATTAAAATTGCCGGTGTTGGTGGCGGTTATGTAGTTGTTATCAGTGTCAATTAACAGACCAAAGGATTCACCTTTGCCAAAATCGGCCGCGTCTGTGCCACTCAAGGCCTTCAGAATAGGACCCGTCTTGTTCGGATCACCATCACCATCGGCATCACCACAGATGACGAAGCAGTCAACGCCAACATACATTGTATCGCTTGTCTTATCATAGTTCAAGTAGACCGCGCGCATGTCAAAGCCACTGATAGCTGTGGTGGAAAAACCAACAGTCGTGGTCGGTGGGTTTGGATGCGGCAAACCCACATCTGGCGCTGCGCGATCATTGATCGTGATAACACCTGGTCCTGTAAAATCTTTTGCGGCGATGCCTGTGAACGCGGGTGCGGCAATCGTTGTTCTCGAGTCTAGCGGTCTAAATAACCCAACCAGCGCGATAAAAAGCACGCCCAGCATCGCAAAATGGATTTTGTACTTCATCTGCTTCTCTCCTGAGTGAATAGTTAGATCAGCGCATGTCAGCTTGCAATGGTTGGTCCACCTGGCGAACCAGATGGGCTGTCACAAAGACGCGGTGTGTATTGTTATTGGGCGGCCAACACGACACTAGGGTTAACCGGAAGTCGTCGGATTGACGGATGAACGAAGCTGTTTGGGCGCGTTGTGCGGTGCTTGCATTCGTTTCTGGCATCAGCTTTACTTGATCAACTAAATAGGTATATTCTTTGTGATTGGCATAGAGATAGATTTGCTGACCGGCTGCCATTTTCCAAAGATCACGGAAGACTGCGCCATCGATATTATTGTGACCACTGAGCACTACATTGCCCTGGCTGCCGGGGATGGCACTATTCTTCTGCCAACCGGCGGCAAATTGTACATCTTCCCATTCACTATAGGCCACGCCATCCGTTCCCATTGCCCGGTGCCAGCCCATGGCCTCAACCGCAGTCAACAGATCAATGGCCGGAATTTCGAGCAGGGTGGGCTGACCGGCCACCACTAATTGCTTGTTGGTGGCGAGCTTGGTGATCACGGGGATCTGGCGCGCCTGCGCTGGGCTGAGATAACTGAGATCAGCGCCACTGGTTGGTACACCGGTTGGCGGCAGCATCGTTGGTGTATCGGTGGGCGTTGCTGTAGCCGGTGGCAGGGTGGGCGTTATGGTTGACGTATCGGTTGGCGCCACTGTGGCTGTCTCTGTCGGTGTCGCCGTGACTGGCGGTGCGGTCGGCGTCGGCGTGGGCGTTATTTCGATTGGCTTTAGCTGATCGGGCGCATAATCTTCGCCGATGCCGTCATCGACAATCGACCCCATCGCCATCTGTAACTTGTAACTTCGAATGGGTTGGCCCGTGGGAAAGCCGGGCAGCGTTGAGAAATTGGCGATCGCAAATTCTAAATCTGGCGTGGTGGCGCTCGGCGGCGCAAAGAGTGTCACTGCATTCGGCAATTTTGCGCCCCAACCCTCGTTGCGCAACTGTCCGCCAACATCCCCAGTGTACGCGTAAGCCCCCAAATTGGCGAGACTGTCGCTATTTTTTACGCCGATCACCACATCAAACGCGCCGGTGGTTCCGGTAAAATCGTTGTTGGTATCAATGATCAGGCCAAAGGATTCACCCGGACCAAAATCGGCCACATCTTTGCCACCAAGCCCGCCTTCACCAACCGCCTTACCTAAAATGGGCCCGGTCGTGTTGGGGTTGCCGTCATTATCGGCATCACCACAGATCACAATGCAGTCGATCCCCACATACATGGTATCGGCGGCTTGATCGTATTCCAGGTAGACCGTGCGCATGTCCCAACCACTGCGCGTGCCGACTGGAAAATCGGGCACAGGCATGCCTACATCGCCCTCCATATCAGCAATTTTAATCACCCCCGGACTTTTGAAATCAGCCGCAGCATCACCTGTAAAAATTGGCGCCGCCACAATTGTGCTATGCACAAACAACAAAATGCTCAACGTTAACAATAATGCACCGATCACAAGATAGCGTACTCTCAATTTCATGATATTCACTCCACAGTGTAATAGTCAATAAGGAAAGCGATGATTTGGTTCTTAATGGCTGCTCGAGCATATGATCGTATAATAATCCAGGTTGCAATCGAATTACTGGCAGATAAGTTTTGCTTGGACTAGGTTGATTGACCGGATGCGCACTTCGTCTTGCAAGACAAACGTAAGGAAAAGTAGAAATACAGGTAAGCTTCAAAATTCTAACATGAAAATTAAAATTGTCAACTACTATTGCAAACCGGGATTGCAAACATGGCAACTTGCGAAAGATGCTATCACGAAATTCATGTTATTTTTATTATTCGTGTAGTCAAAATAATGAGCAACTCGTCTTTTAATACTTGATCCAATAAAATCCTAGTTTGATCCATTCATCGACGACATCTTTTAAATCTTGTTCGCTGGTCCACCAACTTTCTGGATGAAAACGATAGCCTTCTGGGACATAACGCAGTGGTGTGGGTGCGCTCAACACGACATAAGCCTTCTGCGCCATAAGCTTGCGTGCGCTTTCCGCAATCCGGCGTGAATGAAGCCGGTCACTGACCACGATCATCGAGTGCAGATTGTGTTGCTTAACGATTGCCAGGCAACTGGCGACGCGCTCATAAGTGCTTGTGGCAAAGACATGGCTAAACAAGATGGCGCTCTGGGGGATGCCAGAACTAGTGGCCATATGTCCGGCGATCTCTTCCCACGGTTTTTCAGCTACCTCAAACGGCTGCTTGCTCATCACCGTCAGTTCAACCGGGAAATCGCCGACAAAGAGGATTTTCGGCGCATAACCCGCCTTATACAGATCAAGCCCATAGTGGATCTCTGGCAATGTCCCCGAAATGACCACGATCAAATCGCTAGGTTTCAATTCACTCTGCACAAATGGGTACGCGCCAAGTTTGAGCAACAGCGGCTGGCGGAAGCGGTAGAGCAGAATAATCCCAGCCAACAATAATAGCAAAACAATCAGGGCGCGCCTGGGTTGCCAACGCTTCATAGCATAAGCTCGGTGTTCAGCCTTCGATCTCGCTCAACTTGACCGGGCGCTGTTCGCGATAGGATTTCCAGGCCGCCAACCCCATTACCACTGGAATGCGGCCATCAATCCCGCTCACCAGCGGCGGTGTATCGTTTTGGATGCACTCGATAAAGGCGCGCATTTCGGCCACGTAAGAGTCCATGTAGCGCTCCAAGAAGAAGTAGAGCGGATTGACTGTTTGGATGCGTTCAGTCGTGCTCTGTATCGTGTTGTATGGTGTTTTATTCTGTGACTCAATCGCGCCGGCAGAACCAAAGACCTCCGCCCGCTGATCGTAGCCGTACACTGCTTGACGACTGTTATCAATGACGCCAATCGCACCGTTGGTATAGCGCAGAGTGACCACCGCCGTGTCAATGTCACCAGCTTCGCCAATCGCCGGATCGACCATGACGCCACCCGCCGCATAAATTTCTTCAACATCACAGCCAATCAAATAGCGCGCCATGTCAAAGTCGTGGATCGTCATGTCCATGAAAATACCGCCAGAGACCTTGATGTAGGCAAGCGGCGGCGGCGCTGGATCGCGGCTGGTGATGCGTACTAGATGGGGCGTCCCGATCTGGCCGGCTGCCACCGTTTCCTGGATATGGCGAAAGTTACTGTCAAAGCGGCGATTGAAGCCAATCTGCAACTTGACGCCGCTGCGCGCCACTGTCGCCAACGCTTTATCGATGGCCTGCAAATCAAGCGCAATTGGTTTTTCGCAGAAAATGTGTTTGCCTGCCTCGGCGGCTTCACAGATAAGCTGGGTGTGCGTGTCTGTACTCGAACAGATAATCACCGCATCGATGGCTGGGTTTTCCAATAATTCGTGGTGCTTTCGTGTAGCCAAAGGAATACTGAAGCGGACAGCACATTTTTGCGCGGCTTCAAGCGACAGGTCAGAGATAGCCAGCACATTGGCGTTGGCAAGGCGTGTCACCAAGCTTTCGGCGTGCACCGTGCCAATTCGCCCAGCGCCAATAATACCAAAGTTAACAATTTGCGACATGCAAGACGATCCTTTGTGTAAGTGAATCAAGGAGAACCGCAGCTAATAGAGGAAACAAATAGAAGTCATACAATCGAGGAGATCGCATTCTCTAATGCGACGCTGGCGACATTGTATGAGGTTTAAATGTTTCCTCTATGAGCGGGTAGGGAGGGCGGGGTAAAAAGTTTCTCCTACCTCTCCTTCCCTTTGTATCTATAAGCCAATTGACTGCAAATAGGCTCGATTTCGTGTAGCACTTACTTTGGGCATGCCCATCCCGGGCAGCACATCCTGCTCCACTGTGATGAAGCCGGTGTAGTTACGTTGGCGCAGCCACGCGGTTACGGCAGGGAAATCTACGCAACCCTGGCCCAGTTCACAGAAGACGCCCTGGCGCACGGCTTCAAAATAATCCCATTTTTGGATCTTTGCCTGTGCCATGACTGCGGGATGGCAATCTTTATAATGCATGTACCAGATGCGATCGGCAAAGCGGTCAAGCGCTTCAACCGCTGTTGCACAACTGCCCGCGCCAAATGCGTAGTGGCCTGTATCAAAAACAAGCCCCAGCAAAGCGGGATCGGTCATAGTGAGCAAGCGATCAATTTCATCAGGTGTCTCGACAAAACCGGCGCAGTGGGCATGAAAGACGGTGCGGAGGCCGGTTTCCTCGCGCACTCGGCGCGCAATGCGATTCGCATTGTCGGCAAACGTGCGCCATTGCTCGGCGCTTAAGGCCATGTCTGGCGTCACCCGTCCCGCATTTTTCGTGCGTACAGGGTCAGCGCCATTGTCGCCAGCCAGCACCAGGAATGGGCGCACTTCCGTTTTTAAGCCATCGGCTACGGCGGCCAGCAACTTAACGGTTTGCATCACCATCGCTTCGCCTTCCGCCACTTTAGCTGGATCTTCCAGCGCCACGCCGACATAAGCGCCGGTCATGCTCAAGTGACGGCGGGCGTATTCTGCGGTCAGCGCTGCCGGGTCGGTGGGCATGAAGCCCCAATCCCCCAGTTCGCTGCCCGTATAGCCAGCCTCGATCAACTCGTCCAACATGCGGGTTGGCGTCAGCCGGTTGCCCCCCATCTCGCCAAATTCTAAGGTACCCCAGGAACACGGTGCATTGCCAATTTGAATTTTATTCATAGCCTCACTGCATCCACTCATACAATAGATTCTGTCCGGCGTAAGCTGTTATACAGGTAGACAGGTGATGCTTACCTGTTTCCGTCCCATCTACTGATGGGAGTCTACCTGTATAACGGCTTACGCCGGATAATCTTAAAATCTACAAAGCCTGCTCTATCGCGCTGACCAACTCCGCACTGTCCGGTGTGACGGCGGGCTTGAAGCGACCCACGACCTGTCCATCACGGCCAACCAGAAACTTTTCGAAATTCCAGGTGACATCGCCAGCCGGTTCAGTTTCGGTTAGGCGAGCATAGAGTGGGGTTTGCTCCGGCCCTTTGACGTGAACTTTGTCGAACAAGTCAAAGCTAGCCTGATACTTCGTGGAACAAAATTCCTGAATCTCTTCGATCGCGCCTGGTTCTTGCGCCCCAAAATCATTGCACGGAAACCCTAGCACGCGTAACCCGCGCGCCGCATACGTGCGATTGAGTTGTTCCAGTCCGGCATATTGTGGGGTCAGGCCACATTGTGAGGCCACATTGACGATCAACAATACGTCACCCGCATAATCACGCAAGGGCTTAGCGGTGCCGTCGGTTGCTTGTACGGTTAGATCAAAGATTGAACTGCTCATGGTAGATACCTTTATATTAATGAATTGAGAATAAGGCTTGACCTCTCCCCCCGCCCGCCCTGTAGGCTGCGACGTGGCCTGCGGCAAGACTTCGGCGTGCGCTCAGACTTCGGCGAGCTCAGTCGAGTCGTCGAGCGCTCAGGCCCCGTGCGGTGCGCTTGTCGAACCGCAGCCGACCGGGAGCGGGAGCCCTTTGGGCGCGGGCGGGGTCGTTATGCGCTAGATTTTGCACCGTTTCCCATGAGCCACTCGCCCACGAACGGATCATGGCCGTCTGGACATTCGCCAGCTTCAGCGCATCCGCAAAACTAGGCGCACGTTGCTGACCGTCCACAACTGACTGCAAGAAGTTGTAGGCCTCGATTGTTTTCAGATCTTCATAGCCAATCCCGATGCCATCACCAGGATTGAAGCGGCCATGATTCGGATATTTCGGTCCACCGAGTAAATTCGTGTAGCCATCGTGAAGGCCAGCCTCATCGGGTAGATAAAGCTCCAACTCATTCAGACGCTCAAAGTTCCATTTGAGTGCGCCTTTGGTGCCGTTAACCTCAAAGGACATTTCGCACTTGGGGCCGTAGATGGCACGGCAAGTCTCAAAGCTACCCTGGACACCGTTTTCAAACTGTACCAGCGTGCCGACATAATCTTCGTTTTCTACAGGTCCGGTTGGATCGCCGGGCTTGCCCAGGGAAAAATGCGTACCCTGTCCAGGAATGGGCAGCGGGCGTTCTTTGATAAACGTGTTGCGATTGCTGACCACACGCTGGATCGGCCCCACCAGCATATGCGCCATATCGGCGACATGCGACATAATATCGCCTAGCACGCCTAACCCAGCTTGGTCAGCCTTGAAACGCCACGTGAGTAGGCCATTGGGATTGCTGCCATACATCGAGAAGAAGCGCCCGCGGTAATGCGTCAATTGACCGAGCTTGCCTTCCTCGATCAACTGTTTGGCATATTGCACCATCGGCGCCCAGCGATAATTGAAGCCGACAAACGACATCACGCCTGCCTTGCGCGCCAGATATTCAATTTCTGCCGTCTCTTCAGGCGAACGGCCCACTGGTTTTTCGCAGAAGACATGCTTGCCCGCTTGGGTGGCCGCTCGTACCATTTCCAGGTGTAAATAGTTGGGCGACGTGATACTAACCACTTGTACGGCTGGGTGTTCAATCACCTGATGCCAATTTGTCGTCATCTGTTCAAAGCCGTTGATCGCCTGAGCTTGCTCGGCGCGCGCTGCCACGTCGTCGGCGCAGATAACTAGGCGTGGACGAATCCCGCTGTCATAAAACCGATCTGGCACGTTACGATACGCGCGGCTGTGCGCCATGCCCATCCAGCCCATGCCGATCACGCCGATACCGAGGGTTGTTGTCATAGAATAAACTCCAAAATGGTTAATGCCGAACGGTTAATGCTGAATGGTTAACGCCGTAATCGATCTCTCCTCATTCAGCATTAACCATTAAAATTGCCTGCTCCACTCTTGCGGCCAGCGCTCGACCACGACTTTGGTCTGCGTATAAAATTCGACGCCGTGGCGCGATTGCGCATGTAAATCGCCAAAGAAGCTGTCATTCCAGCCACTAAACGGGAAATAGGCCATTGGTGCGGCTACGCCAATGTTGATGCCCACGTTGCCGGCATCGGCTTCGTAACGGAACTTGCGCGCCGCTGCACCGCTGCTCGTAAACAGACAGGCCATGTTGCCATACGCGCGATTGTTGACCAGCGCAATCGCTTCGTCAATCGTGTTGGCGTGCATCAAACTGAGCACAGGGCCAAAGATTTCCGTCTTGGCAATTTCGCCATTCGGGTTCACGTTGTCCAAAATCGTGGGGAAGATAAAATAGCCGTCTTCGTAGCCGCCGACTTTGTGGTTGCGGCCATCCACCAGCACATTCGCCCCTTCTTGCGCACCGGCGTCAATCAATTTTTCAATGCGCGTTTTACTTTCGTTGGTGATCACCGGCCCCATTTGGATGCCAGCATCCAGCCCGTAGCCAACCTTGCGACTGGTCGCCACATCGGCCATCGCTTCGATAAACGAATGTTTGGCCTCGCCCACTGTGATCGCCACGGAGGCGGCCAGACAACGTTGCCCAGCGCAGCCAAAGGCCGAATCGCCCATGATTTTTGTCGTCGTCTCCATGTCGGCGTCCGGCATAATCACGACCGGATTCTTGGCGCCGCCCTGGCACTGCGCACGCTTGCCATTAGCCGTGGCGCGGCTGTAGATGTACTTTGCCACCGGCGTCGAGCCAACAAAGCTGATCGCCCGTACGGTTGGGTGGTCGAGCAGCGCGTCTACGGTTTCCTTGCCGCCATTGACCAGTTGCAACACACCCGCTGGGAAGCCCGCTTCGTTGATCAGCTCAAAGAGCTTCTGGCTGGTCATCGGTACTTTTTCGCTGGGCTTCAGGATAAAGCAATTGCCGCAGGCGACGGCATAGGGCAAAAACCAGAGCGGGATCATGCCGGGGAAGTTGAACGGCGTAATCGCGGCCACCACGCCCAGCGGCTGGCGGAACATGTGCTCATCAATGCCGCTGGCAATATCTTCGTTGTTGATGCCTTGGATCAGGATTGGCATGCCGCAGGCGACTTCGACATTTTCGATGCCGCGCCGCATTTCGCCGACACTCTCGTTATAGGTTTTGCCCGCCTCGTTCGTGATCGTCTTCGCTATGGCATCGATGTTAGCATCGAGCAGGTTTTTGAACTTGAAGAGGAATTGAATGCGGTCGCCCACCGGCATCCGCCGCCATTCGCCGAACGCTTTGCTGGCGGCCTGCACTGCAATGTCCACTTCTGCGCCGGGCGACAGCGGCACGGTCGTGATCACTTCCGCCGTGGCCGGGTTCAAGACCTTGCCATAATGGCCGGTGCCCGACTTTTGCCAACTACCGTTGACATAGTTGAGTAATTGTCCGTTTTGAGTCATTTTTGTTGATCCTTTTTACACTTTGATCGAATGCACCAGTAACGCATTCTGTCTCAATATATACTTTAAGCGGTGTTTATAGAAAATAGCGTTCCTTCACGCGATGCTCTTCCCATTCCTCGCGCGCCGCTTTGACAGTATCCGACTCGCTCACCTCGGCAATGGGCACGTCCCACCAGCTTTCGTAACCGGGTACGCCCAGATAGCGGTCATTTTGCACATAAATCACTGTTGTGTGGTCTATACTCTTGGCCGTTTGCAGCGCCGCCACTACCTCTTCGTAACTCGCACATTCGATCACATGTGCGCCGAGGCTGCGCGCATTCATCGCCAGATCTACGGGCAGCGTTTCCACCTGACTGCCATCTTCGTCGGACGGCAACACGCCATGCTTGGGATAAGTATAGCGTGTGCCGAAGCCTTGATCGCCAATCGAACGGCTCAAGCCACCGATGCTTTTGTAACCGCTGTTGTCCATCAGCACAACTGTCAGCTTATAACCTTCTTGGATCGACGTGACCAAATCGGTGTGCAGCATCAAATAGCTGCCGTCACCGACAAGCACATAGACCTCGCGCTGCGGATCGGCCATTTTGACGCCCAAGCCACCGGCGATCTCATAGCCCATGCAGCTAAAGCCATATTCCAGATGATATTGGCGTGGATGGCGCGAACGCCAGAGCTTGTGCAGATCGCCTGGCAAACTGCCCGCGGCGCACACCATCACAGCATCGGGATCGCCTTGGTCGTTGACCGCGCCGATCAGACCACCCTGGAACGGCAAACCACTGTCGGCGGTCTTGATCGCATAGAGCCGATCCACTTCTGTCTCCCACGCCGCATGCAATTGGCGCGCGCGATTTTGATTTTCTTGGCTGTTCGTGTAGCCATTTAAAACGCCAAGCAACTCTTCTAACGTAACTTTGGCGTCACCGATCAGGGGCAGGGCGCTGTGTTTATAGGCGTCGAACTCAGCGACATTGATGTTGATAAAGCGCACGTTTGGATTTTGGAACTGTGTCTTGCTAGCCGTCGTGAAGTCGCTATAACGCGTGCCAATGCCAATAATCAAATCGGTTTCCTTGGCAATGATGTTCGCCGCCGATGTGCCGGTGACGCCAATCGCACCCAAGTTGAGCGGGTTGTCATAGCGCAAACTACCCTTGCCCGCCATCGTTTCGCCTACGGGGATGCCAGTCTGCTCGACAAAATGGCGCAGCGTCTCCGTAGCCTCGCTATAAAGTACGCCGCCACCGGCGATGATCAACGGTTGTTTGGCGGCACGAATCCATTCAATGGCCCGTTTCAGCGCCGCCATATCTGGCCGATTGCGCGGGATGCGCCAGATGCGTTTCTCAAACAGGGCGGTGGGATAATCGTACGCTTCTGGCTGCACATCTTGGGGTAAGGCGAGCGTGACCGCGCCGGTTTCCGCTGGACTGGTCAAGACGCGTAACGCTTCGGGCAGCGCGGTGATAATCTGTTCGGGGCGATTGATGCGGTCCCAGTAGCGGCTGACCGGGCGAAAACAATCGTTGACCGAAATATCCTGGCTATGCTCAGATTCCAGTTGCTGCAGCACGGGCGCGACGTTACGGCGTGCAAAAATGTCGCCCGGCAAAAGTAGAACCGGCACTCGGTTGACCGTGGCGACGGCCGCACCGGTGATCATATTGGTCGCGCCGGGGCCAATTGAAGTGGTGCAGGCAAACGCCTGTAAGCGATTTTTGTGTTTCGCATAGGCAACCGCCGTATGCACCATCGCCTGTTCGTTGCGCGTCTGGTAATAACGGAAATCGGTGTATTGATGCAGCGCTTGGCCGATCCCTGCCACGTTGCCGTGCCCGAAAATGCCAAAACAGCCGGCGAAGAAGCGTTGTTCAACCCCATCGCGTTCCGTATATTGGTTCTTTAAAAACTGGATGACCGCTTGCGCCATGGTCAGGCGGACGGTGGCATTGGTGCTCATGGTAAGACTCCTTTGGCTTTCCCAAACGGTAGTTTTTGGCTATAATCTAGCTATCGATTCTCGTATTTTCAGGAGGTATCAAAATGATCCCCGCCGAATTGTTAGACTCTATCCATGCTTTGCCAATCAATGACAAATTGTCGTTGATTGAAGCTATCAGGCAAATGTTACAGAAAGACTTGGCACGCGATAAAGAGTTTCCTTTTATAAAAAATAGCCAGCAAGATATGAAGGCTTTGGTTACAGAACTACTAAGCCGACCCGATCCGA
>JBBREZ010000052.1:0-20785 GCA_038225095.1 Caldilineales bacterium
CCCGCACACGATTGGGGTTTGCAATCCGCAAAACGTCGGCCCCTTGCCGCGTACGATAACTCTGCAGATCGGTTAGCGTAATGCCACCGGCACGCACCATCGACTTGTCCAGCGTAACCCCGAAGCGGGCCAAGTCGATCATATCCAGCAGCCCTAAGTCAGTTTCAAAAGTATTCTGAAACGAGCTCCATAGTTGCGGCACACGGGCAATCAAGTTCCCATTTACCGCCTGATCGCGCAGCGCCCATAGCACCTGCCGTTGACGCGCGGCCCGGCCAATGTCGCTTTCGCGGTAGCGGAAACGCACATACCAATTGGCCGTGGCCCCATCCAGGTGAATGTCGCCGGTTGGTAGGGCGAAGTTCGTCCAGGAGCGGTTGGCGTCATTGAAAATTGTTTCATAGAATGGGCAGTCGAGATGGACCGTTACCCCACCCACGGCATCCACCATCGAGGTAAAACCATCCAGTTGGACGCGCACCCAATGATTGGTGGCGACGCCCAAGGTCTTGCTGAGCACTTCGGAAACTAAAACCGGTCCGTTTCCAGGCGCTTTCTGCTCACCGAGATAGTCAACCTGATTGATGCGTCCCCACCCATAGTTAGGAATCTGCACCCATAGATCGCGCGGGATGCTTAGGACAGCGGCCCGACCCTTTGCCCGATCCAAGCCAACCAGGATAATCGTGTCGGTGCGCCATTGCGTCCAACCGGCGCGCCGATCCGTACCCAGAATCAAGTAATTTTCTGTGTTGACCCAATTGCTCGCGGGTCCAGTGGCTAGTTCTTCTTTGAGGGGTGCTACAGCCGTTCCACCCACTACAATCACCGGGGTCGCAGGCGGTAATGTCGGTTCAACTGCCCCAGCTTTTGGCTTAGCATCTGGCTTGGCGGCGGGTGCAGCAACCTGCGGCGCCACCGGGGGCGCTGGATGAATCGGGATCGCTGTGGCTTTAGGCGTCGATTGCGCAGTACCAGCCACAAAGTTGACATCTGAAGCCGTAGCACCGACGGCGACTGGCTGTTCGCAACTGCTGCCCAACAATAACAAAATAAAACTTATCAAAGCAAATATAATGCGCGGACGAATCATTCAACCTGTCTCCCACCAACTGTGCAGTTTATCATCGTGAAATATTAATGTTCGATGACGAACGCCTGTTTTGATATAAATGCTCAAATAATGTCCTACTAACTGCATACTGCCAGCTATGGCCTTGCCAGAATTCTTCTAAATTATGCTGGCCACGGCGTTCATAACAAAGCGCTTGATGCACCATTTCTAATTTGTCGGCGTCATGCACCAAGCGGGCTTCTGGGCTTGAATTGTTGGCATATTCGGCCCAGAGTAATTGGTAGAAATCGCCATTTGGCAAATCCGCCAACAAGTGGGCCAAGGCACGGGCCTCAGCGGCATGTTTCACGGCGCGCCCCAGCAAATCTGTGCTACGTTTGGGCAAATCGGTCAAAATGCTTTCGGCCAGATCATGGACAAGCGCAATTTTGATCACACGGTCTGCATCCAGCGGTTTGTCCAGCGCATAGGCAGCCAAGTCGGCATTGATCGTTTCGACCAATCCCAAGGCTAAAATTGTCACCGCGAAGCTGTGATCGGCGATTGATTCCACCGGGGCGACGCCAGCCAACAACCATCCCGTGCGCGGTAATTGTTTTAAATGATTAATTTGGTCGAGTAGAGAAAGAAAAGAATTGACAAACGGCATAACGGATCGAGTCAGGAGAGTTTACCGACATGAGTACCTAACGAGGAACAATCAGGTTTGTCCCAGGAATTATCACAGCTTATTTTGTTTACATATTTACTAGGTTATCAATACTTGATGCAGCAGGCTGAGCGCTTGATTGCCAATGCGCTGCAAGGTATATTCATCTTGGCCGCCAAATGGACACAAATTCGTATGAACACCTTGGGGACCGGCGAGGGCGATCCAAGTTTCGCCGCTATATTTGCCATAAACGCCCTCTTCCATGCTGGCTGTGCCGAGCAGAACGAGCGCATAGGTCGCGCCGCTTTGTTGCAAAAGCACCTGTGCACTGTCCACTGCCATTTGTTCAGTATAGGCAGATTCCCCCGCTACGGCGACGTTCATAGCTAGATGCGTCAGGCCAACTGGCAATTTATCGACGCCGACAACCCAGTGACGCACAACCGGATCAAAGCCGAGCACGGCAGCCGCCATTCGTTTCGCCAACAAACCCCGTGTATTGGTTTCCAACAGGGCAATTGTCCGATTTTTGGCTTGCAATAGTTGGGTCACGACGGTTTCATAAGTCTCGCCCGGCGTGGTGCTGTAAATATAGCGGCCAAGACGCGTCCTGACTTCCGCTTCGAGTTGATCGAGCATGGTTTCGGCGATGGCCTCGGTGTCGGCGCGCGCCGTAATGCGCACATCGACCTGCCCGGTATGGGCGGCCAGCCCAATCGTCGGGTTCGCCGCAACCATTAAATCGTTCAAGGTGCTGTCGATCAAACTCTCGCCGATGCCGATCATGCGCAAAACCCGACGCCGGATAATGCCGGTGTAGCCAGCCCGCGCCCGCAGATAGGGCAATACGGTTTCCGTCATCAGATGTTTCATTTCACGCGGCACGCCGGGCAGCGCGATCACAGCGCATTGCTCGGTTTCCACAATAAAACCGGGCGCTGTACCCACGGGGTTTTCAATCACAATCGCCCCTTCGGGGATGTAGACTTGTTGAACGTTGTTATCCGTCATTGCCACACCAAAACGGATAAAACGTTCTTTAAGAATGGCAAAAGCGCCTTCATGCAGGAAAAGCGTGCGCTGGGTGGCGTTGGCAATCGCGGTGCGGGTAACATCATCGACCGTCGGTCCCAAGCCACCCGACACAATGATGACATTGCTGCGGCTCATGCCCAGTTCGATTACAGCGCGGATGCGGGCTTCATTGTCACCCACCGTGGTTTTATAGTAGAGATTAACGCCAGCTTCGCGCAATTGTTGCGCAATCCAAGCGGCATTGGTATCAACAATTTCACCTAGCAAAATTTCCGTGCCAGTCGTGACAATTTCGGCCTGTAAACCAGAGGATGAGGACATAGGATTGGTTCTGAAAGGATAAGTGGTGGATTGTGAATGGTAAGATTGACCCCACCCTAACCCTCCCCTGGTAAGGGAGGGAAACGTCATGAGGCGGCAGAGGTTCCTTCGCCTGTCCCTGATCAGTCCCCTCCCCTACCAGGGGAGGGTTAGGGTGGGGTTTATTGCCGTTTAAATCATCAACGTGATCTGCGCACGCAAGGCTTTGATGCGGTCAGAAATTTCTTGACGTCCACCTTCACGCATTTGGACTTCCAGTGCTTTGAGTTGCTCAACAAAGTCTTTGTTAAGCAGGCTGCGATTTTCCTGAAGCAATTTGTTAAGGGTCGCCTTGTCTGGCGCGCTGAGCAACTGATTGAGTAGCCGCATCTCGTCGGGCATGCTGTCCTGGACAATCGAAAGCGCTTGTTCGTAAATTTGCTGTAAACGACGGACGGCCGCGGTCGAATTGTTGCGCTGGGCAGCCTGGAGGTTGGCGGCTAGCACACTGAGGAAGTTTTCGTCGATGTAATCGGCGTATTCGCGCAACTTTTCCAGCGAATTCGGGGCCTGCAAAACTTCTTGCAACACCTGCTGCACTTGTTGCACCATCGCTTGCCGGCTCTGCATTTGCTGTTCTTGAATGGCGACCATCAGTTGGCGCAATTCTTCCAGCCGCGTCTGTTCCTCTGCATCAGTCTCGCCCTCGATCCGTTGCGACACCAGCAGCAAGAATTGATAGTCAAGCATTGGCGCAATCGCGCCGAGCAGCGCGCCGGCAATTGCACGGCCGTCTTCGCCGCGCCAAGCCTCTAGAATTTTCTCCAGCAATGCTTCGCGACTCGTGTTGGCGGTTAAACCTTCCAAAATCTTGCGTACTTTGTCCTGTTGCTGTTTGATCTCTTGGCCGGCTGCTGTCAAATCCAACAGTTGGTTGCGCAAGCGCATGAAAATCTCAGCGCCACCCTGGCCTTGAGTATTCGACATCATCGCCAGCCGATCAAGCAAGGCAAAAAAGTCGCGATCGACCAAATCTTTGCTGCGCTGCACCACTAGTTCAAGCGCTTTGGGGTCGTCAACCAGGCCCGCTAACCTTTGTAACAATTCACTCTGGTTGCGCTGGCGACGGAGCATCTCGGGCGTCACGCCTTCGAAGCCCCAGATTTGCTCCATAAAATGCTGCCAGTCATAAAATTGTTTGGGCTGGAGCATATAGCCTTTGCGCGCTTCTGGCGGCAACTTGCGCATCAGCGTCTGGGTTAGATCGCCAATCGCTTTCTGTTGTTGCATTTCCGCACGGCCCGCCTGCGCCTGGCCTGGCACAAAGACGCCCAGAAATTGATGGCCTGGCTCATGCAGCATGAGCAGTGTACCCAACGGGCCACCGACGCCACACGAAGGGCAGGCAGCGACGTTGATTTGACCACTCAGCAAGGGCCCCTTGAGTTCGGGGTTGACGCCAAGGTCGATAATATTAAAGACGGGCACCGTATACGCCGTGCCGCAACTAGGACAACGGATTTGGGCGCCGGTGGGCGGGAAAAGCAGATCTAGTTTGGACTGATCTGGTTCAATTTCCTCATCTAATAGTTCTTCAGTTTCCGGCGCGGCTAATTCAGCCGATGGCTGTTCAACCGGCGCCGGCGGTGCAGGCGGTTTTTCTTCAGTTTTCTCGCGCCGGCGGGAAAACCCGGAGGGCAGTTCAATCCCGCTACCTTCCGGCTTTGGCCGCTTCTCTTGTCCAGGTAATAGAATTCCACTCATGATATTTTCTCACAGTTCAACGGTAATCTACCGTATTCTCTATTTAAACGCATTGGCACCTATTATACTGCTGTATTGTAACATGCGATAGATTTCAGTTCAGTAGAAAACTTTACGAGTCACAACCACCTGCATAATCTACGTATTGTAGCGCAGAATAGCAATGCGCCCAAAGCAACGGAATCGTAAGCAAACAAATAGGATTGACAGGAGCACTAAAACACCTATATAATCATTGTAACGATTCAGGCGTAGCGTTGCACAGGTAGACAAGGATACAGGTAGACAAGGATACAGGTGTACTACCTGTTTCCTTGTCTACCTATTTACACAAAAGCTGCAACCGGCTGACTCCCTCCTCTTGTAAAACTTTCAACCAAGGAGATTGTGATGGTGAAGATCATTCAAAGCTGTATTGATCGCGACTTACCTGTGGATTCAATGATCGAAGCAATGCACAAGGCGATCGAGGAAAACTCGGCCAATGCACCAACTTTTTCCTCACGCAGCGTGCAGCCAGGTGTGATTCCGTTGCCGCCGCTGGCCCTGGCCGCGGTGACCGGCAAATTGTGGAAGCCAGGTCGAACCTTGCGCGTCCGCTTTTTGGATGGCGACCCAGTCGTCCAAATGCGACTACAACCGTTCGCCCATATCTGGAGTCAATATGCCAACATTAAGTTTGAATTTGGCAACGATCCAGCTGCCGAAATTCGCATTTCCTTCTTGCAGCCAGGCTCCTGGTCGTACATTGGCACCGACGCGCTGACGATTCCGAAAAACCAACCGACCATGAACTATGGCTGGCTGACGCAAGCGACCGAAAACGACGAATATTCGCGCGTTGTGACGCACGAATTCGGGCATTCGATTGGGTGTATCCACGAACACCAGAATCCGGCTGCCGATATCCCTTGGGACAAGCCCAAGGTTTACGCCTATTATCAAGGCCCACCCAACAATTGGAACAAAGACCAGGTGGACACCAATTTATTCGAACGCTACAGCGCAGACATTACGCAATTCTCAGCTTTTGATCGCGACTCGATTATGCTCTATCCGATCCCCAACGACCTGACGATTGGTGATTTTGAAGTGGGTTGGAATAAAGTGTTGTCAGCAACCGACGAACAGTTTATCGCCACGCTTTATCCTTTAGACACCAAACCACAGAGCGAACTAACGCTTGACGCGCCATCGATCACCGCATCGATTGGTCAATTCGGCGAGATCGACACCTACACCTTTGCCGTAAAAAACGCCGGCCAATACCGCATGGAAACGGAAGGCAGTACGGATGTCGCAATGAGCCTTTTCGGTCCGAATGACAATACGAAAGCAATTGCTCAGGACGATGACAGCGGTGGCCGTTTGCAGGCGCGCATCGTCACCGCCTTACAGCCAGGGCTCTACACGTTGCGCATTCGCCACTTTAACAACCAGCGCACGGGCGACTACAAAATTGGTGTCTACACGGCCAAGTAAGCCGAAAGTGAAAGTCTTGATGCCTAGAACACGCAAAACGCGGATCAAAGTCTGCATTGATCGCAGCTTACCCGGCGAAAGTCCATTTGAGTTACGCGGCCACCCGGAACGCGCGCGGGCGGCGGCCATGCGCAGTAAAATGTGGAGCCCAGTCGGGCGCGCATTACGCATCCGTTTTTTGGATGGCGATCCGGTCGTCCAAAAAAAAGTCGCTCAATTTGCCCAGCAATGGACAAAATATGCCAACCTGAAACTGGATTTCGGCAACGATCCACAGGCCGAAATCCGCGTTTCCTTTCAGCAACCGGGTTCTTGGTCCTATATTGGCACCGACGCTTTAGATTCAAAATTGCTGCCCGATCAACCTACCTTGAACTTGGGCTGGTTGACCAAAGCGACGCGCAATGATGAGGTGGCGCGCGTCGTGTTGCACGAGTTTGGGCATGCGCTTGGGTTGATCCACGAACATCAGAATCCAGCCGCCACGATTCCCTGGAATAAAGCAGCGGTCTATGATTTTTATCAAGGATCCCCCAACTTCTGGACGCCAGAGCAGGTCGATAGCAACCTATTGCAGGTGTATGACAAAAACGAAACCAAATTTTCTGAATTTGATCCCCATTCGATCATGCTCTACCCAATTCCCAAGCAATTTACCACAGACGGCTTTGAGGTTGGCTGGAACAGCACGCTCTCGGCGCTTGATAAGCAGTACATTCAGGCATGGTATCCGTAGGAGCGAGAAAGCGGTCAATGTCATTAAGGTAAGATTGAGCGATTAGGAGATTAAGAACGATCAACCTCCTAATCTCCTAAGGCCAATCCAAGCCATCAATAACGATCCAGGGATCGAGACCTTCGGCAGAGCGTTCGACTGAGCTCACGCCGAAGTCTCAGGTCGACGCCTGACAGGAGGAAAATGCCCACCTGTCAGGCGGGTGCCCTCTGGGCGCGATAGGCCCAGCCCGTATCCTTATTGATTTGGAATGGCCTAATCTCTTAATCTCCCTACTGTCCCCCGGTAACGTAACACAGCCAATAAGAGCGCCGCGCTCAAGATCAAGTATAAAAGGGGCAAGCCCAGCAGATTGCCAATCGATAGCGCCAGCAAGGGCCCCAGCGCCGAGCCAGCATCGCCAGCCGTGGCGAAGACACCGATAAACAAATTAGGGCGTGGCGCGTGCATCGCCGCGCCGCTGGCCGAGGCGGATAACACGGTGCTAATTCCAGCATCGCACAGAAAAATCACAAAGAGGCACACGATAGCCAAAAGCGTGGGTAAAACGGCCAGACCTAGAATTGCGCCAAAAGAAACGCAGACCAAAAACGTCGCCATATTTGCTTGACCGAAGCGATCGGAAAGATGGCCGATCGTCGGCGCGATTGTCAAATCGCTCAACCAGCGCATGCCTTGGAGGAGACCGGTCATCGTGGCAATCCCGAGGCCAAAGATCAAGGGTGAAGCGGCATTCTGGTGCAAATTTTTTAGGAAGAGGGCGGTTGTGGAGAGAATGACGCCGCTAGACAGCAATTGCAAACAAGTGGCTGCCGTCAGCCAGCGGCGCTCGGGCAGTTCAAGCGCCTTGCACCAATCGTGCCATTCACTTTTCGGTGCCTTATTTTTTAAGGCTGGGGACAGGCCAGTTTCAGGCCAACGAATTGTCCACGCCACCGGCAAGGCCAACACCGTGATCGCAACCATCACGGCAATTGTGGTCGAGTAGCCGTAGTGATCATAGAGCCAACCGCCGATCAACACGGCACACGCACTGCCCAGGCGGACGATGCCCCATAATAGTCCAGTCAGCCGCCCCTTGACTTGCGCCTCGCCGCTCCAGACCGCGTGATAGCCGCCTTGGCGAAAAGCCGACCAGGCCACGCCCCACACCAGCCGGGCGCTTAGAAAAATCGCGAAGCCCCACCCCATGCCATAGATCGTGGTTGAAAAAAGCCCAAGCACACAAGCCGCCATCAATAGCCAACGCGCGGACCAGCGCTCAAAGAGGCTGCTAACCCACGCATTCGAGGCCAAGCGCACCAAACGATTGGCGCTTAACAGGATGCCAACCTGGAGCAGCGAAAGGCCCAACGCTGATGCTTGCAAGGGCAAAATGCTATAAAGTAGCGAATCGCCGACAATACAAAGACCAATCACCGCAGCCACGGTCGCAACTAAGTGCGCCGGTTGCCATTGCTCATTCCCATGCTCCAGCGTGGGAATGCCTTCTAGACGCTCCGCCTCCTCTTCCGCGATCACGACCACGCCGTCTGCACCTCCAACAACCCTTCCATCTCCCCATAATTCCGCGCGCTCGAATACCGCCAGTGAATCGGCAAATCTACATACCCACGTTGCACCGGATTGTTATGAATATACTCGATCTTCTGGCGCACCATCGCCTCACCTTGAATTAGTTCAGGATGAGAACCCTCCTGCCAAACCTGATACGTGCGATCAGTCTTATGCATTGCCTTGTAGAATTCCAGTTGATGCAGCACATGGGCTGTCTTATTTATTTCCAAAAAATCAATCATTTGGCGCGCCGTATAAAATTTAAAACTACTGATCGCAGCGGACAAATCGGGTGACGCCGCCACAAGATGCAGGTGATTCTCCAGGATCACGTAGGCGTAGAGGGTCGGGCGAGCGCTCGTTTGCAGAAAGCGCAATGAATCTAGCAGAATTTGCACAAGCGCATGGCTGGAAAAGCGTGGCGTCCAATTGACAGTGGTTGCGGTGAGAAAGTAGGGCGAATGCTCATACCCTTCCACAAATTTATAGCGACTCCGTGCCATCTTGCTCCTTTACGGATACCTACGTTTACTGGTACCCGCGCTCCAGCGTGGGCACTCCTACGGACGCGAAGCGTCCCTCTGACCGGACAACGACGCAGAGCGTCGAGACTGCATTCCTACGCCGGAGCGTAGGAGCGAGTAAGAGCGGAAGGATTCTGCGGGGTCGCATATAGCTGTTGGAATCGTTCACGCCAGCCAGTGGGTGTCTGGTTGCGCCATTCTGCCGCCGCGGCGCAGACGAAGTCGTAGAACAGACTGCTACTGTGCTGATCGGTCTTGGCCAATTCTTCTGGGTGCCACTGCACGCCTACGACGAAAGGCAGAAGTGGTAATTCTACGGCTTCCGGCAGGCCATCTTCGGCGCGGGCGACCACGCGTAACTCGTTGCCCAGTTGCTCAATGCCCTGGTGGTGCATCGAGTTGACTTCGTGACTTGTGCCCAACGCGTGCGCCAATCGGCTATCCGGCTCAACGGCCACTTGATGCGTTATTTGATAACGCTCATACGTGGGTGGGAAATAATCATGTTTTTCCAGATCGGGGCGCTGGCTATGTAAATCTTGATAAAGTGTGCCGCCACAAGCCACATTAATGATCTGCAAGCCACGACAAGCGCCCAACACCGGCATCCCAACTTCTAGTGCCCAGCGCGTCAGCAACAGTTCTGTGCGATCGCGTTCCGGGTCCGATGCGCCGAGTTGCGGATGGCGTTCAGCGCCGTAATTGCTGGGGTCGATATCTTCGCCGCCCGGCAGAAACAGACCATCCAACCGCTCAAAGATGCCATGCAGCGTCACCTCGCTCATTTGCAAAGGAATCATGACTGGCAACGCGCCCAAGTTTTCCAGGGTGCGCACATACGTCTGATTCATAATGTACAGCGGTAGACCGAAAAAGCGCTGAGATTTCTCGCGCCCGGTTGGCACACCAATCAACGGGCGCTTTTTCAGCAATTCACCCGGTTGCGTTTCTAAACGGTCTTGATTGCGCAGATCACGATTCATAACCGATCACCATCTCCTTATTATGCCAAAAATTTGACCCATTATACATGATTTTTTAACAAAAGGCTCAAAACCTAAAAATTTCTGATCGACTTTGACAGGGTTTCGCCTGCGTGTTAGCATCTGACCATGCTTTCTCCACACAAAATTGAGCAGCCAACCTGGCTCATGCGCACGACATCACACCTCACGCTGGCTGACTGGGCTGGCTACGGCTTATTGATAGGCGCTTTGTTACTCTATCTGGCGACGCTGGACAATGGTCTGCAACCGGGTGAGCTGGTGGGTGGCGATCTGATCACGCATCAATATGCCCAGGTGCAGGCGCGTCCGAGCAATGCCCCCGGCTATCCCCTTTACACGATGGGCGGCTGGCTCTGGTTTCATAGTTTGCGAACAATTGTGCAGGGTCTAGGTGTCCTCGGTGGGGTTCATGCGCTGCCCAATCCCATTCCTTTGCTCAGCAGCTATAGCACATTATGGGCGTTGCTGGCCTTGTGGCTTTTCTATCGCATCCTCTGTCACATGACAAGATCGCCGGATCGTCCCGCCGGCAACTGGCCGCTCGCCTGGCTGCTCTGTGCTTTCTATGCCGTCACCTATTTTTTCTGGTACTACGCCACGACAACGGAACAATATACCAGTGCGATTGCCCAAACGCTGGGGATCGTGTATGTCTATTTGCTATGGGCGGAACGGAATGCGAAATGCGGAATGCGGGGTGCGGAATCGTTCACTCCTCCATTCCACATTCCGCACCCCTCACTCTGCACTCTGCTACTCCTTGCTTTTTTATGCGGTCTATCATTGGCCCATATGCTGACTGTTGCCTTGATCGTGCCCCCGGTTGTGATCGTGGTGCTTTGGCAGAAGCCAGCCTTGTTGCGCTCACCACGGGCTGTGCTCAGCAACGTCATCGCCGCGCTCATACCATTGCTAAGTTATAGCTATGTCTATGTGCGCGGCGCATTGCACCCCGAATGGTGGGGTGACGGGCACTGGTCGACTGCACGTGCATGGTTTTGGGCTTTTCTCAGCACGGCCCAAGGCCGCGAGGAATTAAACCGTGGCTTTGCACCGGGGCGCGCCTTTTGGGGTGGTTATTTCCCGGCATTGATCTGGCACGAATTAAGCGTCCCGCTACTCGTCCTCGGTCTGCTTGGCATTGCGCGCCTGGAGCGAAAGCTAGCCTTTATGCTCTACACAACGTTGACGCTGTATGGCCTTTTTTGTTGGGCCTACCGCTACGGCAATTGGTTTCAGGTGATTCTGCCCGCCTATCCGCTGATCTTATTGGGGGTCGCTGTTCTAGCCAACGAATGGCACGCGCGCAGCGTTGGCCGTTTGTCATGGGTGCGCAACTTTCCGCTACTGCTGCTCCTATTCGCGGTCATATGGCGTTTCCACGCCTCTTTGCCTACTGCCAATAGTCATAACCGCACGGACGACATCGCGCTCAACCATGCTGCTCAACTCATTACGCAACCATTACCGTCTGGCGCTGGCTTATTTGCAGCGGTTGATGACGCGTTGGCCTTGCAATACCTGATTGACATCTGGCAAATTCGCCCCGATCTCCACGTCATCAGCAGCGCCGAAGCTGCCGGTTGGCTTGCCCAGCAGCGCAAGGTCTTCGCCACCTGGCAGGCCGCTTCGACCTTGCGCGCTGAGTTGCCCGCCAACCTGGCCGTCGCCATGCAAAGCGCCAGCCCAGATTGGATCGCGATCCAAACAAACGACGCTGACCAGCAACAGCAGCCCGCCATTGTCGTAGATCGCAGCGTCACAGCGGGCATTGTTCTACATGGTTATCGTATTACGCCAGCGCCAAGCCCCGCGCCAGTTGTAAACAATGCGCCCGCAGCGCTAGATGTGACACTCTTCTGGCAAATAAGTTTGGGTGATTGGCCAGCGGGGCTGTCGATCAGTGTCAGGCCAACGTTGCACGGCGCAATGCTGCCGAACCCAGCAGGTGGCGTGATTCAAGCAGACACGGTGCGCCCAGCGCATGGTCTGTTAGCACTCAACCGTTGGTCTGCGGGCCAATTCGTGGCTGATGCCTATCGGTTGCCATTAGGCGCGCCGTTGCCAGCCGGTGCGGATGGGGTTGCCGTGATTTTATATCGCAGCAAAGACAACGGGTTTGAGCATGTGGCTGAACTCAATTTACCAATTTCGCCCTAGCATTTACGCGAAGCCCACAAAAAAAGCGTTGCCAGAAATTAATTTCTGGCAACGCTTTGGACCAACTGAACGATTAGGGGTTTATGCCTATTGCCCTTGCGTCGTTTTTTGCGTCGCAGCTTTGGCGGCACGCGTCTCGGCGTCGGTCCAGCCTTCGCCTTCGCGCACCACAGCCACCGTAAAGGTGGAATTCACTTCGGGGATCAAGCGCATCTGCACTGGGTAGATGCCCAGATCGCGAATGGGATGTTCCAGTTGGATGCGGCGGCGGTCGATATTGAAGCCCACCATCTCGGCTAACTTCTCGGCAATGTCAGCACTGGTAACCGAGCCATACAAGCGATCATTGTCGCCGGCATTGGCGGTGAAGATCAGCCGTTTGCCGTTAATCATCTGCGCCTGCGCATCAGCATTGGCGCGTTCCTGCGCCCGGCGCCGCATGCCGGACTGCTTGATCTCTTCTGCTTGTTTCAAGGCCCCTTTGGTGGCCAGCAGCGCCATGCCACGCGGCATCAAATAATTGCGCGCATAACCGCCAGCCACGTTATAAACGTTGCCGGCCGTACCCAGTCCCGTTACATCCTGAATTAATAATACTTTGATCCGACTCATAAAATTTTTCTCCATTTTTCAAGCGCACCATTGTTCGCACATACCGGGTGATACGGACGAGCAATCAATGCGTAGTTTGTAACGAATGGCATCGTCAGAGCCAATATTCGTCATCATAAATACATGGCAAGGCAATGCGTTCGTTACGTAAATAAAACTATGTGCACTAAACGCACAAGCTTTATATTTTAGCGAAAGTAGCTAATTTCTTCAAATTTACCTGTGGTCTATTGCACAATAAAATCAGGTTGGGTTATAGTAAAACAGGCATAGTATACAGGGCTTACGTCGCGATCGGGTCGAACGGGCCGGGGGCGGACGACGACCAAGCTTAGCCAATACCGAGCCGTTGCTCGTCCGTCCCCGGCCCGTTACAAGCTAGTTACGTAAGTCCTGTGTAAATTCAGCGGCTCCCAACCAATATCTAAAAAACCTCATTAAAGCCATCCCCTAATTAATCTGAACTTTTCGAGTAGCGCCAGCGCCGCCGCAAAAATTTGTATGGAATGATTTGTGGTTTATCGATAAAGCAGATCGAATAACAACACGCATTAAAACGCAAAACAGCTTGCTCACGCCCTATAGCAGCGGATGAATTAGCACCTGTACAGCTAGATTAGCCAATTTTACAACCTGTGCGAAGGATCTGGGTCATATTAACGATTAATAGATTAATAGACTATGTGATTAGAAAAATAATAGCTATATTTTATTCTGCACTTATCGGCGCCGCAGGAGAACGCCATGCAATTCGACATTCTAGATTTGAACACGATCACGAATCTGCTTGAACTAAATGACCCCACAGAGCCAACTAGTTTTTTTGTAGATCTGATCAGAGAATTTTATGTACAAGCTGTTCGTCTTATCGCAATGATTCAGCAAGCGATTCAACAGAACAACAGCCTTACGATTGTCACTCATTTACATAATTTGAAGGGTGCCAGCTTAAATATGGGCGCTCTTGCGCTGGCTCAATTGTGTGAAACAATTGAAACCCATATACAAAACAGTAATTTAGCGAAAATGCACAGTTGGGTGGCTGAACTTGAACTTATTTATAACGAAACAGTAAAAGCCATGGAATCGATCAAAAAACAATTTGAATAGTCTAGATTTGGGTAAAACTGTGGCTGATTGACCAACCAATCATCATGCCAGATCATCGGTGATCGTTGTTCACCAATGACTGTTCATCAATCGGCCATCGTTGCTTGAGTAAGCTAAACCTTTAGGTAAATACACAGGATACTCCCATACATACAGGTGATAAATATGCTATTAGTCATTGATGACGAGGAACTCATCCGTGAATCTATTCAGGATGTTTTAGAAATGACGGGTATACAAACGCTCTGCGCCGCTGATGGTCAAGCTGGGCTTGAATTGTTCAAAGCACAACGGACCGACATTCAGGCGATCCTGCTAGATCTGGCGATGCCTGTGATGAGCGGTCCAGAGACCTTACGCGAAATTCGAGCATTAGATCCAGACATTCATGTCATCTTGTCTTCGGGCTATACAGAAAAAGAGACACGCGAGCGGATTGTCAGTGACCAGGGTGTGATCTTCTTACAGAAACCGTACTCAATCGATATATTAATCAAGAAGGTGAGCGAGGCTTTGCAAGCATATAAGAATATTTCCTCCCATCAGAACTCATTACAGCACTGACAAAACGGCGCGGCAAACGTAGCCCCGCCATAAATTGGTGCAATTTGCCAAGCTAGCCCCGTTGCCCATGTGCGACTGAAAAGGAATAAGTTTTAAGTAAACCCGTTTACACCAGTTGGTCTTTCGCACGCAGCCATGCTATACTCGGATTTTGAACTGATTTATCAGCTCATCAAAGCTTTCATTTGCAGCTAGAAATAGACGCAGCTAGCATAACCTCAGCTGTAAAGAAGTAGCGCAGTGTAATTGTTCGCAGCAAGCTAGCGACAATTGGCTACTGCCGAAGGATGAGTGACATGGCAAGATTGAGGACTTGTGGAAGTTAGCGCTCAGGAGCAAACAAGGGTCAATCATCAGATCGCAACGAGCGCGCCGCCATTACCCTTATGGTCGTCGCAAAGTCATGCATCCCAACAAAACACGCCATTGAGCAGTCCAGCCCAAGCAGTGCATCGGCCAGCACAGCGGCCTCCACATGCTTTCTTATTGGCCTTGATGGTCTTATTTATTCTGACTATAGGGTGTTCAGCTTCCGACCTGCTCACAAGACCAACAGCAACACCCGAGCCTACCCGTACGCTGGCGCCAACCTTTACATCAACACCGGCGACGGTTGTATCAGTCGTGATTGTTACACCACCCCATGACGGTACACCCGGCGTGATCATCATTCCGCCGGGGATGGATCCGAATAACGTGATTCCTTTGCCAGCCACGGCAACCCCGGCGCCGGCTACTCTGATGCCCGGCGAAACGTCCAGCGCACCCGGCCAACAACCCGCTTCACCACTTGTGGCTACGCCTACCCTGCCAGCCACGGCAACGCCATTGCCCACATTGACGCCTACGCCAACGCTGACGCCAACCCCTTTTATCGCTGTCGATAGTGGTGTGGTCAGCCTGCGCAGCGGGCCCGGCGTTCAATATCCATTAACCGCCCAACTCGGCCCCAATCTTCCGGTTGCCTTGGTTGGACGCACCCCCGATGGCGCGTGGTATAAGATTTGCTGCGTGAATGGCAACCCAGTGTGGGTGGCAGCAAACCATGTGCATGTTTATAATGATCCGAATAGCGTCACTCTGGTCGTAGCAGACGCATCACCACCAGTGCCCACACCGACGCTCCCCCCTACGCCAACGGGCACCGCCACACCCACGCCAACCGCCACGCGGTTTCCCTTTGAAAAGGCCAGAGGACCAGAGTTTTATCCGACCAACAATCCCTTCCTGGTGATCTGGGCCAAATTCTATGTGGGTGCGCCTGGTGGTCCAGAAGATCAAGAAGCGGCAGCGGCTGGCTATTTTCTGAAAGTGAAGTTTGAAGGCGCAGACCGTCCGAATACAAACGTAGAGAACCCGAGCGCCGATCAATTCTCATTTAGTGCATCGCCAGGTGCCAGCAATCGCGTGCGCTATAACTATAAATATGAGTATACGCCCGATTTGCCGACCCCGCCACCGCCCCCCGCCCCAACCCCCGACCCGGTCCAAGTTCGCTTAACATTGCTGGGGACAGGCACTTGGACGGTCTATGTAGCGGATGGCGCGGGCAATCAACTCTCAGATCCAGTCACGTTTACCACTTCGCCAGGCAACCCCAATCGCGAAATCTACATTGGCTGGATCCGAACGCGCTAAAGACAGGAGAGGCTAGATGTTTACATACTAGTGGTCTGAGCTCTCCTGTAAATCTGCTTTCTGCCTACCTGCTAGATCGGTTCCATTAGCCTTTCCATTTTATCCATGCTATACTCGGGCTTTGGCAAGTCATCTTCTAATCGAGCAAGCCAATGAAAGTCATCCATGCGTAGGGGCACGCCATGGCGTGCCCGTCCAATTAATCGGATGGCGTTGGTTGTACTCATCTTATATCCGCTCTATATGGTAAGGTTGAGGGTTTTGTGGCATTTCGTGATCAGGCGCAGGTTGATTTAGATACCCCAATAGCAACTAGCTCATCGCGATTACAAGATCAGGCAGGGGTCTTGCCCCCTGCTCAACCGTTAGCCCAGCGTGCGCTAGCGCCCATCACGCTCCTGTGGCAGCGCCGCTACTTTTTGCTATTGGCTTTTGCCGTCTTGTTGCTCGTTACATTAGGCTGTTCCGCCTCGGATCTGTTATCGCGCCCAACCGATACACCAGTGCCAACACGGCCACCCGCACCGACCTTTACGCCGACACCAGAAACCATCCTGCCATTAATCGTCGTGACGCCACCCCACGACGGCACGCCCGGCGTGATCATTGTGCCGCCTGGTGTAAACCCGAATCAGGTCATTCCTTTGCCAGCTACCGATACTCCCGTGCCGCCCACAGCCACCACGACGCCGATTACCGTAGGCGGATCGACGGTGACACCCACCGCAACGCCCACCATTGTCACCTTCACGCCAGTGCCCACCAACACCCCAGTGCCGACCTTTACACCGCCACCCAGTTTGACGCCCACGCCCTTTATTGCGATTGAAAGTGGAGCAATCGATCTGCGCACCGGCCCTGGCGTACAATATCCATTGGTCTACCAACTTGGCCCTGATATCCCTGTACCACTGATCGGGCGCAACCCTGAGGGAACCTGGTGGCAGCTTTGTTGCGTTAGTGGTGCAACCGTATGGGTGGCAGCGACCCACGTGCAAGTGCACAACAGCCCAGCAGCCGTGCCTGTAGTGGGCGCCAATCCGCCGCCACCGCCAACGGCAACCATTCAGCCGCCACCAACCGGCACGGCGACGCCCGCACCGACAGCAACGCTTTACCCATTTGAGCGAGCTAAAGGGCCAGAGTTTTACTCAACCAATAACGAATTTTTGGTCATCTGGGCAAAAATGTATGTTGGTGCGCCGAACGCCGCGGAAAATCTCGAAGCGCCTGCGCCCGGGTATTTCCTGAAAGTGAAATTTGAAGGATTTAACCGCCCCAACACGAGTACCGAACGACCCAGCGCGGCTCAGTTTGATATTACGGCCAAAGGCGCTTCAGCTGGCGCTGGCAACCGTGTAAAATACAACTATAAATACGAATATAGGCCGCCTGATCCAAAAGCAGACGACCCCAATGGCCAAAGAACGCGGCTCCAGTTGCTCGGTACGGGCACTTGGACAGTCTATGTGGTTGATGGAGCAGGCAATCAACTATCAGAACCGGTTACTTTCACCACATCACCAGAAAATGACCGCCGCGAAGTCTACATTGCCTGGATAAGATTACGCTAATGAAACAACTATCATTGAAACAACGCAAATATAAATACTTTCTCCCCGCCGGTAGAAACCGAATCCTCAGTGGCTTTGTCCTGTTGCTGCTCGGCTTGACGTTGACCGCTTGTGGCGGCGGATCAAATGCGGCCGACGCGCCGGCGACCATTCGCACACCCCGCCCCACGTTTACGCCAACCGGCCAACCAGGCGGTGCCAACCAATCGACTCAGCCAGCAACCACGACGATGGCGATCACCAATACTGGCAATCTATCCGCGGCCCAGCCATCTCCGCGCACAGATCAGGCAACGGTTCAGGCAACCGACCAAGTGACGGAGACGCTGACAACCACGTCGACCAATACCCCGACAACACCCGCGACCAAAGTTGCTGTAAAAGCGATTGTAAATACGCCGCTGGTCAACATGCGCAGTGGGCCAGGTACAGATTTCCCCATGGTGTACGTTGTGGACCGCGGTTACGAAATGGAGATCATTGGCAAAAACGCCAAAGGTGATTGGTGGAAGGTTTGCTGTGTGGAAGAAAAGTCCGGCTGGATTGCCACCGAGTTGGCCGACACCGATGGGCCGGTCGATTCGGTGCCCGTTGTGCAAGCAGGCGCAGATAGCCATCAAGCAACCGCGACGACTGCGGTTCCAGCGGCGCAAACAACGCCAGATCAGGCGACGGCGACTACAGCGGCCAGTCAAATAACACCGGCCGCAACTACGCCAGCGGTGGCAGCGACCACGACCACGCCTACATCTACCAATAACTCCGAATTTGACCTGATCGTGCAGGAACAGTTCCCCGAACCAAAATTGGTGCGCATCTTCCTCTATGTCTACGACCGTGACAACACGGCGCTGGGGGGCTATAGCTTGCGCGTGACCAAAAATGGCGCTGAAGTGCCGGTCAAGGACAGTTCAGCAGGACAATCTGGCTTTACCTGGCCGGTAGCCGATGTACGCCAGCGCTTTCAAAATTTGAAAGTTGAGTTTCCCAGCGTAGCTGGCGCCGGAACCTGGGTGGTTCAGTTAAGCAAAGACGGCAAACCAGTTGGACCGCCAGCCACCTTCACGCTGAAAGCCAATGACCCCAGCCAAGAACTATATGTACGCTACGAGCGACACTAAACCAAGCAAGCAGCAGCGGGTAGCGGGCAAGCAACCGACCCAGTTGTTGCTGCTCTCTACCTTGATCATGGTGGGGATGCTGATTCGCCTGCTATGTTTGCGGTGGCAGCCGCTCTGGTGGGACGAAGGCTACAGCGTCTACTTTGCCACAGAACCACTAGGGCGCATGCTATGGCTTACGGCGCATGACATCCATCCACCCCTCTACTATATGCTGTTGCACGGCTGGTTACTGTTATTCCAGAGTGCGCAACCCGCCGTGCTGCGACTTTTCTCTGTATTTATCGGCGGGTTAGCCCTTCCGCTCTTTGCCTGCCTGGCACATAGCTTTTTTCCAGAGCGTCGTCATTTGCCCTGGCTGGCCGTCCTCTTATTGGTGGTCAACCCCATGCAGCTCTTTTATAGCCAAGAAGTGCGGATGTATGGCCTGGCGATGGTCTTGAGCATGGTCAGCACTACCTTTTTTTGGAAGTTCATTCAACAAAACGATTGCCAATCAATTGTTTCCTCGCCCAACCGAGCGCGCGCCCGCAACAGTTGGAGTAGATTCAGTCAGCGGCTTGCTGGTCGCCCCTTGATTGGCTATGTCATCGCGGCTAGCCTATCGCTGTATACATTATATTATTTGGCGCTGTTACTCCTGGCCCATTTTGTCTGGGCCTGCTGGTATTTTCGCCACAAACTTCCGCAGATCATCCCTTTGCTCTGGGCCGATGTCATGATTGCTGTGCTTTACCTGCCCTGGATCGTGTATGCCGGTCCCAAGCTCATTCTCTATGTGCATAGCAAAGTGCGTTCGGACAACGACACGCCGCTCACCATTTTGACCTATCTCGCGCGCCATTTGGTTGCTTTCACCAGCGGCCATCTTGCCCCAGAAAATTCGCTCCTGCACCTGCTCAGCCTGGCGGCTATCATTGTTATCATCCCAGGTTTTTTCGCTACGCGAAGAATTGTTCGCAAAAATTATCGGCCGCTGTCTGCCCTGCTTACCTTTCTCATCCTGCCTTTTGCGCTAGGCTATCTGCTCAATCGACAATTTCCTTTTTTTCCCGAAGGCGGTGAGCGTTTATTGCTCTTTGTCTTGCCCTACTTTTTGTTGATCCTTGCGGTCCTGATCGATAGCAATTGGCACACATGGCGCCTCGGGCACGTGGCGCTGGCCGCCTTGTTGGTAAGCGCAACGATTGGCTGTTGGACTTTCTATACCACACCGCGTTATGGGGCGGATGACTATCGACCGCTGATCCGACAGGTGGTGCAACAGGGAACCGACAGCGATACAGTGTTGGCGATCTTTCCGTGGCAAATTGGCTATTGGCGCGCTTATGCCCCTAGCGTTGGTCTGCATCTACGCAATGGACCTTACCCCGAACTGGTGGCCGAGGGCGCGCTGACGTGGGGTGCCACCGTACAAAACGCAATTGATACTGCATTAGCGCGTGGCACACTCTGGTTTCCCGCGCCGCTTTCGTTTGGCAGCACGTTGCCGCCCCAAATCGACTATTATCTTGCGCAACACGCCACGAATTTGGCGAACGTCTGGTATAACACGACCACGCGACTCTACGCCTGGCGCAGCTTAGCCACCGCCCCGTTACAACCACACGCCGATGATTTCGGTCCGCTCCAGTTGGTGGGCGCGAGTGTAACGCCGCAGCAAGCGTCCAGTGCGAACCAACCATTAGCCGTCGCCCTGGCTTGGCACATTGCCAATAACACGCCAAAGAACACCCAGTTGGTTGGCGTCACCGTGCGCCTTCAGGATCAGCAGGGGCGCACTTGGGCCAACCGCGATTATGCACCGGTGGGCAGTTTGAGCCCGATCACCAATACAAGGCAACCCGTTGATGTGCTTGGCTTTGTGACGCCGG
>JBBREZ010000053.1:0-20733 GCA_038225095.1 Caldilineales bacterium
TCAAGCTGCCCCCGCCGAGGAAGTCCGCCGCGAATCCAAGCCGACCACGGAGTTTACCAAGCATATTCCGCCGCAGTATAAATTGCTGCCTACAGATAAGTAGGGGCAAGCAACCACCAGTCGCAGACTAGGCTGCTAGCACAGCGCCGGAAGTCGGATTCGTGATCCCACTTCACCGAACGCCATCGCCTGATCAGGCGATGGCGTTCGGTGAAGTGGGGTTTTCGTTTGTGGCGCGTTTGAGCCGTGCTGCATGTACGCTTTGCGCCAGCATTTGTAATCTTATGGTACAATTTGCTAGTAGTTGTTTTCAATATTCATACGCACTTCCCTCGTTGTACCGGCAAGGTAAGTTTGCCCGTGTTGGCATCTATGAAAATGATATTGCTACCTTGTTCCATGCCTATCACCCTGAATTGGCTCCTTTATTCGAGGAATTGGCACAGCATCTGAGTGATAGTGATCTGGCTTCGATTTGTGAAGTTGTTAGCGAGATTAAACAACGCATTGAGCGTTTTAACCAAAGCTTTGGCGAAGGCGAATCAAGCTAACACCATCTTCTTTAACCAAAGCTTGCTCTTATCAACGCTCTAGTAGCAATTCCAACGTTTCCTTTTAACCGGATGTGCCTATTCTTTCGCATAGAGATAGAAACACTTGTGTTCCCATCGTTGCCTTAAATCGCCTGACGTTGCTTCTACTCACCCTATTCGGATTCGTCTTGCGCGTGTGGGCGCTTGATGCCAAGGGTTTGGCCTACGACGAAGCCGCTACGGCCTTAATGGCGCGCGCAACACCGCTTGAAATTATCCAGTTTCATTGGCATGCTTCGTTTGAACATCCGCCGTTTTGGCAATTGCTCATGCATTTTTGGTCAAACGTGGCTGGGCAAGGCGAGTTTGCCTTGCGTTTTCTACCGGTGCTGGCGGGGACTGGATTAATTCCACTCACTTGGCAACTTGTTAGGCGATTAGCGATTAGCGAATGGCGAATGGCGATTGGGACTGAGTGCCATTCGCCATTCGCTAATCGCCAACCGCTACCCTTGCTCAGCACACTGCTGGTCCTCACCTCGCCGGTCTTGCTGCTCTATAGCCAAGAAGCCCGCATGTATACCATCGTGGCGGCGCTGGCGCTGGCCTCGTTATTAGCGGGACAACAGTTGTTGACAAAGCCAGGCTTCCGCGTGCTAATCGTCTTTCTGTTGATCAACTGGGCCATGCTCGGTTTTCACTATTATTCGGTCTTGCTGTTAATAGGCGAGTTTTTAGCCTTTGGGTGGGTGATCGTGCGCCGATGGGCGGTATTCAAGCATTTATGGCTATGGTTTATCACTGTCATGCTGCTCGCGGTCCTGCCTTTGCTGGTCTGGATGGCGCTTGCACCCGGCTTTCGCATTACTGCCCAAATTGTGCTACAAGGCGCAGGGGGTGAACAACCTGGTGTGGGGCAATTTCTGGATGGGCTTTGGCGTGATCTGAGCTTTGGCGCCATCCGTTGGCAACCGTCGCAGGCTGCGCTGGGATATTTGTTGTTGCCGCTGCTAATCATAGGGATGATTGGCCTCATTTATCCGGCGCGTGAAAACACGGAACCCCAGAATTCTGCCTGGTTATGGTTACCAATCTTTGTTGGGTTGACGCCTGTGCTCGTTAGTATGCTGCTGTTCCGCACGCTCGCCACCCGTTATATCCTGTTTATTGAGCCACTCCTCTATATGGTGATGGCCGTTGGCATCGTGTGGTGTTGGCGACGATCCCGGTGGTTGGGCATGGGTGCGCTGGCGTTGGCTGGCCTGGTCGCGGTTGCGGGTATAGCCTATTATTTTAACCCGTATCAAAAGAGTGAATATCGACAGATGGCGGCCTTTTTGACCAGCCATCTTGCGCCGGATGAAGCGCTATTGCTGGAAGCGCCGCGCCAGCATCTCTTAGCCAAATATTATCTGCCGGCCACGTTGCCGATCTATACTGCGCCCGCGGTTGTCTTGCCGGCCTATTGGCCGATTAGCGCGCCGCCGGTCGTGCCCGAACAGATGGATGGGCAGCTTCAAACCCTGCTACGCAAGCATCACGCCTTATGGCTGGTGCTGACTGCGGAAAATGAGGTAGATCCCGGCGAATTCGTCGCTAAATATTTGACGGCTGTGGCCTATAAAGAAGATTGCCAAGCTTGGCTGGATGTCCAGCTTTGCTATTTTGCCAGCCCGCATTTTGTCCATGCCAACGTAAAGTCCGAAGTGGACGCGCTTTGGACAAAAGAATTATTGCTGAAATCCGCCAATGTTACGCTGACCAAGGCCGGCATGAATGGCGCACAGCTATTACTTGGGCAATTAAATTGGCGCGCCGTTGTAAAACCCACGCTTGATTACCGGGTGACCTTGCGCCTGTTGGATGCGGGCGGCAACGTGGTCAGCCAACGCGATGACTATCCGATTGGTCCGCTGTTGCCGCCAAGCACCTGGCATGCGGGTGACGAGAAACCAGGCTTCATGGCGCTGCCCCTACCGGCCAAGCTTGGCACAGGCGTCTATCGCGTTACGGTGGGAGTGTATGAACCAACCACCCCAACTTTGCTCGCTTATGTGCGCGGGCAGACACCAACTTCCAATCAACCGCTGGTGCTGGCGTTGGTGGAGATCGGTGATACAATCGGGGTGCGCAAGCCATAACCTGTTTTTTGTGTAAAGGTGCGGTTATCTAGAGAGGAAGTACAGTCATTTTTATATGGATTTTTCTCGTTGGCCTGCTGGTGGAAGAACTGATTCGGCTACCCTATCAGCGGCGCCAACGGCAGAACAGCCAACAAGCGAGCGTGT
Organism: Caldilineales bacterium; assembly: GCA_038225095.1. Classification (GTDB taxonomy): domain Bacteria; phylum Chloroflexota; class Anaerolineae; order Caldilineales; family Caldilineaceae; genus JAPLGZ01. The sequence goes on from JBBREZ010000053.1 coordinate 2,822, forward strand.
TTGAAGATCGCCTTACGCGAGCGGGCGTCCTGTTCGATATGGTCGCGTTTGCGGGATTGGAAATTATTCCTGTCCTCTACATGCTGACAACATACCTGTCTACCGGATGGCTGGACTTCGCTAATGTTCACTTGCCAATCTGGGGTCACTGGGTCGGCGTTGCGATTTTGGTGTTCGCCTTGGCCTTACTGTGGCGCGCGCATCACGATTTGGGGCCGCAATGGTCATCAACCTTGGCGATTCAGTCAACACATTCGCTGGTGCAACAGGGCGTCTATCGCTACATTCGCCACCCAATTTACGCGGCGCTTTGGTTGACCGGCCTTGCGCAAATCTGCCTATTGCCCAATTGGTTGGCTGGTTTCGCTGGTGTCATCTGCTTTTTGCCGCTTTATCTGGTGCGCGTTCCCCAAGAAGAGCAAAGTTTGCTCAACCATTTTGGTGAGGCATACCGTATCTATAGGCAGCAAACCGGCCGCGTGCTGCCGCGCTTTGGACACTAAACTGATGTGAATTTGGGAAGCGGAGATTTCGACCCCCTCCTAACCTCCCCCTGCTGGGGAGGAACTGATCACCCGTCTATGAAATACAGTCCCCCCTTCCTAGGGGAGCGCGCCTAGAAGGCTACCGCCCTTGGGGCGCGGGTGGGGTAAAACGTCGCTTGCCACATTGACTTTGGGATACTAAAAGATTGTTGATGACCTCATGACTTGGACCCGTCGCGACTGGATGCTCTTAGTAGCGGTGACGTTGCTAGCTGCCACTTTGCGTTTTTACAAATTGGGCGTTGTGCCACCCGGTTTTCAATTTGACGAAGCCTTCAACGCGATTGATGCTGGTCACATTTTGGACGGCAACCATCCCCTGTTTCTGCCGGCCAATGCTGGGCGCGAGGCGCTTTACAGCTATTACCAGGCCGGGTTGGCCGCGCTTTTTGGGCTAAACATTTATACCTTGCGGCTTGCCTCGGCGTTGGCAGGCATTGCCGCGATTCCGGCCACCTATCTTCTGTTGCGCCGCTTGCTCCAACAGCATAGTCAGAAAATTGCCACGTTCACCAGCCTAACATTGGCGCTTAGTTTATGGCACATTCACTTCAGCCACTACGGCATCCGCGTGATTATGATGCCGCCGCTGTTGTGCGCCATCTTCGGGCTGTATTGGCTGGGAATGCGGGGGAGACAAGGAGACAAGGAGATTGGGAGACAAGGAGATTGGGAGACAAGGAGACCACTCCGCATTCCGCACTCCGCACTCCGCATTTCTGGTTACTAGTGGGTTGTGGCCTATTGACTGGTGTCAGCGTCTGGACCCATCCAACGGGACGCTTCGTGCCGTTTGTCCTGATCGGCTATGCGCTTTGGCTGTGGTGGCGTTACCCAGCACAGCGACGTTGGTCACTAGATAATCCATTGTTTGGTCTGCTCGTGACAGGCGTACCGGCCTTTCTGATTTTTTTGCCTTTGGGCCTTGAATTCTATCACCATCCCGAATGGTTTATTGGCCATGCGGCCGAGGTTTCGGTTTTTGCTGGACGAGTGAGCGGCGACTCACCCTTGTGGATGCTTCTACAGAATGTGCTGCGCGTGCTGGGCATGTTCAGCTTTCAAGGCGACCGCGAGTGGGCGCATAACCTGGCCGGTAGGCCCGTTTTTGATCCGCTGATGTCGATCCCGTTTGCGATCGGCCTGCTGCTCTGGGGCAACCGTTTGCGCCGTCGAGCCACATATCCAGATGTAGACGATCCAGATGTAGACGATCCAGATGTAGACGCCTTACTCCTGTTGGCGCTGTGGACATTGGTCATGCTTGCGCCGTCGATCTTTAGCGAGGCCGCGCCGAATTATTCGCGCACGTTGCCTGCGTTGCCCGCGATCTTTTTGGCGGCGGGTCTGGGCCTAACCTGGCTGACTGACCTCCGCTTGCGCTTCCCTCGTCTTCCTAAGCACGCGGGCGCGGCGCTGGCCGGCTTGATTTTGGTGGTGAGCGGTAGCCTGGCCAGCTACGATTATTTTGTGCGCTTCCCACGCCGGCCAGAGGTCTACTATCTGTACGACGCCGATAAGCTGGATGCGCTCGACTATCTGAATCAGTTGTCCGCCACGTATAAGGTCTATTTTGACCGGCTATGGGCAGAGCATCCGCCGGTTGCTTTTCTTAGCAGCAGCAAGTATGTCAAGTCGCTGGATATGTCCGATACATTGGTTTTGCCCCCCCTGGGCAAGGCTGCCGTTTATGCCTTCCCTGCCGAGAAAACGAAAGAGGCTACGCGTCTGGCTAAATTTTGGCCGGGTGTGCAAGTGGAAAACACGCTGAATCGCTTTGGCAGCCCGCTGCTCAGTGTCGTCAAAATCGATGCTGGACGCCTTGCCACTTGGCCTATGACTTTGCAGCCCACCAACTTGGTGGAGGCGCATTTTGATGATGGTCCTACCCTCCTGGGCATGCAGACTACGCCGGGCAGCTCTGCGATCGTCCTCTTCTGGCGGGCGGAAGCGCGTACCCGACGCAGCCTGACGACGTTCATTCACTTATTGGACATGAATGGACGCCTTGTGGGTCAGATTGACAAATTACCTGGCAATGACAGCTATGTGACGCCCGAATGGTCCGTGGGAGAGCGCGTGATCGACCGCTATTACCCGGAAATTTCTGACCGTTGCGCCGGTGGGGAAGACGTGCGCGTCCAGGTTGGTTGGTATGAACTAGCTGCCAATGGCAAGCGTCGTCCGCGCCTGAATGCTGCGGGTGACACGGCGCTGGCCGGCCACCTGACCTTGCCGATCCGTGCTTACCCAACTGATCAATTTATATTGCCTAATCCTGTCAATTTACAGGTGCGCGACCATTTGACCTTGTTGGCTTATACGGTTGACGGCGCTGCTTGGCAGGCGGGCGCACCGTTGACGATTGATTTGGATTGGCGGGGCAATCAGGCGCTGGCCAACCAGAAAATCGGCGTGCAGCTTGCCAATCAACAGGTTATACAACCACTTTGGAGCGGCGAGCTTGCACCAGGCGCAACGTGGAACGACGGCGAAGTGGTCTGTCGCCGGTTGCGCATGCGGCTACCCGCTGATCTCGCCCCCGGTGATTATCAGTTGGAAATTGCCACGCCTAAACAGCATGTAGCTTTTCATACGCTGACCATTAGCCCATCTACCCGGCATTTTGCTGTGCCAACGCTGGCAAAGTCGGTAGACGCGTCGTTTGGTGAAGCGATTCGGTTGTTGGGGTACAACGTGACGCCGCCGATCGCTGACAAAGCTATCCTCGGTGTGACCCTGGTTTGGCAGGCTCAAGCCCTATCGCAGACCAGTTATACCGCGTTTGTGCATCTGCTCAATGACAAAGCTCAAATTGTCGCCCAGTCGGATGCTCTACCCAATCACGGCTATGCCACGGATCGTTGGGTGGTGGGTGAGGTCGTGTCGGATACGCACCAGTTAACATTGCCTGCGCATTTGCCGCCAGGTAGCTATCATCTCGCGGCTGGGCTTTATGACGCCATTAGTGGACAGCGGTTACCGGCGATGGATAAGGGGGGGCAGGCATTGGCGGCTGGGGTAGTCATGTTGGGGGAGGTGCGCTTACCGTGAGGAAAGAACAGCGAATTCAGAAACAAACGAATAGGTCGCTACGTCTAGAATGCTCCATGCGCTTGCCGGAAATCCTATTCGTTGTTTTCTGAATTCGCTGTCATTGTGTGGTACACTGGCCTTAACCAATCCATTTTGCCAGGAACCCCACGATGGCTATCAATTATCTGGATTTTGACCTCTCTATCGAAGCAATCGAATCCGCGCCAGGCCGTTATCGGGCGCGCGTGCTGGGCTCGCCCGCCGGTGAAGCCAGCGTTGAATTTGCGTTGCCCTTTTCCACCTTTGAACTAGAAAATTACATCCTGAAAATGGGTCGCCCGCGCCAGGGCGTGCGCGGGCTGAATTCGACGGAAGGCCGCGCCGCGCAAGAATTTGGCCGCAAATTGTATGAGGCGATCTTTCATGATGCAGTGCGCGATTGCCTGCGCCGCAGTTTGGATGTGGCCAACCAACAGACGGATAAAAATTCTGAACAAGGGTTACGCCTGCGCCTGCGCCTGAGCGACGCATCAGCCTTGGCCGATCTCCCCTGGGAATATCTTTATGATACGTCGTCCCATCGTTTTTTCGCCCACTCCGCCACGACGCCAGTTGTGCGCTATCTCGACTTGCCGCAACGCATCCAACCGTTGGCCGTGCAGCCGCCGTTAAAAATTCTGGTCATGATTGCCAACCCGCGTGACGTGGGCCAACTGGATGTCGACGGCGAATGGCGCAAGGTCCAAGCCGCGCTGGCCGATCTGGTGCAACGCGGCCTGGTTACGTTGACGCGCTTGGAAAAGGCCACGCTTACCAGTTTGCAACGCCAGTTGCGGCGTGAGCAATACCACATTTTCCACTTTGTCGGCCACGGCGGCTTTGACCAGCAGACACAAGAAGGCGTCCTGCTGCTGGAAAATGAAAACGGCCTCGTGCGCTTGGTGGCTGGCAGCTATATCGGCGCGCTGCTGCATGACCACCGCTCGCTCCGTCTGGCTGTGCTCAACAGTTGTGAAGGCGCGCGCACGGCGCAAAGCGACCCGTTTGCGGGTGTCGCGCAAACGCTGGTGCAACAGGGCATCCCCGCCGTGATCGCGATGCAGTTTGAGATCACCGACCAGGCCGCCGTCACCTTTGCCCACGAATTCTATAGCGCCCTGGCCGACCGTTAGCCGGTGGACGGTGCGGTGGCGGAAGCGCGCAAGGCAATTTATGCCGAGGGCAACGATGTAGAATGGGGCACGCCGGTGCTTTATTTGCGGGCGCAGAATGGGCAATTGTTTGCGATTGCACAACCAGAGGAAAGTACAACCGCGGCTACGCTTCCTGCCGAGAAACCCACTGTGGCTGGGGAGAGTGAAAAGCACCACACTGACAAAATAAGTGGCGACAAGATCGCGGCCAACATTGGCGAAAACGCTCAGCATGTTGCGGTCGGCAAGCATATCGTCCAAATCGGAACGCTACAGATGCCTACGCTGTTGGCCGTGATTTTGGCCGTGGGTATTCTGATTGGTGCGTTGAGTTTTGGCTGGCTGGCGATTCGGGGTCTCTTTGTGAATATTGTGACCCCACCCACCGTCACGCCAACGATCACGTCCACGCTCACAGCTACGTTTACCCCCACCACAGTGAGCGCGACCGCCACGCCAAATTCAACGGCGACCACGCAGATAGTCTGGGCGATGCAAACGTCCGCCGCCGCGACGAAAACCGGGCTCGCGCCCACAGCCATCATGACGCCGACGGCAACCCTGACATTGACCCCCACGGCTACATCCACTGTAACGCCGACGCGTGTCGTGACGCCCACGGCTACGGCGACTTTGACCAATACACCAACGTTGACTGTCCCGCCGACCAGTACGGCGACGAGTACGCCTGTGCCAACCGCTACGCCAACAGAAACGCCGACTCCGGCTGAACCCGCTGCCGGTGCAACAAAGACAATTGAAGGCATCACTTTTGTTTATGTGCCGGCAGGCGAGTTCACGATGGGCAGCAGTGATGCGCAAATTGATGCCGCTTGGCAAGAATGCCAAAAAATTAATAAAGATTGCCAACGCTCAATTTTTGAAAATGAAGGCCCTCAACAAACTTTTAGCGTACCTGGTTTCTGGATCATGCAGACCGAAGTGACCAATGAACAGTACAAGCGATGCGTAGATGCGGGAAAATGTACAAAGCCAGCGAACGACAGTTGGGACAAACCTGAATCCGGCAACTATCCCGTTACTGATGTAGATTGGCATCAGGCCGAAACTTACGCTGAATGGGTAGGGGGCGGTCTGCCAACTGAAGCGCAATGGGAAAAGGCCGCCCGCGGCGTAGATGGGCGGATTTATCCGTGGGGTAACGATGCGCCTACTGACCAATTTTTGAACTACAATGGCAAGATTGGCCATACGACTGAGGTTGGCAGCTACCCCAGTGGCAAGAGTCCCTATGGCGTGTTAGATATGGCAGGCAACGTTTGGGAATGGACCAGCAGCAAATATCAACCTTATCCCTATAAAGCCGACGATGGCCGTGAGGACTTGACCGGCGACGAGGGTCGCGTGTTGCGGGGCGGTTCGTTCCTCTACCGCCGCTACGTCGTGCGTTGCGCCTATCGCTACGGGAACCTCCCGCTTGTTCGGGACTTCAATGTCGGTTTTCGGGTGGTGTCCCCCGGCAGTTGACCCTCTGTTCTCTGTTTTTCTCTGCACTCTGAAAAAGCCCTGGCTCTCTGTTTTCTCTAAAAACAAGGGATACGAAGAGTTTGTGCCGGAGGAGGAGGCAAAAGGGGTGCAGGGGAACTCCCCTGCCAGTCACCGCCGTAGGCGGTCAGTTTTTTTTAAGCTTATGCTATACTGGTTGCGCGAACGTGCTCGGCACTGTTGACAAATTCAAGGCGCTGATGCCAACGAACCAGCCGATCTCTTGATCAAGCACCGTCCGCGGCGTATCGCTACCGACTGCGTGCTGGATACGTTACTTAGTGTCAATGACAACAAATCAGCTAACCACATATGCTTGACAGTCAGATCGTGTATGGTAAAATGGCCGTAAAATGTTTGAGAAAAGGAGAACTGTTACCATGCAAGATCCACAAATGCTGAAGCATGAAATCACGGCAACGCTGGAATTCTTACCGCCAGATAGCTTGAAGCTCTTAGCCGAGTTTGCAGCTTTTTTACGAGTCAAGCGTGAATACAACGGTGCCCAGAGCGCAGCGAACGTTGAAGCGAACCAGGCGCAACGCCAAACCCCATCAAAGACTCACCCCAAGCGCGTGCGGGTGGTTAGTCCCCGTTTGGTGCATCGGGAACAAGCAGCCGATTTCCAAATGGAAGTAATCGTTGAGCCTGACCATGCCAGCCTATAACGCGAGCGATTTTGATCCGCCTGCCCCTGTGGCCTATGTCACGCTGCGTAATCGGCTGACGGGCGCAACGTGGGTAGCTGTTCCCATGCAACTAGATTCGGGTGCGGATGTAACATTAGTGCCGCAAGCAGTCGTCAGCCGCTTAGGTTTGGATATCATACAAAACCAGGATTACGAGTTGATGAGCTTTACAGGTCAAACAACCGTTGCCGCAGCTGTCCAATTAGAGCTCGTTTTCTGCCGGCGTATGTTTCGCGGCCAGTTCTTGCTGATTGACCAGGAGATGGGCATCCTAGGGCGCAACCTTTTGAATGAAGTGGCTCTATTATTTGATGGACCTCATCTGGCATGGAACGAGTATCGCCTAAAATAAAAAAGCCTGCACCATTGTCAACTACGGTAGACGCTCCTGACAGCAGATTGGATGCAATGGCGCAGCTTGTCTATCTTAACGATGACGAATTGTGGGCGGCAGCGCAGATGAGGGTCGCGCCTGAGGACAACGAGCGCATGCAAAGCCTGATCTTCAAACGTCAGGCTGAGGGATTAACCTTGTCTGAACAGGACGAAGCTAAACGTCTTCTCGAACGCGCCGATCATGTTATGCTCGTACGCGCTCAGGCAACAACACTATTGGGCGAACGTGGCTATGATGTCGCAAATCTGTAGGAAAGCCTGGGTTAGACTACGAACAAGTAAGCCTCCGCCTGACTTTCCTTGAGTTCTTGTAACAGTTGACAACAACGGATGCTGACATGAGCGGATACAACAAAGGCCAGAAATTGGTGAAGGCTGACATTTGTTGTATCCGCTCATGTCAGCCTTATTCGTTCCTGTCTAAATCCGTTGTTGTCCTTCACGCCACCGCAAACTCTGTATACGGTCGCCTGTCAGGGTGATAGAAGGCGAGGACAATATCCTCTTTTGGTACGCCAGCTTCTAACAAATGGGTGGCGATGCCCTCTTCGGTCCACTCCTCTTCAATCCAGAATTTGCCATTGCGCAGACGAACATATAAGGTCGCGCCGCGCACCCGTCCTTGTTTGGGCGACCAGCCCACGACAACCAGCATATAGTTGTCATGCGTCTCATCGAAAACAAGTTCAGTTTCCACGCCTGCGACAGGTTGCGCCTCCATCTGTCGTGCTTGTTCGGTCAGCAATTGCTTGATCAACATTCGGTATTTCGTTAATCGATCCATTTGACAACCTCCTCTGCATCAATATTAACCACCAACATCGCGATTTGATAGTGGCGTCGAATGAATTCAATCGCTTCTTGCTCTAGAAATTCATGGTAGATCAGGTGATCGACAGCTAAGTAAAGCTTGCGGTCCGGCTCGGTAACTTCAAGATAGCCCAGATAAAGCACATACTGACCAAGGGCAAGTTTCAAATCTTGAATCGGAGACAGACCCGCAAAACTCTTGATTTCCACAACGATTTTTTGCCCAGCACGCTCCGCCGCGACTGGACGTTCGGCGCCTAAATCCGCCGCTAGCTTAACCGTCAGATAGCGAATGTTATAGGGATCGTGCGTGATCCTCCAGCCATCTTTGATCAGGGCGTTCTTAACTGCGTCGTGAATTATGTCCTTTGCCATAATCGAAGTATAGGAATAAGATTCCAGAATGTCAATATAGAACACCCACTCGAAAGGAGTCATCCTATGAACACCAATCACCCAGCCCTTACCCTCTTCACCGAACTGCTCGCCATCCCTTCGCCTTCTAGCCGAGAAGCAGGTATCGCTGCGCTTATCCGCGCTAAACTGGACGGTTGGGGCTACACCCACCAGACCGATGCTGCGGGTAATGTGTTTGTGCGGCTGGTGGGCAAGCTGGATGGTCCACTCTGTTGCTATGCCTCGCACATGGACGAGATCGGTATGGTCGTCACGCGCGTGGATGCGGACGGTTCGTTGCGCGTGGATCGCTCTGGCGGTCTTTATCCCTGGAAACATGGCGAGGGACCGGTCGAGATATTGGGCGATGCAGGCACCATTACCGGCGTGCTCTCGATGGGATCGACGCATACGACCGCCACCAACCAAGCAGTTGAATGGTCAAATGTGCGCGTGTTGACCGGTTTGTCGCCTGCACAATTGGCCCAAGTTGGCGTGCGCCCTGGTTCACAGGCGGTGCCCGCGCGTGCCGTTTGCGGTCCAATCCTCTTTGGCAATCCAGCCGATCCATTGGTTGGCGCATGGACATTTGATGACCGCATGGGCGTGGTCGCCTTATTACGCTTGTTGGAAACTTTGCAGCGCGAAACTTTGCAGCCGACTTTTCCTACGATCGTGGCCTTTACTGTGGGTGAAGAAGTTGGCGGTCTGGGCGCGAAAATCTTGGCACAGCGCGAGCAACCAGAAATTTTCATTGCCGTGGATGGTTGCCCAATGCCGCCGGGCACGCCGCTGGTGCTCGACAGCCGACCAGGTATCTGGAGTTTTGATTCGAGCGCACCCTATGATCAGCTATTGCTGCGCGATTTGTGTCAAGCGGCCCGTACGGTGGGCACAGAATTGCAACCGGTCGCTTATGCGCGGGCGGCCAGCGATGCCAGCCTGGTCTATGCGGCAGGGTTGACCCAGCGCATCGCTTGTTTTGGTCATGTGCGTGAGAATAGTCATGGCTATGAAGTGGCCCGGTTAAGCGTTTTTGATAATGTGCTCAAGACGCTGGTGCAGTTTGTGACCACTTGGGTAGGGTAATCGCGAACTTCAGAGCTGACCGGTGCGCCGCTCTCCCTTCAGTGGGTGCAACCAAACACAGGCGCAGCGCACCGGTCAGCTCTTGGTCGAGTCGTAAGCAAAGTTCGCGATGGCCCTACCTCCTCGGCCCACGCCACTTGAGTGATTAGAACTTTTGTTTTATACTAGTAGAATGTCAAATATAATTACATCGCTTAAAATTCAAGCAAAGGACAAAACGCGCGTCAACGTTTTTCTGGATGAGCAATTTGCTTTTGCGATCACGCTGAATGCCGCGCTGAATCTTCGCAAAGGCCAACAACTGAGCGAAGCCGAGATCGAGCAATTGAAACAGACGGATGAGCGGCAGCGGGCGTATACCAAGGCGCTCTATTTTTTAGGTTTTCGTTCGCGTAGTCGAGCGGAAATCGAACAATATCTGCGCGAAAAAGAATTTGAGCCGCCGGTGATCGAAGAAGTCGTACAAAGATTGTTGGCCGAAAAATATTTGGATGACGAAGCCTTTGCCCGGCTGTGGGTAGACAATCGCGAGCACACTCGCCCGCGCAGTTCGCGAGCTTTGCGCTACGAGTTACGCCAAAAAGGCGTGGATAATACCGTGATCAACGATCTGGTTGAAACCGTCGATGATGATGCGGCGGCCTGGGCGGCAATCGAGCCTAAATTGCCGCGTTGGCAAGCGCTGGAGCAACAAGAATTTTTTAAGAAACTCAGCAGTTTCCTGAGTCGTCGTGGTTTTACCTACGAAGTGACACGGCGCATCTATAAACGCGCCTGGGCAGAACGACCTGTCAGCGAAGATAACGCCGAAAATAATCAATGGAATGAAGTGACTGATGTCTAGGTAGACAGGTCATACAGGTAAGCAGGTAGATACGGAGAAAGTCTCTGTCTACCTGTATTACTTGTTTACCTATTTACCAGTAATTGACGGCCTTGGGTCACATTCGCTGCTGAGATGACCTTTTCAGACTTTCACCATCGTCAATGCCATCATCTTTTCCTACGAAAGCGATTTATGAGTCTCACGACGAAAAGCAAAACAACTAAAACGAAACGGCCCAAGGTTAAGGTGCGCACTTGGCGTTACGAAGACATCCAAGGTGTGATCGCCTGTCACCGCGCAGCCTATCCTGAATATGAAGAGGAAGCCTACTACACGGCCCGTTTTTATGAGATGCAATTTGCCGCCTTTCCTGAAGGCCAGTTTTTGGCCGAAGTCAACGACCAGGTCGTTGGCTATGCGACCGCGTTGATCGTCCAACTGGACGATAACGCGCACTCGTATACGTATGAGGAAATTACTGGCGGTGGCACTTTTGCCACGCACGATCCCAGCGGTGATACGCTGTATGGGGCTGATATTGGGGTTGATCCGGCCTATCGCGGTCTGGGTATTGCCGGTTTACTCTACGAACAACGCAAGCGCTTAATGCGGCGTTACAATTTGCGGCGCATGGTGGCCTATGGGCGCATTCCTGGCTATAACGCCGTCGCTGGCAAAATGACGGCTGAAGAGTATGTCGAAAGGGTATTGAAGGGCGAGATCAAAGATCCATCCTTGGCCGCGCATCTCAAGGCGGGCTATCAAGTGGGTCGCGTCTTGCTCGACTTCTTGTGGGACGATTCCAGCCTCAACTATTCGACTTGGCTGGAGATGCCTAACCCTAATTATCAACCGGAGAAGCGGCAAATTGCGGCGGCGCCGTTGCAACGACCGGTACGCAAAATTCGCATCTGCGCCGCCCAATATTTGATGCGTCCGATTCGCTCCTGGGAAGAATTCGAGCAGACCGTGATGTTTTTTGTTGACACGGCCGACACCTACCATTGCCACTTTTTGGTCTTTCCCGAACTGTTTACGGCGCAACTTTTCAGCCTGATGCCTTCCGACCTGGATTCGCGCAAGGCCATTATGCAACTTGCCAGTATGACTGATCGCTATATTGATATGTTTACGCGCGCGGCCGTGGAGCGTGGACTTTACATTATCGGCGGCTCGCAACCGGTGATCCGCAACGATAAGGTGTACAATGTGGCCCATCTCTTTACCCCAAGTGGCAGCGTCTATACGCAGGATGCCTTGCACATCCCGCCGAATGAACGCAAGGATTTTGGGATTGAGCCGGGTGAAGAGATCAAAGTTTTTGATACACCGCTGGCGCGTATTGCGATTCAGGTCTCTTACGACATTGAGTTTCCAGAAGTCTCACGCTTGCAGACGCTCTCTGGCGCCGAGATTATTTTTGTGCCTTTCAGTACAGATGAAAAGAAAGCCTATGATCGGGTGCGCTATACGGCGCAGGCCCGCGCTGTCGAAAATTTTGTGTATACGGTCATCACAGGCAACGTGGGCAATTTGCCGACCGTCAAAAACTATCTGATTAATTATGGTCAGGCCGCCGTCTTTACGCCCAGCGACTTTGCCTTTCCGCCCAGCGCCACCGCTGGCGAAGCTGAACCAAACGTCGAAACCGTGATTATCACTGATCTGGATTTGACCAGCCTGGCACAACAGCGTGATCTGGCCAGCGTGCGCCACCTCTACGATCGTCGCGTCGATCTGTATGATGTACGCGCCAAAAAAGCCGTCAAAATTGAGCGGACAGAGTAAAAGGTCAATGAATTAGTGTGGTGAATAAACCTGATAAAGCGAGAAGCAAGCATGCAGCAGACTTTTACGAAAAACAGTTATTGTTCCTATTGCGGGCAACCATTTGCCGTTGATCAAGCGTGGCCGCGCCGGTGTGTGCATTGCCATAATATGACTTTCCAGAACCCGTTGCCGGTGGCGGTCTTATTATTGCCAGTGGACAATGGCCTCTTGGTCATTCGCCGTGCGATCCAGCCGCGGCAAGGGCAATTGGCGTTACCCGGTGGCTACATCGAATTGGGCGAATCATGGCAAGCGGCTGCTGCTCGCGAGCTGCACGAAGAAGCCGGCATTACGCTTGATCCGCACACCGTCCAAGAGTTTCGTGTTCATAGCGCGCCGGATGGCACAGTCCTGATCTTTGGGCTTGCCCAGAACCTGAGCGCTGCGAATCTGCCGACTTTTATTCCCACATCCGAAGCGAGCGAACGCGTTATTCTTACAGAACCGGCGGAACTCGCTTTTTCATTGCATACAGAAATAGTGGAAGCGTTTTTTGCAACAAAGGTATGATCGTGAGGCGACTATTTAGAGGTATTGTTTGAAGATGCGCCGGCATCTATGGAAGAGAGCGATGACGATTTATTTGAGCGCCGTACCACGGATGGCCGCGTGATTGGGTTTAGCGTGTTCAACTTCAGCCAACATAGCTTAGATCAACTTATAGCGGAAACATTTAAACCTGATACAAGGCGGACTAGGCATGCTCTCATGCCGCCAGTGGCGCAGTAGAGCATGCGACCTCCTCGATTAGTTGACTTCGATTTGTTTTTGCCTACAGGAAGAGATAATTGATGATACGAGAAGGAGGGGAATTTTTAAGAGTGTCAAGAAGCAGATTCGTCAGAAGAAAACTGCTCAGGTGATTGAGTGCGAACTTCATCTCTATTCCATCCACGCTTAACTGGCGTTTGAAAAACACGCCGCCTGCGTTATTGATGAGAGCGTCAAGATGGTCGTGTCGCTCTTTAAATCGCGCCACCAACTGACGAACTTGTTACAGAGAAGAGAGGTCAGATTGAAGAAAATCAACGCGTGGGTTGCGCCCGACCACTACGGTTGTCGCGCCACGTTGGGCAAGTGCGAACGCGGTGGCTTCACCTATGCCCGCCGTTGCGCCGTCACGCTGCAGACTTTATTTGGCATAGATTTTTCGATAGTTTTAAGGATTGCTCCATTCTGCGGTTGGGGATTGACAGCACTCTAAACCCATGTTATAGTAGGATTTAGAGAAAAATGAATGAACGTTCATTTTTATTTGTTGAAGAAATGATAGATCATGGCACAAAGAAGCAGTAAAGGTCAACAGACCCGCGAACTATTGCTCGAAGCGGCCTTGCAACAGTTTGCAGCCAATGGCTATCATGGTACGTCGATGCGGCAGATTGCCCAGGCGGCCAATTTAGCTGTGGGCGGCATTTATAATCATTTCGCCAGCAAAGAAGAGATTCTGAAGGCGGTGATCTTACAATACCATCCGCTGAATGTGATTGTGCCAGAATTGGCCGATGCGCAAGGAATTTCGTTTGAAAGTTTGATGCGCGATGCCGCCCAGCGTTTTTATGCGGCGATCAAGGCGCGGCCTGCCTTACTGAATATTTTCTTGATTGAGTTGGTCGAGTGCAAGGGTGCGCATTTACCCGAGTTATTCGCATCACTATTGCCGCGGGTTGGTCAGTTTGCACAACGCTTACTGGCATTGGACCATCGCTTGCGCCCCTTGCCCCCGCTCGTTGTGATGCGCGTTTTTTTGAGTATGCTGATGGGTTTCTTTATCACCGAAACTCTATTCGCCAAAATCCCAATGCTGCCGCAGCAGATGGGCAATATTGATGATTTTATTGAAGTGCTCATGCGCGGTCTTTTATGGCCAGATCAGCCTGGAAAGGAGTGACAACGATGGGAGAAGTCAAGGTTATACCGACAAAGGCGATACTAGGGTTAGCTTCACCAGCGGCTATGTTGACCTTGGTGGGTGGCAAGGGGGCGAATTTGGCAAAGCTAGCGCGCAACCATTTTCCGGTGCCGGGTGGCTTTCTCGTCACGACCCAGGCTTATGCTGAGTTTGTGGCGATTAACCAGTTGGATGCCTGGGTGCAGACGATCGTGGCGCAGGCGAATCCGGTCGATCCTGCCTCACTCGAAGTGGCATCAGCAGAAATTCGCGCGCGCTTTGGTGCGGGTAACATCCCGCCGGGTCTGGCCGACGAGCTGCGCGCGGCTTATCAAAAGTTGGGTCAACCACCCGTGGCTGTGCGCTCGTCCGCCACGGCCGAGGATCTGCCCGATATGTCCTTTGCCGGCCAACAAGACACATATCTGAACATCTTGGGTGAAGCGACATTGTTAAAGGCTGTGGTCAATTGCTGGGGCAGCTTATGGACCGCACGCGCGATTGGCTATCGCGCCCGTAATGGCATTGCCCAGCATGATGTCGCCTTGGCGGTGGTCGTGCAGGAAATGGTACAGAGCGAAGCATCTGGGGTGCTCTTTACTGCCAATCCGCTAACTGGCAAACGCAGTGAAACGACGATTGACGCCACGTTGGGCCTGGGCGAAGCCTTGGTTTCGGGGCAAGTCGAGCCGGATCATTATGTGGTGGACACGGCGAGCGGCCGCCTGATCAGCAAGACCTTAGGCGCAAAAGCACTGATGATTCAGAGTGAAACGGGCGGTGGCACCGTTACCGTGCACCAGGATTGCGCCCAACAGCAAGCCTTATCTGACGCAGCAATTGTGCAGTTGGTGGCGTTAGGTCGCCAAGTGGCTGATTTCTATCAGGTGCCGCAGGATATCGAATGGGCCTGGGCCAATCAGCAGCTTTACTTGTTGCAGGCGCGGCCGATCACTTCGCTTTTCCCGGCGCCGGTTGGGGTGACGGCTGAACCGTTGGATGTTTTTATCTCATTCGGCGCGATCCAGGGCATGCTCGACCCGATTACGCCTTTGGGACGCGATGGCATGGCGGCGATTTTTTCAGCGATGGCGGGACTCTTTGGTGTTTCGATGCCGTCAGCGACGCAAACGACATTGCAAACCGCAGGCGAACGACTCTGGCCTAAGGTAACAGCGTTGGTACAAAATAAAGTAGGCCGTAAGCTGCTCGAGAACGTCACTAGCGTGATTGAGCCAGGCATCCGGCAAGCTTTGGACCAGGTGTTACAGGAGCCAGGTGCCGCCGCGACCGGCTTGCCTTCACTGACTACGTTATGCCATATGGCTAATTTTCTGCTGCCCCGCTTGGTAGGCGTCATGCATAGTTTGTTGTGGCCTGACCAAAGTTGGGCAACCTTGCAGCAGCAAATCGAACTGACCTTGCGGCGTGTCGAAGTGCGGGCCGCCGCAGCGACGACTTTGCCAGAACGGATTGCACTTTTTGAAGATGGGTTCATGCGCGAAGTGGGCATTGTTTTGCCGCAGATGCTTGACCGCTTCCCCGCCGGTTTGTTGATGATGAACCGCCTATTGGCAGTTGCCAATCAGACCTGGGCGGCGGATGAACAACAAAAACAGCGGGTATTGGAGATGACGCGCGGCCTGCCGCACAATGTGACGACCGAGATGGATCTGGTGCTCTGGTCGACAGCGCAAAATATTCGCGGGGATGCAGCGGCGTTTGCCCATTTCCAAGCGCATGACGCCGCCACCTTAGCCCAACAGTATCTGGCCCAAAATTTGCCCAAGACCGCGCAAGATGCCGTCGCCGGCTTCCTCAAACGCTATGGCATGCGTGGCGTGGCGGAAATTGACCTGGGGCGTACCCGCTGGCGCGAAAATCCGGTTCAAGTGATGCAGATGATGCAAAGCTACTTGCAGATCACCGACCCAGCACTAGCGCCCGATGCCCAATTCCGACGTGGCGAAACGATTGCGCAACAAGTGATTGATGACTTAATCGCCGATTTGCAGCGCGAGCCGGGCGGTGCCCGCAAAGCGCAACTTGTGCGTTGGATGGCGCAGCGGATGCGAGCGTTAGCTGGGTTACGCGAAAGCCCCAAGTTTTTCGTGATTCAGATGATGGGGATTGTGCGTCAGGCCTTATTGCAGAGCGGCGCAGAATTAGTGCAACAAGCGGTGCTGGAACGCCCCGATGATATTTTCTTCCTGCATCTAGCTGAACTGAAAGGGCTGG
Organism: Caldilineales bacterium; assembly: GCA_038225095.1. GTDB lineage: Bacteria > Chloroflexota > Anaerolineae > Caldilineales > Caldilineaceae > JAPLGZ01. The sequence goes on from JBBREZ010000053.1 coordinate 19,267, forward strand.
CGGCGGGCTATGCGATCAATTGGAAAGCGCTGGTTATTGAACGGCGCGCGCTGTATGAACGCGAAAAGTTGCGCCGCCAAATCCCGCGCGTTCTGTTGAGTGATGGACGGGCTTTTTACGGCGGGGTGCGATCCGCAGGACCGGCGCAAGCAGGCGTCTTCACCGGTACGCCGGTCTCACCCGGTGTCGTGGAAGGCATCGTGCATGTAGTTTTTGATCCACATACCAGTCAATTAGCACCCGGCGAGATTCTTGTTTGTCCAGGCACTGATCCAGCCTGGACGCCACTTTTCTTGGCCGCCGGTGGCCTGGTGATGGAAGTGGGTGGCTTGATGACGCATGGCTCAGTGGTTGCGCGCGAATATGGCATCCCAGCCGTGGTGGGCGTGCATGAAGCGACATCGCGTTTACAGACCGGGCAGCGCGTGCGCATCGACGGGGGACGCGGTGAGATTGTGGTGTTGGATGGTAACGTGTAAAATAGGTATGCAATTCATTGTAATTTTTAGGGCGCAAATGAAATTTGGCCACTGACAGTAGGAAGTCGCCTTCGACTAGGAATCTTAGTCGCCGGGTGCCCCTTGGGCGCGACTTCCTACTGTCAGGCGCGGGATTCATTCCTGCGAAATCTAGAGGGTGCTTGCTTGCCGAAAGGCTCCGAAATAACCAAAGAAACCGGCAAAGAGCGATGTAATCGCAACTAGGGTAAGCGCCCAACCAAGGTCAGCTGTTGGGAAGATCCTGGAAATCACATAGGCTACAATTAAATTTACAATTAACGAGATGATGCCGGAGGTCAAAGCCCCTCCGAATGGGCTGCTAGTCGTTCTGGTCGTTGGTGTGTTCATGGTATTTCTCCTTCATTTTGCAATAGTTATATTTTGCTACAAGCAATCCTGCTCAGCTTAGCCCCACTTCCAGAGTAGCGCTACCGGTATAGATACAAGGGACAGGTATGGCTTCGGGTATATTTCCGCAAAGGAAAAAGGCTATAAAAATGCAAACATGGTATGCGGATGTACATGCGCTCACGTTGGCTCTTGTCCAGATGCCGAGCCTGACCAATAGCGCCGGCGAGACGAGTTTTGCGCAAAAACTAGCCGATCAAATGGTGGTGTGGCCCTATTTTCAAACGCGGCCAACTCAGCTGCGCCGGATGCCTACGCTGAATGATCTGCATCAACGCGAGAATCTTTTTGCCTTAGTGCGCGGTGCAACCGCGCAGACCATTGTGCTGGCGGGCCATTATGATGTGGTCAGCATTGAGAATTATGGCGAATTACAGCCGTGGGCCTATGACCCAGCGGCGCTGTTGCCGCGCCTGATCGACGAGTTGGAACGGAGTATACAACCAGCCGATGCACAGGCGCTGGCCGATTTGCGCTCAGGCGATTTTCTGCCGGGACGCGGTGCGCTCGATATGAAGAGTGGTTTGGCCGCGGGCCTGGCCGTGTTGCGCCACGCGTC